>NZ_JBVKDS010000005.1:394590-417579 GCF_055633695.1 Kitasatospora sp. NPDC114501 | reverse complement strand
GATCAACAGGCTGAAAGCATGGCGAGGCATCGCCACCCGCTGCGACAAGACACCCGACAGCTACCTCGCCGGCCTCCACCTCCGCGCCGCGATGATCTGGATCGACGACCTCCTACGAACGACTCGTTGATCACAACCTCACACAGGCCCTAGAACCGCAGCGCCCAAGCTTTCCCATCCGTGGTCACACCGCCGGGCCACGAGCCCGGCGGTGGTCAGGAGTCAGCCTCATGCGGAGCACCTCGAATCCCCGGAGCACGGCGGATCCCCGGACCACCTCGGATCCCCGAACCACCCGGAGAACACCGCGAGTTCGGCGCCGAACGGCGGCGGCGGCGGCCTCCGCCGTGGCCGTGGTGGCGGCGCTGGTGGCGCTGCCCGGCGGCGTGGCGCACGCGGCGTCGCCCGACGTCGTGATCAGCCAGGTGTACGGCGGTGGCGGCAACTCCGGTGCCCCGTACGCCAACGACTTCGTCGAGCTGTACAACCGCGGCACCACCACGGTGTCCGTCACCGGCTGGACGGTGCAGTACGCGTCGGCGAGCGGATCGAGCTGGTCGCGGACCACCCTCTCCGGGACGATCGCGCCGGGCCACTACCTCCTGGTCCAGGAGGCCGCCGGGGCTGGTGCGGGCGCCGCGCTGCCGACGCCGGACGCCACCGGCGCGATCGCCCTGTCCGCGACCTCCGGCAAGGTCGCCCTCGTCACCAACGGCACGGCGCTGACCTGCGCCTCGGGCTGCGCGACCCAGCCCGGGGTGAAGGACTTCGTCGGCTACGGCAGCAGCGCCGGCTCCGCGGAGGGCTCGCCGACCGGCAACCTGTCGAACACCACGGCCGCCCTGCGCACGGGCGGCGGCGCCACCGACACCGACGACAACGCGGCGGACTTCGCGATCGGCGCGCCCGCGCCGCGCAACTCCTCCTCCACCGGCGGGGGCGGCAACACCGGCGGCACCCGCATCCACGACATCCAGGGCGCCGCCCGCACCTCCCCGCTGGCCGGCAGCGCGGTCGGCGCGGTGCCCGGGGTGGTGACGGCCGTCGGCCCCAACGGCTTCTGGTTCCAGGACCCGCAGCCCGACAACGACCCGGGCACCAGCGAGGGCGTCTACGTCTACACCGCCGGCGCGCCCTCGGTCGCGGTCGGCGACTCGGTCACGGTCAGTGCCACCGTCAGCCAGTACCGTCCGGGCGGCACCGGCGGCACCACCAACCTGTCGATCACCGAACTGACCGCGCCCACCGTCACGGTGGTCGCCCACAACGCGCCGCTGCCCGCCGCCACCCTGGTCGGCCAGGGCGGACGGATACCCCCGTCCGCGGTCATCTCCGGCGTCACCTCGGGCGACGTCGAGACTGCGGGGAACTTCCAGCCCGCCACCGACGGCCTGGACTTCTGGGAGTCCCTGGAGGGCATGCGGGTCGAGATCGACAACGCGGCCGTGGTCGGCCCGACCAACAAGTTCGGCGAGGTCCCCGTCGTCCCGCAGGGCAGTGGCACCCGCACCAGCCGCGGCGGCATCCTGCTTCAGGCGAACGACGGCAACCCGGAGCGGGTCGTCCTCGGGAAGGCGCTCGCGCCCACGCCGACCGCCAACGTGGGCGACACCCTGACCGGTGCCACGGTCGGCGTGCTCGACTACGCCTTCGGCAACTTCACCCTCCAGGTCACGGCGACCCCGGCGGTCACCTCCGGCGGCACCGCGGCCGAGGTCACCGCCGCGCCGACGGCCGGCCAGCTCGCCGTCGCCACCTTCAACGTGGAGAACCTCGCCCCGTCCGACCCGCAGAGCAAGTTCGACGGCCTCGCGGCGGGCATCGTCACCAACCTGCGCTCGCCCGACCTGGTCGCCCTGGAGGAGATCCAGGACGACAGCGGTGCCACCGGCGACGGCACGGTGAGCGCGACCCAGACCCTGGCCAAGCTCACCGCGGCCGTCACCGCGGCCGGCGGCCCCGCCTACTCCTACCGCGAGATCGACCCGGTGGACGGCCAGGACGGCGGGCAGCCCGGCGGCAACATCCGCCAGGTGTTCCTGTTCCGCACCGACCGCGGCCTCTCCTTCACCGACCGTCCCGGCGCCGGGCCGACCACCGCCGACTCCGTGGTGAACGCGGGCGGCACGCCGCGGCTGGCCTACTCGCCCGGGCGGATCGACCCGTCCAACGCGGCGTTCGACTCCAGCCGCAAGCCGCTCGCCGGTGAGTTCCGCTGGAACGGCAAGCCGGTCTTCGTGATCGCCAACCACTTCAACTCCAAGGGCGGCGACCAGCCGCTCTTCGGCCGCTACCAGCCTCCGGCGCACCCCTCGGAGAGCCAGCGCCACGCCCAGGCCGCCGTGGTGAAGAACTTCACCGACCAGATCCTGGCGGTGGACCCGAACGCCTCGGTCATCGTGCTCGGCGACCTCAACGACTTCGAGTTCTCCCGGACCACCGACATCCTCACCGCCGGCGGCTCGCTCACCGACCTGCCGCGCACCCTGCCGCTGCCCGAGCGCTACACCTACGTGTACGAGGGCAACTCGCAGGTGCTGGACCACATCCTGATCTCCGGTTCGCTGGCCGCCACGTCGTACGGCTACGACATCGTGCACATCAACAGCGAGTTCAGCACGCAGCTCAGCGACCACGACCCGCAGGTGGTGCGCATTCCGCTGCCGTAGCGGGGAGACCGGCACCTGTCGTCTCACCGGGGTTACCGCCCGGGCGTCACCGCGCCCGGGCGTAGTCCGGCAGCAGCAGGTCCGAGTGCGCGGCCCGGCCCGCCTGCGCGCCCGCCGTCGCCAGCTCCGAGGCGACGGCCGCCGGGTCACGCAACAGGGCGTTGCGGGCCTCCAGTTGTTCGCGGGTCGTCGGTGTCACCACGGTGCCGCCGCCGGTGGCCAGGGCCTGGTTGCGTTCCGCGAAGGGACGCGTCCGGCGCTCGTAGGCCGCGAAGGCGCCGGTGTGGTCGGCGTGCGTGGCCAGCTCGCCGGCCAGGACGTACGCGCCGACCAGGGCGACGCTCGACCCCTGGCCGGACAGGAACGAGGTGGCGTGCGCGGCGTCGCCCGCGAGGACCACCCGCCCGCGCGACCAGCCCGGCAGCTGGATCTGGCTGACGATGTCGAAGTAGAGGTCGTCGGCATCCCGCATCGCCGCCACCAGGCGCGGCAGGTACCAGACCCGTTCCGGGAAGTGCGCGGAGACCAGTTCGCGCTGGGCCCGCGGATCGCGGAAGGCCTCGAAGGGCGGGACGTCGCGGGTGAGGGTGAGGAAGCCGTGCACCCGGTCGGCGGGTTCGTGCGCGTAGAGGACCGCGCCGCGCCCGACGTCGTTCCAGATCACGCCCTCGTGGGAGAGGCCGAACTCGTTGGGGAGGGTGAAGCCGGCGAAGACGTGCCCGAGGTAGCGGTGGAAGCGCTCCTCGGGGCCGAGGACCAGCCGACGGGTGTTCGAGTGCAGCCCGTCCGCGCCGACCACGAGGTCGAAGTCGCGGCGGACGCCGCTGTCGAACACCACGTGGACGGCGTCCCCGTCGTCGTCCAGCTCGGCGATCGAGTCGCCGAAGAGGAACTCGACCCGGTCGCCCAGCGCCTCCTGGAGGGCGTCGGCCAGATCGCCGCGCCGGACCTCCAGGTCGAGACCGGCCTCGCTGCCGGTCAGCTGCTCCGGGCGCAGCGAGCCGACCTGCCGTCCGGCGGGGTCGACGAAGGTGATTCGCCGGCTGTCGACGTGGGCGGCGCGCAGGCGCGGCAGCAGCCCCATGCGCTCCACGACCTCTCGGGCGGTGCCGCGGATGTCGACGGCGTAGCCGCCCCCGCGTACGGCGGCGGCCTTCTCGACGACGGTCACTTCGAAGCCGTACCGGTCGAGCCAGTAGGCGAGCGCGGGGCCCGCGATGCTCGCTCCGGAGACCAGGACTCGACGGGCGGGGCGCGACACGGTGTTCATGGCCTCTCACTTTCCCGGCAGGTCCTCCCGCCGGCACGTCGGTGGACACGGATACGCACCGGACCAGCAGAGATGCGTACCTCAGGTATCTTTATGCAGGCCGCACGTCACCCTCGAGGGCGGCGGTCACCCCCACACCGTACAGATACCTACCTTAGGTATGCAAATGGAGGCGCCCATGTCCGCCGAGTCCGCCGAGGCCCGCGAACCGGGGGAGCCGCGCCCCGACCTGCTCGCCGCGCTGACCCGGATCTCCCGGCTCGGCGCCGCCATGACCCGCGGCCGCCTGGTCGAACGCGCGGCGGAGGCGGCGGGCCTGGGGCGCGACCGGCCCGCGGTGGGCGTGCTCGTCACCCTGCGCACCGCCGGAAAGCCCCTGCGGATCGGCGAGATCGCCGACCGCATGCAGGTCGTGGGCCCGCACATCACCCGCCAGGTCCAGGTCCTGGAGAAGCGCGACCTCGTCCGGCGCATCCCCGACCCGCACGACGCCCGCGCCCGCCTGATCGAACCCACCGGGGCCGGCGCCGAGGCCGCCAACCGCTACCTCGCCTTCCTGCTCGGCTGGTTCGGCGACACCCTCGCCGACTGGCCGGACCAGGACCGCGACGACCTGATCCGCCTGCTCGCCCGCTTCGCCGACGACGCGACGGCCCGGCTCGCGCTGCTCGACGGTCGCGAGGACTGAGCCCCGGCCCCGGCGACGACCGGGTTCCCGGCCGTGGACCGAAGGCGGCTCAGTAGGGTTGGGGTCGGGCCGTGACGGGTGTCGCGCCGGGGTCGGGGAGGCTGCCGTGTTGGTCGGGTCGCGGAGCGGATTCGGCTTGGAGTTCCACGTCGAACAGGACCCGGGGCTGCTGTGCGTCGACGTCTTCGTCGGCGGGCTCCATGTGAACGCGTGGGACAACGCGTTCTACCCGCCACTGCTGGTCAAGAAGCTCAGGGACGAGCTCGGTCGCCTCCGCCCGACGACTGCGCCGCCGGTGGGGTTCACCTCGCCGTCCGAGTACTTTCGCACGGTCGAGAACCGGTTGTACGACGACGCCGGGACGGGGACGGGGACCGCGGCGGAGGCCGAGCAGGCGTTCGCGCGGTGTGAGTTCCTGGAATGGGGGGAGTGCACCGACCAGGTGACGGCGTTCGCGTTCCCTGACGGCGACCGGGTGCACCTCGCCTGTCGGATGCGTGACGGCGACGGTGCCGCCTGGGGCGCCGAGTCCGGGCATGAGCCGACGGTGGTGTCGGTGAGCCGGACGGTGCTCGTGGAGACGCTGGAGCGCGGCCTCGCCCTCGCCGAACGGGAGTGGGCCGCCCGGCTCGCCGCGATCAGGGGTCGGGGCGAGCCGGGTGGCAGCGAGGACGAGGCCGGCGTGCCTTCTCGTTAAGCGGGTATCGACGGCCGTGACGCGGCTGAGACCGCGTCACGGCCGAGGCCGCCTCCCTCGCAGCCGAGACCAGCGTCCGCTCCGCCCCTACCGCGTCACCAGCCAGGACAGGCTCGCGGTCAGCCTCGTGCGCAGCGCCGGGTCCGCGACGGCCGGGGTCGGGTCGGTGGCGACGGCGGTGAGCAGGTGCGGCCGGGAGCGCGGCCCGGTCAGCTTGAGTTCGGCCAGGTCCAGCGCGGTGCGGTCGCCCAGCCGGGGCAGTTCCCGCCCGTCCAGGTACCAGCGCAGCCGGGTGCCGGCGACCGGCAGGTCGACGGTGAGGCGGTCCGAGGCGGTGAGCCGACTGCCCTCGGCGGTGGGGCTGGTGAGCGGGGTGGCGTGGCGGTAGAAGCCCGCGATCATCGCCTCCCGCCCGGGCAGGTTGAACTCGCGTCCGAGCGAGCGCATGATCGAGTTCTCGGTCGGCCGGTAGAGCCCGGTGGGGTAGTAGCCGCCGCCCTCGTACGTGCCGACCGTGCCGCCGTCCGGCGAGGCCTGGCCCAGCCAGCGCGACCACTTGGTGCCCTGGCGGCGCATCCGGTCGGCGGTCAGGGTGCTGATGTTGGCCTCGGCGGGTTCGTCGCCCTGGTACGTCCCCTGGCCGTCGTACGCGTACTCGTCGGCCAGCTTGCCCAGCGAGTGCCCGATCTCGTGCACCGCGATCTGCCCGGACTTCGCGTTGCCGCCGGCCACGGTGGCGATGCCCTCGTAGCCGAGCGGGGACTTGACGTCGTTGTAGCCGGCGCCGCCGTACTTCGCGGTGTTGGCCACCACGAGCACCAGGTCCGCCTGAGGGGCCTTCGCCGCGTACGACTCGACGGCCTTCTCGTCCACGCAGAGCAGCCGCTCCACGCCGTCGCACCAGAAGTACGAGCCCAGCGCGGTGTGTCGCACCGTCGCCTGGTCCGGATCCCCGGTGACCCCGGACTCGGGGGAGACGGCGGACACCGCCCAGACGTTGAACAGCCCCCGGTAGGCGGCGTAGGGCTCGACGGAGGTCAGCTCCTGCCACTTCCGGGTCGCGTCCGTGCGGAACTTCTCCTGCTCCTGCGCGGTGTACCCGTCGCCGATCACCACCACGTCCAGCTTGGTGGCCGGCTCGCCGTTGCGCACCAGCGCCGTCACCTCGCCGTCGCCCCGCACCGGCGCCACGCCCTGGGAGTGGTCGGCGAGGTACGGGGAGGCGGCCGGGGCCTGGGCGCGGGAAATGCCGCCGTCCTCGGCGAACACCTCCACCTGACGCGTCGTCGGTGCCACGTCCGCGGGGCGGCCCCAGGCCGGTGCGGACCCCAGCGCCGTCCCGGCGAGTGCGGCGGCGAGCAGTGCGGTGGCGGTTCTGGCGGTGGTGCGGTGCACGGATGGTCCTCCCGGTCGGTGGTCTGTGGCTTGCCCCCTTCCCATGTCGAGAACCTGACAACCATTGAGTTGTGACCCGCCCGCCCGGCCGTGCCGTACGGCCACCTGACAGCCCCGGTACGGCCACCTGACGACTCCTCTACGGCCCCTGGGCGCGAGACGCCGGGCGCGGGGTGGCCCGGCGCAGGGCCCCTCGGGGTGATCTGTCGGCTATCTGGCGATACCGCCGCCGAGCTGGGATTCTCGCTGGCAGGTGAGGTCGCGGATCCCCTAGAGTCGGCGCGCCCGCCCCGGTCGGGGCGATGGTGCACCGGCGTGCGTGATCGAGCACGCCCGGCGATTCCAGGAGTTGAAGACCTGATGGTGTGTTTGGCATGCGGGGCGCGCCCTGCGGGGACGGACAGCGGCCGCTGCTTCGGCTGCGCGGAGGCGGCCCCCGGATGGGCGGCGGCGCTGCGCCCGGCGAACGGCCTCGCCGTGGCCGTGCACGTCCTGCTGGCGCTGAACGCCGCGGTGGCGGCGGTGGTCGTCGCCGTCGACCTCTGGTCCGATGTGCTGCTGGGTCGGGTGCTGGACGGTTCGGGCGACGCCGACCTCGACGACTTCGACGCCGTGGAATCCGTGGCGAACGCGGCCAACGGGGTGTTCCTCCCGCTGGCGCTGGCCACCGCCGTGGTGTTCATCGTCTGGTTCTACCGCATCCGCCGGAACGCCGAGCTGCTGCTGCCGAACGGGCACCGCCTCGGCCGGGGGTGGACCATCGGCGCCTGGTTCACCCCGATCGTCCAGCTCTGGTTCCCCTGGCAGCTGATGGCGGACTGTTGGCGGGCGAGCGCGCCGCTGGACGCGGAGGGAAGGCGGCGCACGACGTCGGAGACGGTGCTCGGCGTGTGGTGGTCCACCTGGATCGCTTCACTGGTCGTCGGCCGGATCGCCGCCACCATGGTGCGTAGCGTGAACCCGTTGTTCCCCGACGACCTCGAGACCCTGCGCAACGCCGTCCGGGTGGAGGCCGCCGGGTCGGCGCTGCGGCTGGTGGCGGCGGCCGCGGCGATCATGCTGGTCCACCGGCTGACCACCATGCAGCACGCGCGCCGTGCCGACGTCAACCCGCTCGCGGCCAGGGCCGCCCAGGAGGCCCGGACCCAGGCCGCAGCAGCGGCCCGGGCCGCTGCCGCACGGCCGGCGCCCGCGTCCGGCGAGGCGCCGTAACGGGCCGCGCCGCGGTCGCGCCCGGCGTGCCCCGCCCGGGGCGCGGTCAGTGGCCGAGCACGCCGCGGATCCAGCCGTCCACCGTGCCGGTGAGGTCGTGCTGCCCGGCCGCGTGGTCGAGCAGGAACGTACGCACCGAGTCGCCGCCGCGGAACATGCCGCGCTTGTCGAACTCCAGCACCACCTCGACCCGGTGCGGGTCGGTGACGAAGGACAGCTCGATCTCGTTGCAGCGCTGGGCGAACTGCGGTGCCGCCTTGTACTCGATCTCCTGGTAGAACGGCAGCGTCTGGCCCGTGCCGTGGATCCGGCCGGCCTCCAGGTCGGCCCGGTGGAAGTGGAAGCCGAGCGCCGCCAGCGCCTCCAGCACCCGCTGCTGCACCGGCAGCGGCTGCACCGCGAGCGGGTCGTTGTCCCCGCGGTCCAGCTGGCCGGCGATGTCCACGTCGGTGCGGACCCCGAGCGCCATGCCCGTCAGGTGGTGGCTCCCGATCGCGGTCAGCGGTGTCTCCCACGGCACGGGGAAGGCGAACGGCACGGCGACCTGCTGCCCGGCGGCCAGCCGCAGCGGGCCGCAGACGGGCACCCGCGCGAACTCCTGGACGGTGTGGCTCTCGCTGTCCTCGTACTCGACCTCGACCCGGGCGGTCAGGTGGAGCGTGATGCCGTTGATGTCGGCGTCGCGGTCGCCGCCGACCAGGTTGACCTGGCCGTGCAGGGTGCCGCCGGGATGGACGGTCGGGGTGGACAGCACCGTGTCGACGCTGGGTCCACCGACGCCCAGGGCGCCGAGAAGCCGCTTGAACACCATCCGGGGTACTCCTCACAGAGTCGGGGACGCGAGCCCACTGATCGTACTTTGCCTGCGCTTTGCCCCCGACCGGCGGCCCCGGCCATCCGACCGTCCGCGCCGAAGCCCTGGCCGCCGAGGCCGGCGGCGCCTGGCGGAGGTCAGCTCGGTGCCCGGAAGCCGCCGATCCGCTGTTCGAGCAGTTCGGCCAGCCGCAGCGGGGTGCGGTCCTCGAACATCGGACCGATGATCTGCACTCCCACCGGCAGGCCCTCGGGGGACCGGCCCGCCGGTACGGCGGTGGCGGGCAGGCCGGGCATGGTGGCCAGACCGGCCCAGACGAGCTGGTCGAAGTACGGGTACGCGACGCCGTCGATGTCGAGCCGGCGCTCCCTCGGATCGGGCTCGTGGTCGTGCGGGAACGCGGGAGTGGGCGTGACGGGGCACACCACCGCGTCGTACTCGGCGAAGAGCTGCCGCCAGCCGTGGCGGTGCAGCTCGCGGCGGCTGTTCGCCTCCAGCCAGTCGCAAGCTCCACTCCATGCGTCGGACCGTACCGACCCCTGCGGGAGGGCACGAAATGCCGCTGGAGACAACAGGATCGGTCGTCTCCCGGCGAGCCGCCCCGGCGGACACGGGGCCGATCGGTGGTCGGTCCGCGGGGCGGCCCCGTCCGGGGGCCACCCCGCGCGGGGGAGCGAGCCGGTCTCAGCAGCGCAGCCCGGTACCGCCGCCGCTGGCGCGACTCAGAACCTCGTCGTCGCCGTTCCGGTAGAAGAAGAAGCCGTACACGTCGATGCACGTGCTGCCCGGGGCGTAGACGTACACCGGCCCCGCGTACTTGGTGTAGTACTGCAGTTCGCCGTCCTCCTGCGCCCAGCCGGTCTGGCTGGTGGTCTTGATGGCGACGGTGATCTTCGAGAAGTCCTTCGCCTGCGCGTCATCGCCTCGGGCGATGGCGCAGTTCTTGCCGGAGCCGCTGCTGTAGTAGGTATCGATCCAGCCCACCCGGCGGCCACTGTATTCGTCGACGATCGGGTACTGCTTCAGTGAGCCGTACGAGCTGCCGCAGAGGTTCACCTGGGGGTATGCGCCGGCCGGGCCGGCGGTGCCGATCACGAGGCCCGCCAGCACCGCGGAGACCGTCAGTGCTGAGAAGATCCGCCTGCTCTGCATGGAAGTTCGGACCCTTCGTCGTGGGGCTTGCTGTCGTCGGGCGTGCGGTGGTCCCCGCCGTCCCTATCCGGGCGAGCGGGTGCTGCCGCGGCCCCGACGACGGCTCGGCCGTCGTCGAGGCCGCCGTTCCCCTGCTCAGGCGGTGTAGCTCGCCTGTTCCAACGAGGCGTACGCGGAACGGAGGCTGTAGACGGCGCTGTCGGCGTCCCCCCAGGAGAGTTCGTTCTGTCCACGGCGGAGCGCATTGGTGGCGTCCTCGACGTCCACGATGACCGGAGAGGCCGCGCAGTTTCCGGTGGTGGTGAAATTCAGGGCGTATCCGGCGAGGTCCCGGGCGCCGTCCAGATTGCCGTGGATGGCCACGGAGATCGCCTGGCCGGTGTAGTCCTGCGCCGTGACGATGTCCCCCCAGCACGCCGTCTTGGCGCTGGCGGCGGGCGCGGCCGCCACGACGGCGCCGGCGCCCAGGGCGAGGACCGCGGTCACGGTGGCGAGGCGGGTGCGTAGACGAATCACGAACGGATTCCTTCCGAAGTGGTGGGTACTGCCGGTGAACCGGGGCGGCCCGTCCGGGCCCGCACGCACCGTCGGTGCGAGGTGCTCATGAGCACGGCGAGTCCCTCGTCCGAAGCCCCGGTGGACTTCCCACCCTGCGGGACCAGGTGATTGTCCATCCACGAAAACCAGTCGCGGCCCAGGTGAACGGCGGACAATCCGGATTGTCCCCGGACACGGCACGCGGACCCGGGGACGACGCCGCCTCCGCCCCGGAACGCCCGGAAGCAGCTGCCCCGGGTGCCCGCGGCGAGCGCGGCAACGGGTGAAGCCGGGCTTCGGGGCGGTCGTGCCTGGGCACGGTCCCAAGCGCAACCACGGATTCGAGAAGGGAATCGGAATGCGCCAGGACAACAACGAGGCCTGCGGCAACGGCACCGCTGGTACTGACGAGGCGTCCGCCGGCAGCGCCCAGGACGCTCGACTGCGTCGTTCCAGCGCCTTCCTCGTCGATGAGGCCCTCGGCTTCCTCTACCCCGCGGCCCTGCGCGCCGCCGCCGACGTGGGTGTGGCCGACCACCTCGGGAACGGCCCCGCCACGCCGGCCGAACTCGCCGCCGCGACCGGAACCCACCCCCAGAGCCTCCACCGGGTGCTGCGCCTGCTCGCCACCAGGGGCGTGGTCGCGGAGGACGAGGACGGCCGGTTCACGCTGACCGACGCCGGACAGGCCCTGCGCGGCGACGTCCCGTACTCCGCGCGCACGGCCGTCCAGATGCTCACCGACCGCACCATGTGGCGCCCGGCGGGGGAACTGTCCCGCTGTCTCACCGACGGGACCACGGCGTTCGACGCCATCTTCGGGATGCCGTTCTTCGAGCACTTCGCCCAGGACGAGCGGACCGCCGCCGTCTTCCACGTGGGCATGGCGGCGATGTCCGACCCGGAGAACGCGCCGATCGCGGCCGTGTGCGAACTCCCCGGGACCGGAACCGTCGTGGACGTCGGCGGCGGTCACGGCGGCCTCCTGGCGGAGGTCCTGCGGCGCAACCCCGGGCTGGAGGGTGTCCTGTACGACCGCGCCCACGTCCTGGCGGGCCACCGCCTGGAGGCGGACAAGGGGGTCGCGGGGCGCTGGTCCCTGGCGGAGGGCGACTTCTTCACCGCGGTCCCGCCCGGCGACGTGTACCTGCTCAAGCGGATCACCCATGACTGGGACGACGACGCGTGCGCGACGATCCTGGGCCACTGCCGCCGTGCCCTGCGCCCGGGCGGGCGGGTCCTGGTGCTGGACGCCGTCGTGCCCCGGGGCAACGACCCCCACCAGTCCAAGGCCCTGGACCTGATGATGATGGCCTCCCTTACCGGCCGCGAACGCACGGAGACCGACTTCGCGCAGCTCTTCTCCGCCGCCGGCCTGCGCCTGTCCCGCATCCTCCCCACGCAGACGGTCCTGTCGGTGGTCGAGGCGGTCGCGGCCTGAGCCGTGCTGCCGCCGGCCCGCCACCGCCGGCCTGCGGCGGCCTTCCTCCCGCGTTGCCACCGGCTTCAGGGCTCAGACGTCACGGCGCCAGCGGTCGCCGGCGAACCGGGTCAGCGCGACGTCCAGATCGAGCGGCACCACCTCGGTGGGGCCCAGCTCCCACACCCGGATCCAGCCGTCCGAGGTGGTACGGGAGCGCGGCGGCTCCCGTCCGGGCACCGGCTTCATCACGAGGTAGTACGAGCTGACCAGAACGAGGGATCCGGTCTCCCTGTTCCGGTGGGACCGGATCCTGAGTACCCGTACCTCCGCCACGTCGTCCCAGCGCAGCCGCAGCCTGCGGCCACCGTCGAGTTCCACGCCCTCGTCGTCGATCCGCAGTCGCGTCGCGACCGCCCGCAGCGCCAGTGCCCCGAGGACGAGGACACCGAGCACGCCGAGCAGGACGGACCCGTGGCGTACGAGCAGCAGCCAGGTCCGGTACCAGTCGCCCCGGAAGCCCGATCCCGAGGACATCGGCGAGACCACCAGGAGGAACACGGCGACCGGCACCAGCAGATCGAACGCCAGCGCCCGCAGGGCTCCGAGGCTTCGCACGCTGCTCCTGAGCAGCACCTCGCGCGGCCCCGCCGCATCGTCGGGCAGCCTGCCCGGCGCCCCGCCGGTGAGCCGCGAGCGCAGCTCGGCGTGCCGGAACTGGTAGACCCCGCCGACCCGGCGCAGCACGCCCGAGTGGCGGCCGTCCTCCAGGAAGCCCAGCACGTCGCGTGGCAGACGTCGCCTCGCCGCCAGGACGAGGCGGGTGGCGGTCCAGCGGCCCCACCGGCTGAGGGCGATCAGCACCGCGGCCGAGCACGACCAGCTGACGACGAGGGCGCCGCCGACGAGCAGCGGATCGCCGTTGAGCCAGTGGAAGAACGCCAGTGAGGTGCCGGCGACGGCCGGAGCGACCAGTGCGGCTTCGACCAGGGCGATCGTGCGCTCGTCGTGCAGCAACCGTCTCGGTCTGGCCGCCATGTCGAACTCGGTCGACCGGGTCAGCAGGACGCCTGAGAGGACGGGGAGGAGGAAGACGCACAGGGTCGCCGACGTGGTGCCGGGCAGGGCCACGCCGACGGCGGTCGTGGCGGCGGCCGATGCGGCCAGCATCAGGCGTCCGGCGGCTCCGGCGGCCGGTCGTCGCGGGCGGTGGTCGAAGCCGCTGAACAGGTGCCTGGTGAAGACCCGTCCGAGCGCCGTGGCGATGACGGCCATCGCGGTGACGGCCCCGAGCGCCTGGCCCACTTCCGGGATCCCGATGCCGGGTCGCGGGGGAGCGGCGCCGAGGAGGGCGGCCAGTGCCGCGATCGCGTAGCCGGCCGTGGTGCCGCAGGCGGCCACCACGACGAGGACGACGGCGCCCCAGACGGCCGGTTCGGTCGGCAGGCTGCGTAGCTGCCACCAGGCGATGTCGTGGGTGCGTCGGCGGTGCAGGTCGTCGGCCAGGAAGCGGAAGTACGCGGGCGCGCGGTCGGGGCTCCAACGGCGCACCGGCCCGGGAAGGTAGGAGGGTCGCGGGCCCTGCGCGCAGACGGCCGGGATCAGCCCGTCCAGGAGGTGGCCCTCGATGTCCGAGCGCGTGGGCAGCCGTGTCGCATCGAGCAGTTCCCGGGGGTCGGAGTCCTTCGGCGCGTACACCGTCGCCGTGAGCCAGAGCATCAGTGGGGAGGACAGGGCGGTGGCGACCGGGCCGTGGGGGTCGGTGTCCATCGCGTCGAAGAGGGCCTGCCAGGGGCCGATTCGGTCCCGGTGGCACATCTGGGCGAGGTAGGCGCGGCCGGCCTGCGGCGGGACGGGCAGGGCGCGCAGCACGGGCACACCGCGCAGCGCCGGTGAGGCGTCCACGGCGTGCTGGTAGGCCTCCGGGCGGGACGTCAGGACCAGGGGGTCCTTCGTGCCGAGCGCGCGCTTCAGCGCCTCGACCGCGTTGCCGCGGGCCAGCGGCAGCAGCTCGTCGAAGCCGTCGAGCACGGGAACGATCCGCCGGTCCCGGACCAGGGACTCGACGGTGGTCCGGTCCAGGCCCGCGACGAGATGGCCGTAGTCCTCGCCGATACGCCTGATCACCCAGTCCTGGATGCTGACTCCCGGTTCCCAGTCCGACAACGACAGGATGACCGGGACGCTCTCCGGTGAGCCGGGGACCGTGGCTCTGGCTTCCAGCAGCTCGACCACGACCAGCACGACGAGGGAGGACTTCCCCGCCCCGCCCGGCCCGGTCACCACCAACTGGTGCGGTGTGAGCGCCCGGAGCCGGGCGACCACGTCCTCGAACCCGAGCCGCTCGGGGAGCCCCGAGGCCGAGTCGCTCCCATGGGCCGGCTCCAGCTCCCACGGGACCACCATCGGAACCCGCTCCCGCAGACCGCGGACGTTGGCCTCGTCACGCCACTGCTCCAGGACCTCGCGGGCCAGCCCGTCCAAGGCGGCCTCCCCGGCATCGGCGGGGACCGGCTCTCCGCGCCGGGGAGCGGGGGCGGAGCCGAGATAGACGGCGCCGATGCTCCCCGCCTGGACCAGGTTCCCGGGCGATCCCTCGTTGTGGTTGTGTACCTCTCCAGTCACGCCGACATGCTGTCAGGTCGGCGCATGCGCGCGAGGGCCGGCGTGGGGAATGGCCGACACGGCCCGCTGTGGGCTGGTGGCAGTGTCAGTACCCCGTGTCACTGTGGGTCCATGATCAACAGACTTGAGGGCCTCGACCGCGTCGACTGGTCGTCCATGGGCCACGCCTACGGCCCGGCCGACGAAGTCCCGCTGTGGTTGGAGCAGATGGCCTCAGCCGACCCCGGCGTCCGGGAGAGTGCCTTCAGCAGCTTCTACGGCTCGGCCCATCACCAGGGCGACGTCTACGCGTGCACGGCAGCGAGCCTGCCGTTCCTGTTCGCGCTCGCCGACGATCCCCAGGCGCCCGACCGCGCGGCTGTCCTGCGGCTCGTGCTCAGCATCGGCAGCGCGGCACTCGACTGCGACCCCGACGGCGTCTACTACGGTCCGTCCGGTCACGCGTCGACGCCCTACGCGGATGTCGTGCCTCAGCTGCGTGGGCGCGTCGAGGACTTCGTTCGGCACGCGGCGGACCCGGACCCGCAGGTGCGGCAGGCCGCCGTCCCGGCCCTGGGGCTGTTCCTCGACGACGCCGACCGGGCGCTCGACCTGCTGCGCGAGCGGCTGGCGGCCGAGAGCGGCACCGTGGAGCGGCTGCGGGCCATCGAGACGGCCGCGACGCTGGCCCGACGACTGCCGGCCGCGCTCGGCCCGGTGACGAGCTGGCTCGCCGCCCTGGCGGCCGGCCCCGCGCTGGACGCCGACATCCGGCTCGCCGCCCTCGTCCACCGGGCCGTGTGCACGCCGGAGGCGATCGACGACGGCCTCGTTCCGACGGCGATCCGTCTGCTCCAGCAGTTCACCCGCGAACCGGAACCCGAGCCCGAATCCGAGCCCGAATCCGAATCCGAGCCCGAATCCGAATCCGAGCCCGAGCCCGAATCCGAGCCCGAGGCCCGACCGGCGGACTGCGGGCAGTGCGCGTGCACGGACCTCGCCACCGAACCGGCACCGCACCACGGAGCCCCGCCGCAGATAGCCGCCGCCTTCGCCGACCTCGACCGCCGCGGCCGCGTCCACGCCCCCACCACCGAACTGCTGACCACCCTCCACCGGGTACTGGACGCGCGGGTACCCGAGCGCACCGCCCTGCTCACCGCCCAGCTCCGCAGCCCCGACGCGGCCGTCCGCTACGACGCCATCGCCATGACCTGGGACCTGATCCGCTCCTGGCGCGGCGACCACACCGGCCTCGTCCTCCAGCTCGCCGACTGCCTGCTCCCCGACGACCCGTACACCACCGCCGAAGCGGCCGAAACCCTCGGCAAGCTCCCCGCCACCCTCGCCGAACCCGCACGCGAAGCCCTCGCCAACCTCGTCGAAGCACACCGCACCACCCACGGCCCCAACGTCTGGGTTACCCGGCACCCGCTGCTGCGCCGGGCCCACCAGCAGGCGGTCACGGTGCTGGCCGGCCTCGGCGACGAGCGAGCCCTGCCCAGCCTGCTGACGGCGCTCGACACCGGCACCGACGACTGGCGTGCCGTGCACGTGGTCGGCCGTCTCCCGCAGGCCGCCGGGGAACTGGTGCCGAGGTTGACCCGGCGCCTGGCCGACGCGGACTTCTCCTGGCCCTGGGGATCCGCCCCCACGCTGATGGCCGCCCTCGACGGACTCGGTGACCCGGCGGCCGTACCCGCGCTCACCACGGCCCTCACCACGGCCGTCGAGCGGGAGCAGTGGCAGACCGCCGGCGCGGCCCTCCGTGCGCTGGGCTCCCTCGGCACCGGCGCCGCGTCCGCGCTGGAGACGGTCCGGCCGCTCGCCGACGCCGAGGATCCGGACCTGCGCTTCGCAGCCGTGAAGGCCCTGTGGGACATCGAACGCGACCCCACCGATGCCGTGCCGCGGCTGATCGCCCTGCTCGACACCGACAAGAACCGCGACGCCGCCGACGCCCTCGGCCGGATCGGGGGGCCGGCTGCCGTGGCACTGCCCCGGCTACGGCAGTTGTCCGAAGCCGGCCATGTCCGGACCCGGGTGCACGCCGCCGCCGCGATCCACGACATCGGCGGCCCGGCCGAGGCCGAGGCCGTTCTGCCCGTGCTGCTGAAGGCCTGGGAGGAGAACGACGCGACCGCAGGCCCGGTCCTGGACTGCCTGCGGCGGATGGGCCCCGCCGCCGCACCCGCCCTGCCACGGATCCACGCCGAACTCCGCCTCGTCCGCCGAAGCGGCGGCTTCTTCGGGAACGTCGAGGACGACGAGGCACTGCAACGCGCCGGCCGGGCCGTCATCGACCGGACAGCCTGAGGTCGACACCGCAACCGCCGTGACGGGCTCGTGGGACGGATTCGTGGGACGGGGAGCGCGGCCCCGGACCGGGGCCGGCCTCGCCGCGGAACCGTCTGAGCCCGGTGCCGAGCCTGACGAACCAGGCGAGGAGCCGCGTCCCACCCGGGTCGAGGCGCGGCCGGCCGCCCCCGCCACGTCCTACTTCTCCTCCGGCTCCCAGGCACGGAGCAGGTCGAGCAGCCCTGCGTCCCCGTCAACGTGCAAGGACTCGGCCTGTATCCGGTCGTACAGGTAGAGGACCAGCTCACTGGCCGTGCCGTGGACGGAGGCGCCGGCCGCGTCCGAGTCCTCGCCGGCCGCGGCGGTGGGCGCGGGGACGCGGGTGACGCGTGCACCGTCGCCGTCGACGGTGAGGCGCCAGGAGCGGCCCTCGGCGGCGTGGAAGTCGAAGGCCGTCGGCTTGTGCGGCCAGGCACTCGGCGTTGCGCAGACGGTGAACAGGAACTCCTCCACACCGTCGAGTGCCGGCTCGACCGGCAGCGGCTGCGGGGCGCCCCCGGCGAGCTGGGCGTCGTAGGTGTGCACCGCGGTCTCCTGGACCCGGTGCCGGGCGACTCCGCCGGCGGTCCGCGGTGACTGCGACGCGGGCCACCACGTCCAGCAACCGCTCTCCGGTCCCGCCTCGCGCAGGGCGCCCAGCAGGAGCTGCGTCGACGCGTCCAGCCAGGCCAGCAGGGCCTCACGCTCCCGCGGCAGCTCCAGCGCGGCGCGCGCGGCGGCGGCCTCGGCCGGGGGAGCGTCGGCCGGCCCCGCACCGACGATGGCGGCCCAGAACCGGTCTCCCCCACCCAGGTGCTTCACCAGATCGAACAGCGTCCACCCGGGGCAGCTCGGCACCTCCGCGTCGAGACCGGGCGCGGCGGCGACCGCGGCGCGGAAGGCGGTCGACCGCTCATCGATCAGTCGCAGCAGGTCGGGGAACTCAAGATTCTTTTCCACGCCGGATGTCTATCACCGCGCCCCGGCGATCGGACAGCGATTTTTCCCGATCGCGTGTCGCCACCGGCCAGCCGTCGCGGACGTCTCCCTCGCCTCCCACCGCTCGGGTGGCATGCTGCGCGCTGCCGCGACGACGCTGATGGTGGCGGTACGCCCGGGCGTCGTGCCTGCGGGGGCAGCTGCCCGTGCCGACCCGCCCGGCGGACAGGTCGGCGCTCAGGTCGGCGTTCGGTGCGGCGTGCGCCGTGGCGGCGGGCAGGGGCCGGCGGCGCGTGTAGGCGTCGACCGCGGTCGCGAGCCCGTCGCGCAGGCCGTGTTCGTGGCCGCCGCCGCGGGGGGTGGGCCGGCTGTTGGCGAAGCCGCGCACCCGCTCCTGGCCGCTGCCGCGCCACCGCAGGGCCACCTCCACCGTCCCCGCCATCCGCGGGTCCTCGCCCTCGAAGCCGAAGACGTCCGTGACGGCGGGAGCCTCGTCCGGGCCGTCGAGGAGGGCGACGAACTCCCGCACCCCGCCGGAGAAGTGGAACCGCGCCGAGCGCACGTCGTCCGGGCGGCGCTCGTCGGTCAGCGAGACGTCCAAGTCCCGGTTCAGCAGCGCAAGTTCCCGGAACCGGTCCGCCACCGCGTCGAACGGCAGCCGCGCGGTCCCGAAGATCCCGGTGTCCGGCCAGAAGGTGAGGACGGTCCCGCTGCCGGCCGCCGGCCCCGTCTCGGTGAGCGGGCCCAGCGCGACGCCGCGCGCGTACTCCTGCACCCGGCACACCCCCGCGCGCCGCACCTCGGCCGTCATCCGGCTCGACAGGGCGTTGACGACGAAGGGCCCCACGCCCGCGTGGCCGAGCGTCACGTGGTGGCGGCCGCGGGGCCCCGCCCCGGAGCGCAGCCGGGTCAGCAGGGCCTCCACGCCGTCCTCGCCCGGGCCGTCGTCGGCCACGCGCACCCCGCCGTCGGCCGTCAGGGTGACCTCGACGCGCCCGGCCCGGCCCGCCAGGACCTCGTTCACCGGCCGGTCGGCGATCTCGAACACCATGTGCCCCAGGCCGCGTTCACCGGTCGATCCGATGTACATCCCGGGCCGCTTGCGAACGGCCTCCCGCCCCTCCAGCACCTGGATGCGGGCGGCGGTGTACGGGTGGTTGTCCTGGCTCACGAGTTTCCCCTCCGAAGGTGGCCGGGCAGAGCCCCCACAGCCTAGGCGAATTTCCGCATAACACCAGGTCAGACCCTGTTCGTCGAAGGCGTGGACGGCCGCGTGGGAGCCTGCCCGAAGGCGCCCGCCCCGGCAGTGCGGGGCCGGCGCCCGCGCGCGGCCGGGCCCCCGCCCAAGCCCCGCACGGGGCCGTTTCCCGCACCCCCGAGGGCCTCCGATCCCACTTTTCCCACCCGGCCCGCAGGGCCTGGAGCAGAAGCCGGGCCCGACCCCCGTGCCGTGGCCCCGTGGCTTGGTGGCCCGGGGGTGGCTGTCACGGATCGGGTTGTTGTCCGGTCGGTAGGTGTGTCAGGGCGGTGCACCTTGTGGCGTGCCGTCGATGCCGTTGGTTGACGCTGGTCCAGAGGAGAACATCATGAGCTGGGATACCACTGTCCGTCCCGTCGCGCCGGGGTGTGACGAACGTGTCCCGTCGCGCTATGTGTTGAAGGTCGGGGACATCGATGTGACGGTGATCAGTGATGGGGTGCTGCCGATCGCTCCTGTGACGATGGCGACCAACGCTCCCGTGGCCGATCTGAAGGTCTGGCTCGCCGACATGTTCCTGTCGCTGGAGTCGATCGACTGGCCGCTGAACGTGGCTGTGGTGCGCAGTGGTGGGCGCACTGTCCTTATCGATTCCGGTGTGGGCGCGGAGTTCCCGGGTTTCCCGCGGGCCGGGCGGCTCGCGATGCGGCTGGAGGCTGCTGGGATCGATCCGGTGTCGGTGACCGACGTGGTGCTCACCCATCTGCATATGGACCATATCGGCGGGTTGCTCGTGGAGGGGCTGAGGGGTCGGCTGCGTACCGATGTGCGGGTCCATCTGGCGGCTGCGGAAGCCGAGTTCTGGGCGGCGCCGGATTTTTCGCGTACCGACATGCCGGGGCCGGTGCCGCAGGTGCTGCGTGCGACTGCCTCGCGGTTTTTGGAGGTCTACGGCGGCCAGTTGCGGCCGTTCGAGGCGCAGTACGAGGTGGCGCCGGGGGTGGTGGTGCGCCGTACCGGTGGGCACACTCCTGGTCACAGCATCGTCCATCTGGAGTCCGGTGGCGATCGGCTGACGTTCGCCGGCGACGCCGTGTTCCAGTGCGGGTTCGACAGGCCCGACTGGCACAACGGCTTCGACCACGACCCCGAGGAGTCGGCCCGTGTCCGGGTCCGGCTGCTGGAGGAGCTCGTGTCCAGCGGTGGGCAGCTGGTGGCGACGCACCTGCCGTTCCCGTCCGTCTGTCATGTGGCGGACGCCGGCAGTGGCACGTTCCGCTTCGTCCCGGTGGTCTGGGACTACTGACCGCCGCCCGCCGGCGGCTGTTTCGTGTGTGGGAAGTCGGCACAGTCGACTTCCCGCGCCCGGTGGGGCCTGCGGCGCCGTGGCTGGCCGAGGCGATGGACGCCGCTCCGCAGGCGCTGCGGCGCCTGGGCGTCGCCTTGCGGCACTGCCACCAGGTCGCGGTCGCCCCCTACTGGCCGCGCATCGACCAGCACCTCCAGGGCGAAGTGGCGCGCCGGGGCCGCCTCATGGCGGCCGGCGGGGTGGGAGCGCTCCTGGAGGCCCTGCACCCGATGGCCGTGTGGAACCCGCCGGTGCTGGAGATCTCCGCCTACCGGCCGCTGATCCATCCGGGAGCCGACCTCCACCTGTGGGGCCGCTCGTTGGTGGTGGCTCCGTCGGTGTTCTGCGGGCCGGTTCCCCAGCTGTTCGCCGGCCCTGACGACGACACGGTGGTCATGGCCTACCAGGCACTGCACGACCCGCTCGATGCGGCGGCCCTGTGGGCACCTTCGGCCGGCAACCGCCGAGGCGACGCCCTGGTGCCGCCGGCCCTGACCGCGCTGCTGGGCCGCAGCAGAGCGATCGTGCTGTGCGTCATCGCCGACCATCCCGCCTGCACGACGACACAGCTGGCGCAGCGGGCCGGCATCTCCCCGGCCAGCGCCAGCGAGCACGCCACCGTCCTGCGCAAGGCCGGGCTGACCACCCTGACCCGGGAGCGCAGGACGGTCCTTCACACTCTGACCCATCTCGGCCTCACCCTGCTGAGCACCAACATCCCGCCCGCCGAGGGCACCTGAACGCCGCACGGCGCACCGGGGCGGCGCGCCCGGCACCGGCCTGTGGGCCCACGGCCGGCCGACTGCCGGGCCCTGTGCCGCGAAGGCCGACGACCGTTAGGCCGACGGCCCCCCGGGGCGAGGAACGGGCCGCGGCCGCGCCGCCGGTCAGGCGGCGGCCAGGACGCCCGGCATCGTCTCCGCCGCTGTGCGCGGCCCGCGGCGCCGCCCTGGCGCGGGCCGCGCCGAAGCCGGTGGGCGACCGGGGGTGAGGCCCGCTCAGGGGCCGCAGACGCCGGGCCGGGGCACCGGACCGCGCCTGCGGGCGCACTCGGCGTACCGAACCGCCGCAGGGGGTGGGCTGGCGGTCGGGACGGGCGGCACCGCGTGTTCCACGCGGCGGCCAAGCACCGCGACCGCCGAGTGCGGACCGGGACGGGCAGACCCGGCGGCAACGCCTGCCCGAGGCCGGCTGAGGTGCTGGCGCGCTCCGGTCACCGCGCGACCGGGGGAGCGAGCTCACGCGCCGCGGCCTCGCCCGGCACCGCCTCGGGCTGCTCACCCGCGTACCTGATGTTCCGTCGCATCACAGCCGGGGGCAGGATTCTCGGTGCCGGTCCTGGGGGAGGGTGCGAGCTGCGCCGGTGGCCGCCTGGCCGGGGGCCGCAGGGGTGGCACCCCATGGCGCCGCGAGCCGTGGGGTGTCCGTGGGCGTGGGTGACGATGGCGGTGGTCCAGGCGTGCGGGTAGCGGACGACGTGGTGGGCGATCCGGCCGACACCGGGGATGTCGACGTCGTCCAGCCGGACCTCGACCCCCGGGCTCCCGAACACCTGCCGAGGCCCGAACACCTGCCACTCCACCGGCAGCCCCCTCCCACCCCGCACCGTTGCGCCCCCGACTCTTCCCCACGCGCGCTGACGGGGCCGGACGGCCACGGGAGCAGGCGCGGGCGGAGCACGACGACGCCCAGCTGCCCCTTTCTCGGGAGGGCACAGGCCCCGGCGGCCGGACGGGGCGAACCCGCCCCCTCCCTCGCCCGCAGCGGCGTCCCAACCGCCGCGCACAGGAAGTCGATTGCGCCGACTTCTCGCGCGTGCCGGTGGTGGTCGGGTGGTTGAGGGTCTCCCGGCCACCCTGTGCGGGAGGCCGGCCCTGTCGGCGTTCCACGCGGGCGGTCACGTCACCTCGCCTTCGGGGTTGGGTGCGTTGTGCGTGGGAAGTCGACTGCGCCGACTTCCTGCGCGTGGGGGTGGTTGGCTGCCTGGTGCCTGGTGCCTGGTGCCTGGTGCCTGGCGCCCGGCCGTCCTGCGGGGAGGTCGGTGGTTCCGGCTTTGCGTGCGGGTGGCGCCACCTCGCCTTCGAGGTGGGCTGTTTCGTGCACAGGAAGTCGACTCCGCCGACTTCGTGTGCGGGCCGGTGGTGGTCAGGTGGTGAGTTCGTGGCCTGGTCGTCCTGTGCGGGAAGTTGACCCTGTCGGCGTTCCCCGCGGGCGGCCACGCCACCTCGCGTTCGGGGCCGGGCCTTTCGTGGCGCGAGAAATCGATCCCGCCGACTTCTCGTGCGGGCCGGTGGTGGGTTGGGGTGAGGCCGGCGCCCTGCGCAGGACGTCGGCTCTGCCGACTTTCCGCGCGTCCGGTGGTGGTCGGGGTGGTCGGGGTCTGGGGGCGGGTTGTTCTGTGGGGAGGTTGGTCGTGTGGGCCCTGCATGTGGGCTGCGCCGCTCCGGCCGTGCCGCTTGCCTTCGGGGCCGGCTGCTTTGTGCGTGGGAAGTCGACTCCGCCGACTTTGTGTGCGGGCCGGTGGTGGTCGGGTGGTGAGTTCGTGGCCTGGTCGTCCTGTGTGGGAGGTTGGCCCTGTCGGCTTTGCCCGTGGGCCTTTCGTGGCGTGGGAAGTCGATCCCGCCGACTTCTCGTGCGGGCCGGTGGTGGGTTGGGGTGAGGCCGGCGCCCTGCGCAGGACGTCGGCTCTGCCGACTTTCCGCGCGTCCG
>NZ_JBVKDS010000005.1:381591-394492 GCF_055633695.1 Kitasatospora sp. NPDC114501 | reverse complement strand
CGGTGGTGGTCGGGGTGGTCGGGGTGTGGGGGCGGGTTGTTCTGTGGGGAGGTTGGTCGTGTGGGCCCTGCATGTGGGCTGCGCCGCTCCGGCCGTGCCGTCTGCGTGTGGGAAGTCGGCACAGTCGACTTCCCGCGCACGATGGGGCCCGTGGCGCCGGGGTGTCACACCGTGGCGGGCGGGGCGGGGGTCGGGACGATCCACAGTTCGGACGGGCCGCTGATGATGACGGACGCCAGCCGCGGGGCGGGTGCCGCCTTGGACGGGTCCAGGGCGGCGTCGGGATAGGTGGTGAAGAGGCGGTCCAGGGCCACTTCGGCCTCCAGCCGGGCTGGCGGCGCGCCGAGGCAGAAGTGCGGGCCGTGCCCGAAGGCCAGGTGCTCCTTGCCGGGGCGGGTGGGGTCGAAGTCGTCCGGCCGGTCCGGGTGGACCTGCGGGTCGCGGCCGGCCGCGCCGAATCCGAGCAGGATTGGCTCGCCCTTCCGGATGACCACGTCCTCGCCGAGGTCGATGTCCTCCAGCGGGTAGCGCAGCGGGATGTGCATCGCCGGGCTCTCGTGGCGCAGGGTCTCCTCGATGACGTCCGTCCAGCCGAGGGTGCCCTCGCGGACCAGGGCCAGGTGGCGGGGGTGGGTGAGGAGCGCCTGGACGGCGCTGGTGATGAGGTTGGCCGCGGTCTCGTACCCGGCGCCGAGCATCAGGAAGAGCGTGTCGCGGGACTCCTGCTCGGTGCGGCCCGTCCCGGCGCCGGTGCTGACGGCGGCGACGTCGCTGGCGAGGTCGGGCCCGGGGTCGCGGCGTTTGAGCTCCAGCAGTTCGGCGAGCGCCACGTCGATCTCGGCCCGTGAGAGGGTCATCTGCTCGGGGGTGGTCGTCGTCGTCACCATGGTGTCCATCGTCCTGCCGATCCGGGGCCGCAGGTCGGCGGGTACGCCGAAGAGGTCGCAGATCACCGTCATGGTCAGCGGGAGCGACAGGGCGCGGCGCAGGTCCACGGCCTGGCCGGGGGCGAGTGTGCGGAACGCGCCGACCAGGGCGGCGGCCGTCGCCTCGATCCCGGGGCGCAGCGCGGACACGCGGCGGGGCGAGAACGAGGGCGCCATGTGCCGTCGTGCCGAGCGGTGTTCGCCGCCGTGGAGGTTGAAGAAGTTCTGCTGGAGCGCGAGCGGCCCCATCGGCCACCCCTGGGGCACCGAGGCCAGGGCGGGCCAGTGCTTGCGCGGGTCGCGCGAGAGCCGCGGGTCGCCGGTCAGGGCGCGGATCACCGAGCCGCGGGTCACGGACCAGGCGATGATGCCGCCGGGGAGCTCGACCCGCACGGCGGGCCCGGCGGAGCGCAGCTCCGCGTTCTGCTGGTGCAGGGCCCGGCCGGTCATGTCCAGGACCGGGCAGCGATGGTCGTCCGGAGCCATGGCATTGCTCCTCGGTCTCTCGGGTCGCCCCGGTGGGCCGCGCCGGGGGCACGGCCCACCGCGTCCGGGGCCTGTGCTCCGTTGTAGAGCGGCCCGCCGCGGCCGTCAACGGGGCCTCGGCCCGCCGTTCCCGCGTCTGCCCCTTCGCCGGCCCGCAGGGGCCGCGCCCCGGTGCTGAAACGGCCGGCCGCCCTCCGCAACCGCATGACCGGGCGTAGACGTCGCCGCCGGGCCCGCCTCGCCCGGATGCACGACCCCTCTCCCCGCAGACGGCGCGACCGCAGCGCCCGGAAGCCTCGTCGACGTTGCGCGGGAAGTCGGCGGGTCCGACTTCCCGCGCACAAGGGGGGCGCCGGGGGGCCTGGGGGTGGTGTCGGGTTATCTGTGGGTGGTGGTGCGGGTGTGGCGGGTGAGGGAGTCGAGGACGACGGCGGCGAGGAGGACGGCGCCGGTGATCATGTATTGGATGGCCTGGGCGGCGTGGACCATGTCCAGGCCGGTGGTGATGGACTGGATGACGAGGATGCCGAGCAGGGCGGACCAGGTCTTGCCGCGTCCGCCGAAGAGGCTGGTGCCGCCGATGACGGCCGCGGCGATCGCGCTCATCAGGACGTTGCCGCTGCCGAGTTGTTTGTCGGCGGAGCCTTGCTGGGAGGCGTAGAACAGGCCGCCGAGGCCGGCCAGGAACGCGGCGAGCACGAAGACGGAGATCCGTACCCGGGTGACGTTGACGCCCGCGCGGCGGGCGGCCTCGACGCCGCCGCCGACGGCGAAGACCTGCCGGCCGTAGCGGGTGCGGCGCAGCACGAAGTCGGTGACGAGGACGGTGGCGAGCAGCACGACCAGGGACAGTGGCAGGCCGCGGTCCTGGTTGAGGGTGTAGGCGGTGGCGAGGGTGAGGACGGCCAGGGCGCCGGCGCGTACGGCGCTGTCGGCGGCCGGGGGTGCGGTGAGGCCGGCGGCGCGCCGGCGGCGGGCGGTGTGCAGGCGGGCGGCCAGGTAGAGGGCGGGGGCGAGGACGGCCAGGGCCCAGGCGTAGGCGATGTCGCCGTCGCCGAGGAAGGTGGTGTCCAGGGCCGCGATGATGCCGTCGTGGCGGTTGTTGACGGTGCCGGCGTCGCCCAGGACCCACTCCTGCAGGCCGCTCCAGGCGAGCATCCCGGCGAGGGTGACGACGAAGGCGGGCACGCCGATACGGGCGAAGAAGAAGCCGTGCAGCAGGCCCATGGCGCAGGCCGCGCCGAGGGCGGCGAGGATGGCGAGCCACTCGGGCAGGTCCTGGCGTACGGCGAGTACGGCGGCGACCGCCGCGCCGGCGCCGGCCACCGAGCCGAGGGAGAGGTCGATCTCGCCGAGGATCAGCACGAAGACGACGCCGACCGCGATCAGGCCTGGCCCGGCGATGAAGCGGGTGATGTTGGTGAGGTTGTCGGCTTGCAGGAAGTGGTGGGTGACGGACTGGAAGACGATCGCGATGACGAGCAGGCCGACGACGACCGGCAGCGAGCCGAGCTCGCCGGAGGCCAGGCGGTGGCGGGCGGCGGCCACGTGTCCGGCCCAGCCCGCCGCGCGCTGGTGCAGCCGCGGATCGGCGGCCGGGACGGCACCGGCACCGGCACCGGCGCCGGGGACGGCAGCGGGGACGGCGGTGTCGGCGGCAGTGTCGGCGGCGGTGTCGGCGGGGGCTCCGTCGGTGGGGGCGGGTGCTTCGGGGGTGCTCACAGGTCCTCGGCCTCCTCGGTGCGGCGGGCCCGGCGGCGGGCGTGGGCGTTGTCGGTGGCGCCGGTGATCGCGGCGACGATCTGCTCCTGGGTGGTGCCCGCCTGCGGGAAGAGCCCGTTGTTGCGGCCCAGGCGCAGCACGGCGACGGTGTCGGCCACCGCCCGTACGTCGGCCATGTTGTGGCTGACCAGCACGACCGCCAGGCCCTGCTCGCGCAGCCGTTCCACCAGGTCGAGGACCTGGGCGGTCTGTTCGACGCCGAGCGCCGCGGTGGGCTCGTCCAGGATCACCAGGGCCGGCTCGCCGACCAGGGCGCGGGCGATGGCCACCACCTGCCGCTGCCCGCCGGACAGCGCGGCCACCGGGGCGCGCACGTCGGGGATGCGGATGGCGAGGGAGTCCAGCAGCCGGCGGGCGTGCTGCTCCATGGCGACCTCGTCGAGCAGGCCGCGGCGGCGTTTCTCGTGGCCGAGGAAGAGGTTGGCGATGACGTCGAGGTTGTCGCACAGCGCGAGGTCCTGGTAGACGGTCGCGATGCCGAGGGCGGTGGCGTCCTGGGGGCGGGCCAGGCGGACGGGTTCGCCGTGCCAGGTGAGGGTGCCGTCGTCCACGGGGTGGACGCCGGCGATGGTCTTGACGAGGGTGGACTTGCCGGCGCCGTTGTCGCCGACGAGGGCGAGGACCTCGCCGGCGTGGACGGTGAGGTCGACGTCGGTGAGGGCCTGGACGGCACCGAAGCGCTTGGAGACCGAGCGCAGGTGGAGGACGGGTGCGCCTGTCACGGGAACGACCACCTTGGGGGAGCGGCTGCTTGGAGTGATGCCGGAGTGCTGCCGGGTGAGGCCCCGGCGGCACCGGGAGGCCCCGCAGGCCTCAGCGGCACCTGGGAGGCCCGGAGGCCTCAGCGGCGTCGGGAGGCCTCGCAGGCCTCAGTGGCACCGGAGGGTCCGCGCGCGGGGCTACCTGAGGCCGGCGGCGGCGCACGCGGCGGCGTAGTCGGCGGTGCAGATGTCGGAGGCCTTGTAGAGGCCGTCGGCCAGGACGGTGGCGGCGATGTTGTCCTTGGTGACGATCTTGGCGTCGAGCAGCTTGGCCGGGATGTCCTTGTCGGTGGCGCTGTCGACGCTCGTGTCGGCGATCGCCTTGACGTCCTTGCCCTGCAGGAGGGCGACGGCCAGTTCGGCGGCGGCCTCGGCCTGCGGGCGGTAGGCCTTGTAGATGGTGTACGCCTGGTCGCCGTTGACGATGCGCTGGATCGCGTCCAGGCCGGCGTCCTGGCCGCCGACGGGGACGGTGATGCCGGCGCCCTTGAGCTGGGTGATGATGGCGGCGGCCATGCCGTCGTTGGCGGAGTAGACGGCCTGGAAGCCGTTCTTGCCGAACTCGGTGACGGCGGCGGAGATCTTCTGCCCGGCGACGGTGGGTTCCCACTGCCCGGACTGCTCGTAGACGACCTTCTTGACCTTGCCGTCCAGGACCCGGTGCGCACCGGCCTTGAACTGGGCGGCGTTGGGGTCGGCCTCGTCGCCGTTGATCATGACGATGTCGGCCTCGGCGGCCTGCGCGCCGAGCGCGGCCAGCAGGGCCTGGCCCTGGAGTTCGCCGACCTTCTCGTTGTCGAAGGAGGTGTAGGCGGCGACCGGGCCGGCGGCCAGGCGGTCGTAGGCGACGACCTTGACGCCCTTGGCGGCGGCCTCCTGGACCCAGCCCTGGGTGGACTTGGCGTTGTAGGGGTCGAGGACGATCACCTTGACGCCCTGGGCGAGCAGGGTGTCGAACTGCTGCTTCTGCTTGGCGGCGCTGCCCTCGGCGTTGTTGTACAGCACCTTGCACCGCGCGCACAGGGCCTTGACCTTGGCCTCGATGAACGGCCGGTCGAAGGACTCGTAGCGCACGGAGGAGGCGTTCTCGGGCAGCAGCAGGCCGATGGTGTCCGGGCTGCCGGGGCTGGAGGCCTCGGCCTTGGCGCCGCCGGCCTTCCCGCAGGCGGCGGTCATGGACAGGGTCAGTGCGAGGCCCACGGTGGAGACGAGGGCGCGACGCAGTACGGCGTTCATACGGAGGCCTCTCCCTGGGGTCGCCGCGGCGTCGCGGCGGGGTGGGGGGAGTTAACCTGAGCGCGTACATGACGTCAATAAGTAAAACCGGACTGCCGGGAATCCACCACCACTCGTTATCTTCGTGAACGCGCCTGGGGGCGGGACGCGGAAAGCGGGCAGTGCCCGCCGCTCCCCTCGTGCGGCGCGCACTGCCCGGCGCAGACCTGGCCCGGCGTCAGGGGCGGTCGAGGGTGATCGAGTTGACCGGGCCCAGGTCGTAGTACACGCCCTTGGGCGAGGAGAGGTCGTAGACGCAGTCCGCGCCGCCCGCACCCCGGCACAGCCGGGCGTGCGCGCCACCGCTCTGGTTGTTGAGCACCCAGTGGTTGCCGTACTGGCCGCTCAGCTCGTGCGCGCCGTAGCTCCGGTAGACGGCGCTGGGGCTGACCGCCGGGTCCTGGTCCTGCGGGTAGACGCAGACCGCGCCCCACGGGCAGCCCGCCCACTCGCCGTCCGCGGCGCCGGCGCCGCCGGCCCCCGTCGTGGTCAGGGCGGCGGCGGCCAGGGCCAGGACGGCGACGGCATGGGTGAAACTGCGCATGGGGGTGCTCCCTTGGCTGGTACGAGGACGGACGATCGATCCGTCCGGTGCCCGTCAGCCTAGGAATCCGGCGCCCGCGGCGGTCCCTGACATCCGACAGGGGCGCGCCCGCTCGCCCCGCTCGCCCCGCCGGCCCCGCCGCCAGGGCTGCGGCTACGGCAGGGGCAGCGACCCGGCCCCGGCGACCAGCGCCGCCAGCTCCCGCATGTCCGCGAACGTACGCGTGCCCGGCCCCTCCAGCCACGCCCGCGGCGTCAGCCCGCCGTGGAAGCCCAGCGACCGCATCCCCGCCGCCCGCGCCGCGGCCACCCCGTACTTGCTGTCCTCGACCACCAGGCACGCCGCCGGCTCCACACCCATCGCGGCGGCCGCGTGCAGGAACAGGTCCGGCGCGGGCTTGCCGCGCTCCACGTCCTGCGAACTGAAGATCCGCCCGGCGAAACGCGCCAGCAGCCCGGTGCGCCCGAGCGTCGAGCGCAGCCGCGCGTGGGTGCTGGAGGACGCCACACAGTCCGCCACCCCGGCCTCCCGCAGCGCGGCCAGCGCCGCCACCACCCCCTCCACCGGGGCCAGTTCGGCGGCGAACACCTCGTCGTACAGGTCCTGGAGCCGCTCGTCCCAGCCCGGCTCCAGCGCCACCTGCGCGTGCGCCTCGATCTCGGCGGTCATGAACGCGTGCGAACGGCCCAGGAACCGCTCGACGAGCTCCTCGCGCGACAGCGGCCACCCCGCCTCGGCGACCACCCGCTCGTCCACCCGCACGGCCAACCGCTCGCTGTCGATCAGCACACCGTCGCAGTCGAACACCACCAGCTCCACGGGAACAGACATGCCGCCACCCTACGGGGCACCCGCCCAGGGGGCGGCAGAAGCGGCAGGGCGGCAGGGGTCGGCAGAGGCGGCAGGGGCGCCAGGGCCCCGGCAGCCGGTCAGTGCGGGTGGCCCAGGTACGGGAAGTGCGGCAACAGATCGGTGTGCGGACCGATGCGGTCGCCGGACACCTTCCCGTCGGTGAGCATCGACAGCCGCGCCGAGGTCACGTCGTCCGTCAGCGTGCGCCCGTTCGGATAGCCCGCCGGACGGGCCCGGTCGTAGCGCAGGATGTCCGGCAGCACGAGCCGCAGCTGCGCCTGCGCCGCGTCCGCCGTGTACCCGCCGAAGTGCTGCAGCTTCGCCGTCCACGGCTCCCGGTAGGTGTCCCAGTCGTCCACCGGCTCCCCGGCGTTGTACGCGTCCTTCACGTCCTCCTCGTTGAAGTACGCCGTCAGCGACGGGTGCGCACCGCGGTCCACCGACACCAGCCGCCCGTCCTTGCGCACGCTCACCCGCGCCCACACCCCGATCTCCGACGCCTCCCCGAACGCCGCGTCCGGCCCCTCCAGCACGATCCCGAACACGTTCTTGTCCGCACCCCAGTCCACCCCCGTCCACCGGAAGTCCTTCACGATCCCGTCCAGGTCCGCGAAGAACGGGTCGCTGCGCAGCCCCGCGCTCACCCGGTACGCCCCCGCCTCCACCACCGCGGGCGTGCCCGTGAAGCTCACCGGCGCCCCGGACACCAGCACCTCCCCGGTCGCCTCCAGCCCGCGCGCCCCCGCACCGGTGGCGCGCCGCACCGTCATGGTCTGCTCCCCGCCCTCCGGCTCGGAGAACGTGAAGCTGTAGGCGAGGTCGGCCCGCCGGTCCCCGTCGGTGTCGACGTCGATCCGGTACACCGCCCGCGGGTGGAAGGCCTGCCCGCCGGACGGCGCGACCGGGTTCACGTTCATGATCAGCACCGTCCGGCCCGGCTCCGGCGCCCCGAAGGCGAACAGGTCGGTCAGGTCCAGGCGCGCGTCACCCTCCGGTGAGCGCAGGTTCGGTCCGCCGAGGTGGTGCGACAAGACGGCCTCCGGCAATCGAGTGCGTTGAGCGCTCCACGTGATCCACGCGCTCCACGTGCTCCACGCGCTCCACGCGCTTCCGCATGGACACCCCCCGCCCCCGCGGTCATTGCTAACACGCCCCGACGGCCCCGGCCCGCCCCGCTGCGCCGACCGGCCGAGTGGGCGAGCGGGCGCAGGCGCGGGGCCCGGGCCGCTGTCGGCGGCCCGTACTACCGTGCACGAATGACCAGCCCCACCGCCCACACCGCCGCCGCCCACACCGCCGTACCCACCTGGCGCGTCACCGAGACCGCCGGCCTGGAGACCTCCTGGATCGACCTCGGCACCCGCACCCTGAGCGCCCACGGCCGCGCCGCAGCCGCCGAACCCGCCCCGTACTGGCTCGACTACGAACTCGCCACCGGCGACGGCTTCACCACCCGCCGCATGCACGTCACCGCCCGCACCCCCGACACCACCCGCACCCTGGACCTGCGCCGCGACGAGCACACCGGCCGGTGGACCGTCGACGGCACCGAGCGCCCCGACCTGACCGGCGCCCTCGACTGCGACCTCGGCCTGTCCCCGCTCACCAACACCCCGCCCGTACTGCGCCACGCCCTCCACCGACAGCCGGGCGAACACCACTTCCTGATGGCCTGGATCCGCGTCCCCGACCTGGTGGTCGTGCCCTCCCGCCAGACCTACACCCACCTGCGCCGCCACGAGGACGGCCGCGCCACCGTCCGCTACGCCGGCGGCGACTACCGGGCGGACCTGCTGCTGGACACCGACGGCCTGGTCGCCGACTACCCGGGCCTGGCCCACCGCATCGCCTGACGGGGACGCCCCCTCACCGCGCCCGGCACGCTCGGGCGGATCCCGACCCACCCGAGGAGGCCCGGCGATGCCCTGGTCCGCGCTGGAGCGCTTCGACACGTCCTTCTTCGACACCGCGCCGCACCCCCCACCGCTTCGCCATGGACCTGCCGGTCGCGCCGGCGAGCGTGTGGCAGGGGCTCGCCGGCCCCGCACCGCCGTCCTGGCGCCGGGGCCCGGCCGGCGGCCGCCACACCTCGCCGCCGCCGCACCTCGCCGCCGCCGCACGGCCCTGGCACGACCCGGGAGATCACCGCACGGCGAACGCTGCCCCTGCACGAGGAGTTCGTGCACTGGGAGGAGGGCCGACGCCACGCCTTCCGCGTCACCCGGGCCAGCCCGCCGCTGTACCGGCGCTACGGCGAGGACTACCTGCTCGAACCCCTCCCGGGCGGCGCCACCCGCTTCACCCGGACCTTCGCCTACGAGCCGAACCCGCTGCTGCGCCGCCCCGCCGCCCCGCCGCCCTGAGCGACCTGCCCGCAACGGCCTTCCCGCGGACGCCGGTCGCCGACACCGAACGCCACTTCGGCGCGGCCTGAACCCCCGCCGCCCACCCGCGCCGCCGTGCCTTCGCACCCGGCGAACGGCCCGGCCCGGCGAACCGTACGGCCCGGTGAACCGTACGGCCCGGCGAACCGTACGGCCCGCGGGCCGCGCCGCCCGCCGGGCCCGCGCCTCAGATCGCCAGCGGGTCCGCGCACACCGCCAGGTCCGCCACCGTCCCCGCGAACCGCGCCCGCGCCGCACCCGGTTCCAGCACGTCCCGGGCCGCCGTCAGCAGCGCGTTGCGCAGCCGCCCGTGCTCCGCGAGGTAGCCGAGCTGGGTGAGCGCCCGCGACTGCAGCTCCCGCGCCCGCCGCTCCACCTCCCCGGGGACGGCCGCCGGGACGGCGCACGCCGAGACCACCGGGTCCAGCAGCAGCACCGCCCGCGCGTAGTCCGGCACCACACCCGCACCCACACCCGCGCCCACACCCGCACCCACACCCGCGCCCACACCCGCGCCCGCGCCCGCACCCGCGCCCGAACCCGCGCCCGAACCCGCGCCCGAACCCACGCCCTCGTACGCGCGCTGCGCCGCGTCCACCGCCCGCCGCGCGCCGTCCGGTGCCGCCAGTTCGGCCCGGGCGGTGACGGCCGGTCGGGCGGCGCCCAGGGCGGTGCCGGTCAGCCGGGCCCAGACCTCGCGCACGGTGCGGGAGGGGGTGTCGAGGTAGCCGGGGTGGGCGAGCAGCGGGGCGGCGGGGCCCGGGTCGGGGGCGGTGCGGGCGGCGGTGCGGTGGGCGGTCAGCCACGCGCCGACCTGCGGGGCGCCCCGCACCGGGGCCCCGTACGCGCAGGTGCCCAGGTCGGCGGCGGCGCCGAACGCGGCGGCGGTGGCGTCCAGCAGGTCGGCGCGGTCCGGGCCGGGGGCGCCGAGCAGTCCGGCGCCGGCCAGGTGCAGGGCCCGGTGGTCGGGCAGGTAGAGGTTCAGTTCGGCGGGGGAGGCGTGGCCGCCGGCGGGCTGGAGGACCATCCGCACCCCGGCCGCCTGGACGGCGTACAGGCCCTCCTGCCAGGGGACGCCGGCCAGGCGGGCCCAGGCGGGCCAGTGGGCCCGGGGGGTGGGGGCGCACAGCGGGCCGCCGACGGTGTCGGTGGGGGCGAGGAAGTCGGGCCGGCCGGTGGAGACGGTGCGGCCGAGTTCGCAGCCGACCAGGCCGTGCGGGCCGGCGTCGAGCCGGGTGCCGTAGGCGTAGTCGACGAGGCGGGCGGTGTGGGCGCCCGCGGTGACCTGCCGGTGCACCGCGTCGGCGAGGAACCCCTCGGGCGCGTACACCGCGAGGTCGGCGGGCAGGCCGGCGCGGGCGCCGGCGAACAGTCCGCGCACGCCCCCGAAGTGGTCCACCCCGCTCTGGGTGTGGACCACCGCCCGCACCGGCCGCACGTCCCCGGTGGTGGAGCGGTAGAGGGCCAGGGCCGCGCGGGCGGTCTCGTAGGAGCCGAGCGGGTCGATCACCAGCAGGGCGTCGGGGCCGGTGACGACGGTCAGGTTGGCGAGGTCGTAGCCGCGCACCTGGTACAGGCCGTCGGCGACCCGGAACAGGCCGGAGGCGAACGCCAGTCGGCCCTGGTGCCAGAGCGGCGCCGCCACCGTGCCGGGGGCGTCCTGGGCCAGGAAGTCGAAGGCGTGGAACCGCCAGATCGCCTCCCGGCCGTCCCGGGACGGCAGCGCGCGGTAGGGCGGGGCCGCGAGCAGCCCGCGCCGGGCGTTCTCGAAGTCGGCCGGGGAGCCGGGGAGTTCCTTGGCGCCGGCCAGGTTCCGCTGCGTGACGTACGCGGTCGGTTCCACGGGCACGAAGGTGTCGGCCACGGGCTTGCCTCCTCAACGGCGTGACGGGTCCGGTGCGCTGCCCGCGCACCGCAGACCGCCGACACTAGGGGTGACGGGCCGGACACACAACGGCAGGGCGTACGGAATGCGGACGGGGCGGGGCCGCGGGCCCGTCGTCACCCGATCGGGTGGCGGGCGCCGCCGTTCCCCGTGCCGCGACGGGCACCTGGGTAGCGTCGGGCCATGATCGTGGAGTCGTCAACCGCCCTGACGTATCGACGATTTGACTTATTGTCATAGAGGTAAAGAGGCATCGTCGCATGGCAGAGAAGCGCCTGAAGTCCTGGGGCAACAACCGCTCCGGCCAGCTCGGGGACGGCACCTGGACCGACCTCCGCACCACGGCCACCGCCGTGCTCGGACTCACCAGCACCGAGGTGGTGCAGATCGCCGCCGGCGGGTTCGGCCCCGCCGCCGGCCACGGCCTGGCCCTGCTGAAGGACCGTACGGTGCAGTCCTGGGGCGTCAACGGCGCGGGCCAGCTCGGCGACGGCACGGTGTTCAGCCACAACGCGCCCGGCCAGGTGGTCAACCTCACCGACGCCGTCGAGATCGCCGCCGGCGGCGCCCACAGCCTCGCCCTGCTCGGCGACGGCACCGTGATGGCCTGGGGCCAGAACAAGCACGGCCAGCTCGGCAACGGCACCGGCGCCGACACCAGCATGCCCACCCGCGTCGAGGGCCTGACCCGTATCGTCGCCATCGCCGCCGGCCTCCACCACAGCCTGGCCCTGCGCGAGGACGGCACCGTGTGGGCCTGGGGCTACAACTTCAACGGCCAGCTCGGCGACGGCACGTCGTCCAACCGCGGCATCCCCGCGCCGGTCACCGGCCTGAGCGGGGTCAGCCGCATCGCCGCCGGCGCCGGCCACAACCTCGCCCTGGTCGGCAAGCCCGGCGCCGGCGCCACGATCAGGGCCTGGGGCTACAACGCCACCGGCCAGCTCGGCGACAACACCACCATCAACCGCTTCACCCCGGTCACCACCCAGGCGACCTGGAGCGGCGGCGTCACCCGGATCGCGGCCGGCTGCAACCACAGCCTGGCCGTGGTCGACAGCGAGAACCGCCTCAAGGCCTGGGGCCAGAACACCGCCGGCCAACTCGGCGACGGCACCACCGTCTTCCGCGTCGTGCCCGTCACCGTCCCGGGCCTGACCGGCGTCCGGCTGGTGGCCGGCGGCCGGGAGCACACCGTGGCCCTGTCCGGGACCAGCACCGTGCACTCCTGGGGCAGCAACGGCTCCGGCCAGCTCGGCGACGGCACCACCACCGACAGCAGCACCCCCGTGCCCACCCTCACCGCGCTCACCGGCATCGACAAGCTCGCCGCCCCCGTCGGCGGCGACTTCAGCCTCGCCAACTGAAGCGCCTCAACCGTGCACGCCCGCCCCTGCTGTCACAATGCGCGTGAACGCTTCGTAGCCGCCACCATGCAGACAGTGAGGTAGTCATGTCGAACGTCAAGCTGAGCACCAACCACGGCGACATCGTTCTCCGGCTCGACGCGCAGAAGGCCCCCGCCACCGTGGACAACTTCCTCCAGTACGTCCGGGACGGCTTCTACGACGGGACGGTCTTCCACCGGGTCATCGACAACTTCATGGTCCAGGGCGGCGGAATGGAGCCCGGCCTGCGGCAGAAGAAGACCCGCGCCCCCATCCGGAACGAGGCCGACAACGGCCTGAAGAACACCAGGTACACCGTGGCGATGGCCCGCACCGGGGACCCGCACTCGGCCACCGCCCAGTTCTTCGTCAACGTCGCCGACAACGACTTCCTCAACCACAGCGGCAAGAACCCCCAGGGCTGGGGCTACGCCGTCTTCGGCGAGGTGGTCGAGGGCCGGGACGTCGTCGACGCCATCAAGGCCGTCCCCACCGGCTCCAAGGCCGGCCACCAGGACGTCCCCACGGACGACGTGGTCATCCTGAAGGCCGAGGTCATCGAGTAGCACCCGGGGGCGCGGACGCGCAGCGGGACGCCGGCCCGGCCGGCGTCCCGCT
>NZ_JBVKDS010000005.1:0-381581 GCF_055633695.1 Kitasatospora sp. NPDC114501 | reverse complement strand
GGGAGGGGGCAGAGAAGAGAGGCGGGGGGCGCGGGAAGGCGGCGCGCCCTCTCCCCCGCCTCCCTCCTCCGGCCCTCCCCCCACCCCCGCGACCCCCCCCGCCGCCGGACGGGTGATTGCGCCCGCCCCGGTGCGCGGCACCCGCCGGGGCCGCCCCGGGCCGTCCAATACTCACGCGATGAGGCGGCACGGCCGCGCCGCCCGGACGAGGGAGGACCCATGCACCGCCGCACCGCCGCCGGGCCGGGACACCGCACCGCCGCCCCCCTGCTGGCCGCCCTGCTGCTCGCCGGGTGCACCTCCGCCGCCGCCACCGACCCCGGGGCCGCCCCCGGCTCCCCGGGCGCCCCCAGCTCCTTCGGTGCCGTGCCGACCGCGCCGCCGCAGCCCTCCCCGCAGCTGACCGACCAGCAGGTGGCCACCGCCGTCGACCGGATCGACGCCTACGTCCAGGACGCGATGCGCAGGACCGGCGTACCGGGCCTCGCCCTCGCCGTCGTCCACCGGGACAAGGTCGTCCACGCCAAGGGCTACGGCGTCCGCGAACTCGGCAAGCCCGACCCCGTGACCCCCGACACCGTCTTCCAACTCGCCTCCGTCTCCAAGCCGATCGCCTCCACCGTCGTCGCCGCGGCCGTCGGCCAGAAGGCCGCCACCTGGGACGACCCCGTCTCCGCCCACGACCCCGGCTTCACCCTCGCCGACCCCTGGACCGGCGGCCACGTGACGATCGCCGACCTGTTCTCCCACCGCAGCGGCCTGCCCGACCACGCCGGCGACCTCCTCCAGGACCTCGGCTACCCGCGCGACCACATCCTCCAGCACCTGCGCGACCAGCCCCTGGCCCCCTTCCGCGCCCACTACGCCTACACCAACTACGGCCTCACCGAAGCGGCCGTGGCCGTCGCCAAGGCCAAGGGCGAGGCCTGGGAGGACCTGTCCGCCGACCTCCTCTACCAACCGCTCGGCATGGCCGCCACGAGCTCCCGGCGCTCCGCCTACGACCACGCGACCGACAAGGCCGCGCCCCACGTCCGCACCGGCGGCAACGACAGCGGCAGCAGCGGTGGCGGCGGCGGGGGCGGCTGGCAGGTGAGCACCACCGAGAACGCCGATGCGCAGTCCCCGGCCGGCGGCGTCAGCTCCACCGCGCAGGACCTCGCCCGCTGGATGCGGCTGCAACTCGCCGGCGGCTCCTTCGAGGGCCGCCAGGTCGTCGACACGGCCGCCCTGAGCGAGACCTGGCTGCCGCACAGCCTCGCCAACCCGCCCGCCGCGCCCGCCGGCAACCCCGGCCAGTACGGCCTCGGCTGGAACGTCGGCCGCGACAACCGCGGCCGGCTGCGGCTCAACCACTCCGGCGGCTTCCTCCTGGGCGCCGCCACCGTCGTCACCCTGCTGCCCGCCGAGCGGCTGGGCATCGTCGTGCTGACCAACGGCCAGCCCACCGGGTTGCCCGAGGCGGTGGCCGAGGAGTTCCTCGACCTCGCCCAGGAGGGCCACGAGACCGTCGACTGGCTCGGCTTCCTCGGCAAGGTCGTCCCCGCCGCCCTGGTGGCCGGCACCTCGCCCACCGACTACACCAAGCCCCCGGCCGGCGCCGCCCCCGCCAAGCCCGACGCCGCCTACGTCGGCACCTACACCAACGGCTACTACGGACCGCTGACCGTGACCACCGGCAACGGCGGCGCCCTGGTGATGAGCCTGGGCCCGGACAACCTCCAGTTCCCGCTCCAGCACTACGCCGGGGACGTGTTCAGCTTCCGCACCCGCGGCGAGAACGCCGTCGGCCTGTCCGGGGTGACCTTCACCGTCGGCGGCGACGGCAAGGCCGCCAAGGCCGTGGTCGAGCAGTTCGACCACGACGGCCTGGGCACCTTCACCCGCAGCCAGCCCTAGGCCTGTCGTCGAACTCGCGGCTGCGGGGCGAGACCGCCCCTAGCCGGTGCGCGTCGCGTGCATCTCCTGGAACAGCTCGAACCCGCCCTCCGGGGAGCCCGGGGAGGCGGGGGCGGCGCTGAAGCCCTGCCAGCGGAAGGAGGTCGGCGTGACGTCGGTGAACGTCCACCGCGAGCGCCGGCCCTGGGCGTCGGTGCCCTCCTGGACCATCCCGCCGGCACCGTCGGAACGGCCGACCTGGGAGAAGTACGAGGGGAGCTTCGGCGAGATCCAGGTGATCCGCCACAGCCCGGTCGTGACGTCGTACATGCGCAGGGTGGTGCCGGGGAACCGGCCGTGGAAGTCCGGGCAGAAGAGCACGTCCTGCACCACCCGGCCGCCCAGCGCCCAGCCGAAGCGCCACTCGCCCGCCGCGGTGCGCCACCGGCCGTCGGGGAACAGGTAGCGGTTGCTGATGTCCCACGTGCCGACCAGGCGGCCGTAGAGCATCAGCGCCCGCGCGTGGTCCGGATCCGGCCCGTCCGCCGACAGCAGTTCCAGCATCGGGTCACCGGACGGGACGTCGGCGTTCAGTAGTACCCCTTGGAGCCGTCCAGCAGCTCCCGGACGATGTCGGCGTGCCCCGCGTGGCGGCCCGTCTCCTCGACGAGGTGGATCAGCATCCAGCGCAGGTTGGCGCCGCCGGCGCGGAAGTCGCGGTGGCGGCCGACGTCGTCCAGGGAGGCCGCCGCGACGATCTCGTCGCTGCGCTCGCACTGGGCCTCGTACTCCGCGAGCAGCTCGGCCAGCGGACGCCCGCCGGTGTGCCAGTCGGCGTCCTCGCCCGACCCGTCGAACACCGGGTGCCGCTTCTTGTCACCGCCGAGGAACAGCACCTCCAGCCACAGGTACTCGGTCCAGCGCATGTGGGACAGCAGGCCGGCCATCGTCATCGCCGGCGAGGCCGGCAGGACCGAGCGGTGCGCGTCCTCGTCGCCCAGCCCCTCGCACTTCCAGCGCAGGATCTTCCGCTGCAGGTCCAGCCAGCCGACGATCGCGGTGCGTTCGTCCGCCAGGAGCGGGGGCCGTTCCAGTTCCGATGCCATGGCGGTGCACCCTACCGAGCCGCCCCGCCGGACGCACCGCAATATACGGGCGCAGGCCGCCGGGCCCGTGGTGCGCGCCCGTCGGCCACCGCCACCGCCCGCCCCGAGGGAGGCGGCCCGGACCCGGCCCGAACGACAGGCGGACGTCAACCCGCCGTCATGGAAGTGCCGCCCCGCGCCGCCCGGGATGTGGTGCGACAACAGGGGGCCGGGACCGGCGAAGACGCCGGACCCGGCCCCCAGGACACCCCCGGCCGCCACCACGGAACAGCCCCGGCCCGCCACTTCGGCAGCCCCGCACGGCGATCGCGGCCGACCAGGGCCCGCGACGCCGCCACCCGTCCAGGAGGACCTCCCACGCGCATCGGCAAGAAGCTCGCCGCGACGGGCGGCGGCGTCCTCGGCGCGGGGGAGCCGAGCCGGCGAAAGAGGGCGACGGCGTCCCGCAGGCAGGCCTCCCCGGCGCAGGCTGAACGGACGACCCCCGCCCGGGTGTCAGGAGCGGGAAGTCGGCCGGGCCGGCTTCCCGCTCCGGAGCCGCTCGCCGAAGGGCAGCCCGGGCGGCCTGCTTCTCGACGGTGATGTCCTGGAAGCCGATACCGAAGGCGTCCGGGTCCTCGTCCTCCACCAGGAGGTAGCTGGTGCCGGCCCAGGCGTCGGAGAGGCGGACGCGGCGGGAGGCGGGGTCGGCCCGGTCCCCGGCGATCAGGACGACGTCCTGGTGGGTGCCGGTGTTCCCGACGACCTCGCCCAGGTGGTGGTGGCCTCGCGGCGGTCGTCGCCACGGGAGAGGAGCACGTCGCCCCACAGCCGGACCGCCACCCTGACACCGGCGGTCGGGAGGGCGCCGAGGTCGGGTTCGGAGCCGACGAGGTGAGCTCGGTGACGGAGCCGAGTGCTTCGGCCCGGTCGTCGCCGAGGCCGAGGTGGTACGCGGCGCCGTTCGACCCCGGGACGGCCGGCACACCGCTCGGCCGAGCGGCCACGCAAGGAGGGATGTGGAAGATCACCCGACCGGGCGGCGGCAGGACCCCGCCGCCCCCCCCGGGGCGGGCGGCGGGGCCGTCAACCGCGCCTGCCGGCCGCCGGGTTCGACGACCGGGGCGGGAACTTCCTAGGAGAACCAGACGGAGAGCCGGGCCGTGGTCGGGGCCACGTCGCAGAAGTAGCCGACCGCCTCCCCGCGCGCCACGTAGGCCTGGCCGGCGGCGTCGCACGCGGCGCCGCTGGGGTACATGCCGACGTAGGTGTAGCCGGTCGTCCGGGTGGTGGACGCCTGGGCGGCGGGGGCGGCCGCCAGACCGCCCGCGACCGTGAGCAGCCCGGCCAGGGCCATGCCGGAAACCGCTTTGCGAAGTGCCATGTCGGTGTCTTCCTCACTCGGGGGAGAACGCCGGAGTCCGCTTCCCGGCGTCCGGCGCAGAGCCTTCCGGAACCCCGGATTCGAGGCAATGGTAGAGACCAATTTGGCAGAAAACAGTCGATCACCGGGCCGACCGGTCCCCGGCTGCTCCCGGCGGGTCGGGCAGGGCGGCACACGCGCCCCCGCTACTGCCGGGTGCAGGTCAGGTCGGTCTGCGGCAGGCGCCCGCCGGCCAGGTAGGCGTTGACCGCGCCGTCCACGCACGCGTTGCCGTACAGCCCGTAGAGCCCGTGCCGGTCGGCGCCCCGCAGGGTGAGCAGCCGCGAGGAGGGCAGCATCCCGTGCAGCGCGACGCCGTCCCGGTAGGGGGTGCGCGGGTCCCCGGTGGCCGAGAGGATCAGCACCCGGGCGTCGCGGCGCACCTCGACGGGTGGCCCGCCCGCGACGGCCCAGAACGCGCAGGGGCTGACGTCCTCGAGCAGCGGCCCGAACAGCGGGTGAGCGGCGCGGTCCCGCTCGATCCGGCGCCAGTACACCTCCGGGTCCCGGGCAGCCGGGCCGTCCGCGCACAGGATCGCCTGGGCACTGCCGGCCGTCGCTGACCCCTGGGCGGTGAACAGCAGGCGCAGGAGGGCGGTGGTCGCGGCCGAGGGCGTCACCGGCCGGCCCGCCGCGGCCTCGGCCAGCTGCGCCATCTGCTCGGCGAGGGCCGCCCGCTGCGGGTCGGAGTCGTCGGCGAGCGCGATGAAGAGCAGCACCGGCACCTGGGTGTCGTCGAGTGCGAAGGCGTCGGCGCCGCTGCCGACCAGCAGCGGGCGGGCCGCGGCCGCCTCCACCGTGCGCAGGATCCCGGCGGCCACCTCCTCGCGGGTGCGGCCGAGCCCGTAGACGCCGTCGCGGGCCGCCGCCCAACGCGCCCAGTCGGCGAACGCGTGCTCGTTCTCCGCCACCACGTTGGGCAGCAGCGCGGGCCCGGTGTGGCGCGGGAGCGTCGCGCCGTCCAGGACCGCCCGGTCGAGGCGGCCGGGGAACAACTGCGTGTACACCGTGCCGAGGTAGGTGCCGTAGGACAGTCCGAGGAAGGAGATCCTCCGCTCGCCGAGCGCGCCCCGGACCACGTCCATGTCCCGCGCCGTGGGGACGGTGCCCGCGTACGGCAGCAGGTCGCCGGCCGCCGAACGGCACCTGGCCGCGAGGTCCCGGTGGAGGGCGACCTGACGCTCGAAGGAGGCGCGGCTCGTCCCGGCGGAGAAGAGGCCGCCGACCGGCCAGCCGCAGTCCAGCGGGGTGCTCCGGCCGACGAAGCGCGGGTCCAGGCCGACGATGTCGTAGCGGCCGGCGGTGTCCTCGAGCGCGGCGCGCACCCGCAGGGGCGCGCCGAGCGTGGGGGCGGCGGGGCCGCCGTCGTTGAGCAGCAGCGTGCCGATCCGGTGGCGGGTGTCGGTGGCCGCGATCCGGGACAGCGCCAGCGTCAGGGTGCGACCGCGGGGGTCGGCGTAGTCGAGCGGCACGGTGACGCCGGCGCAGCGGGCGCCGGCCTGCTCCAACGCGGCGCCCACCTGGTCGTCGGGGCCCTGGAGGCAGCTGTGCCAGTCGAGGCGCTGGTGGTAGTAGCGGCCGAGCCCCGGCGCGGGGGCGGTGGATGCGGGCGGCGCGGCGGCGGCCACGGTCAGGGCCGCCGCGAGGGCGAGGCCGGCCGCGGCGGCGCGGCGGCGCTGGGGGGAGGGCATGAGGGCTCCTCGACGGGTGTCGGATCCGGTCGCCAGGAGCATCCCCGGCCACCTCGCCCGGCCGCGGACGGGGCGCGCGCAACAGCCGGACGGACGCCTCCCGTCCCCCGCAATCCCCGCCGAGTCGGGAAGCACGGGGAGCCGTGGACGGACCCGCGGAAGATCACCTATCGTGTGGGCCACGCCCTGAGACGGACGGAAGGAGGCGAGTGCCGTGCAGTTCACACCATTCCAGCGCTCCCTCTTCCGCTGTCCCGGCGTGGTTCGTCAGTTCTGACCGGGAGCGCTCCGAGCAGGCCTGTATCCCGGAGGAATCCATGACCGATCCGGTCATCCGCGCGCTCTGCGCGAGCGACGCTCATCTCTTCGACGCACTCCCCGACCCCATGGGCGCCCGTGAAGCCCATCGGCGTACCCGGTTCCGCCCCGAGTGGAAGCGCGTCGCCCTGCGCGACGGCGAGGTCGTCGCACGCGGCGCCTGGTGGGGCGGCCCCGACGACCCGGAGCCCGTCAACATCAACTGGTTCGACGTCGCCGAGGGCGAGGAGCAGGCCGGGGCCGAACTCCTGCGCTCGGCCCCCTGGAAGGTCGAACTGGAGATCAACCTGCCCGGCGGATGGCGGGAGGAGGCCGGCCTGCGCGCCGGCGCCGAGGCCCGTTTCGCCGCCGCACGGGCCGCAGGGTACGAACTCCTGGCGGAACGCTTCCTGTACCGCTGGACCCCGGAGCGGGGCCTGCCCGAGCGGCCCGGACGCCTGCGCTTCAGCGCGGAACCCGACGACGCCGTGTTCTTCGACGCGTTGCGCCGCATCCACTCCGTCACCCTGGACGCCCACGCGCTCAGGGCCGTCGGGGAAGGCGGCCTCGACCAGGCCGCCCAGGAGGAACTCGACTTCTTCCACTGGTGCCCCTCCCCACGGGAGTGGTGGCAGATCGCGCGCACACCGGAGGGCGAACTGGCCGGCATCCACATCCCGGCCCACAACCCCTCCGGCCCGACCATCGGCTTCATCGGAGTCGTCCCGGAACAGCGAGGCCGCGGCTACGCCTACGACCTCCTCGCGGAGTGCACGCATCTCCTCGCCGAGCAGGGCGCGGAGTTCATCGGCGGAGCGACGGACCGGGCCAACTTCCCCATGGCCGCGAACTTCGCCAAGGCGGGCTTCCCCGTCATCCGTGAACGCATCAACTTCCTCCCGGCGGGCCGAGCCGCCTGACGAGGAGTAGCACGCGGTGAGCGGTCCGGTGCCGAAGACAGGCCCGGACCGCTCACCCGGCGTCGAACTCGCCGGCGCGGACGGCGGTGACGAAGGCCTGCCAGGCGGGGGAGGGGAACAGGAGGGCCGGACCGGAGGGGTCCTTGGAGTCGCGTACCGGTATGACGCCGGCGTATCCGTCGGCGACCTCGATGCACTGCGCACCGCCTCCGCCACTGTACGAACTCTTCCGCCAGGAAGCCTCCGTCAGGTCGACATCCACTCCAAGTCCCTCCTTACCGCACGGATGAAAGCAAGCGATTCGGCCTGACCGAGGGCCTCGACCGCCAGCCGATCGTAGCTCTTGACTAGCGCGGCAACCGACTTGGTATCGCGATCAATGTAGCCGCGCTGCTCAATTTCGCCGTAAGCGAGAACTTTACGGTTTGGCATGGTAAGGAGAGTCGCCATGTGCGTGAACGGCCGGTATTCGCCGAGGGAATACGGCGCCACCTGGATGACCACGTTGCGGCGAGTGGTCAACTGCTCAAGATGGAGGAGCTGTTCGATCATGACGTCACGTCCGCCGACGATCCGCCTGAGACAGCTCTCGTCCAGCACCACGTGCAGGAGCGGCGGCTGAGGCCGCTCCAAGATCTTCTGGCGGGCAAGCCTGAATTCGATACGTTCCTCTGCGAGCTTCTCGCTCGTGTCGTTTTGCCTGGCGTAACCCATTTCGATGGCCGTTGCGTAGGCCCGGGTCTGGAGAAGCCCGTAGATGATGTTGATCTCGATGATCCTGATCTGCTCCGCGAGGGCCTCGTAGCGGGCGTACTCCGGGAAGCCCTCCAGGATCGCGGCGTTCTTCAGCTGGTACCACATCAGCAGCATGGTGCCGCCGGTGTCGAGCGCGATGTCGGAGAGTTCGGCGAGCTTGCGACTCGGGGGCCGGTGGGCAAGTTCGATGTAGGAGAGGTGCGAGGGGGAGCACCCGATGAGCGGGGCCAGCTCCTCCTGGAGGAGGTCCTTGGCCTCTCGGAAAGCGCGCAGTTGGATTCCGAAGGGGGCCCAGGGGCTGGACTCCGGGTCGATCTTCTTCTTGTTCATGGCAGCCCTCAACTTCCGTGCGGCCCTCTGGCAAGTAGCAGGCCGCTTCCCATGCTAGGTGACCTTGCGTCAGCATGTGCACAGAACGTGAAACTCCGATCGCAGAGAGTTCCCCATGCCCCACGACCAACTCCCGCGCCTCCACGGCTACGGCGTCCGCTGGGACCCCGAGGCCGACCGCTACCGGGTCCGCAACGAGCTCACCGGCGAGTGGCTGCGCCGTCCCACCGGCGAACTGGCCTCCTTCACCTTCTTCGGGGACGCCTACAGCGCCTGGCGGGCCTTCGAGGTCCACAAGCGGCCGGGGGAGTGACCACCGTGTCCTCCACCCTCTCCCGCGCGACCGCCGAGCAGCGCAGGCAGGCCGCCGAGGTCCTCGACGACCTCACCACCGTCCTCGCCCTCGGCGGCGTCCGGCTCCCCACGCTGGAAGTCGACTGGGACACCGGCCGCCTGACGTGCAGCTACCTGCTCCACCTCACCGCCCGTCCGCTCGACCTGCTGCGCGTGGTCGACCTGCTCCGCAAGGGCCTGCGCTACGAGCGCCTCACCCGGGACGACTGAACTCCCCTGCCGCGTCGAGAAAGTGACCCGCCTCCATGCAAGACCCCCGCCTGCTCGCCAAGCCCCCCGTCTGCCGGCTCGGCTGCCTCGTCCTCATCCGCAACCAGCGCGGCGACGTCCTCCTGGTCGACCCGGACTACATGGACGGCATGATCCTGCCGGGCGGCTCCGCCCGCCCCAACGAGCCGCCGCACCTGGCCGCCGCCCGCCACCTGCACGCCGACACCGGGCTGATCGTGCGTCTGACGGACGTCCTCGCCGTCGACTTCACCCCGGCCGACCGCTACCTGCAACGCCTCAACCTCGTCTTCGACGGCGGCACCGTCCCCGACAGCACCCGGATCACCGTCTCCTCGCAGCGCAGGAGCGGTCTGCTGGGCGCCCGTTTCGTCCCCGCCGTCGACCTGCCGGACTTCATGGCGCCCTCCCAGGCCGCCCGCGCGGCCGAGGCCCTCGTCAACCGCTCCCTGCCCGTCCTCGTCCATGGCCAGCGCGCCGCCTGACCCGACCTGCCCCGACCTGCCCGGGCCCGGCGCGCAAGTTGCGCGCCGGGCCCGGGGTGTTCTCGTGGTTCGGACCTTGCGCGCAGTCGGTGCGCCGGTCCTTCAGGCCCGGGAGGACGTCACCTGCGCGGCGATGGCCCGCGCGCACTCCATCGCCTCGGCGTGCGTGGTGTCCACCTCCAGGTCGTAGACCACGCCCCGGTGGACCAGATCCGCCTGGGACGCGGCCATCCCGATGATCCGGTCGCCTCGTGCGACCTCCCGGTCCGCGGCCACCGCGCTGTCGCACCGGACGCCGACCCACAGCACCCGCAGGTCGCGCAGGGCCTTCTGCCACCGCTGCTGCGACTCCGCTCCGCCCAGGAACACCTCGTCGACGACGACCCGGGCGCCCGCACGGGCCATCGCGGCGATCCCCTCGATCCACGCCGCCTCCAGCGCCCGGAACTCCGGCCCGACGACCACCTCCCCGTCCGGTGCGAGATCGATCCCCGCATCCGACGCCTGAAGGGACGCCGGTGCCGCGGCGAGCAGCGTGTCGACCCCGAGGACAAGCCACGGATCCGGCAGAACCGCCTGAAGGCACCGGGCGATCCCGGACTTCCCCGCGCTGGAACCACCGTTGAGAACGATCACCTCAGTCATCACGACGCCACAGTAGGGGCACCCCGGCGGTCCCCGGAAAGGATTTCCGCGCAAGACCCGCCCGCCTCCTGCGACCCGGTGACCTTCCCGGTCGCCGGATCCGGCTGCCGGGCCGGCGACCGTCTCCCTTCCCCCGTAGGGCGGACGAGGGTTCTCCGAGGGTGCTTCCCGGGGCCGACCGGGATGCCCGCCGGGGCCGCCAGGCCCGAGACTCGACCCATGCGCATCACACGGGCCGGTCGGGCCGTCATGACGGTGCTCTCCACCTTCATCGTCGTCGTCTCCGCCAAGTACTTCAGCTTCGACCCGGCGGCGTACTTCGCACACCAGCGCGCCACCTACCTCAGCCACCAAGTCCCGCTCGGCATCCACGTCTTCGGCGCCGTCACGGCACTGGCCCTCGGGCCGTGGCAGTTCTCCGGGCGCCTGCGCGAACGCCTCCCGCGCTGGCACCGCCGGATCGGCGTCACCTACCTGCTCGCCTGCCTGGTCGGCGGCATCGGGGCGCTGTGGCTGGCGCCCGTCGCCTACGGGGGCGCGGTCACCGGCGCCGGCTTCGGCTGCCTGGCCGTGGCCTGGCTGGTGACCGGCGGCGCCGGGCTGCGGGCGATCCTCGCGGGCCGGGTGGCCGACCACCGCCGCTGGATGGTCCGCAGCTTCGCGCTCACCTTCGCCGCCGTCACCCTGCGGCTGATGCTGCTCGCCGCGACGACGGCCGGCCTGGACTTCCGTGCCTCCTACACCGCCATCGCCTGGCTGTGCTGGGTGCCCAACCTGGCACTGGCCTGCTGGTTCACCCGTACCCGCCGGGCTCCCGTACCGGCGTGAGCGCGCCGGCGCGCGTTAGCCCGGCCGGGCAGCGGTGTTCCCCTGCCCGGGTAACCGGCCGCCCTCCCGGGAGGCCGGCGCGGTGGTTCGGGTACGGATCGGCGTCGACGGGGGATCAGCCCCCCGTCGACGCACCCCGAAACCCTTGAACCACCAGGAGGCCTCCATGGCCCGCACCACGCCCCTGCTCCTGACCGCCGTCGCCGCCGTCGCCGTCCTGGCCGCGAGCACCGGGGCCGCCGTCGCCGACGACAAGCCCTCCGGCAAGCCCGTCGACAAGCCGGCCGTCGTCCTCCCCGACGACCAGGCCGTCATCGGCCCCTCGCCGCTGGCCGCGCACAACCAGGTCTTCGGCGACTGGGTCGACGTGGCCCCGGGCGCCAACGGGTACGCCACCGTGTCGTGTCCGTCCGGCCAGGTGCCCACCGGCGGTGGCGGGCAGACCAGCGCCTTCCGGATCTTCTTCACCGACTCCTACCCGAGCGGCGGCTCCTGGGTCGTGCGCGGCACCAACACCGGCAGCGGGACCGAGTCCCTCCGGGCGACCGCGGTCTGCACCATCCCCTGACCCGCGGGGTTGAACGGCCCGGGCCCGGCTGTCGGGCCCGGGCCGTCCCGCGTCCCGGCGTCCTGCCGCCTGGCGTTCCGCGTCCTGGTGTCCTGTGGTCACGTCGGTGACGCCAGCAGCCCCAGGTCCGAGACCGGCCCGAGGTGGGCGAGCTTGTCGGGGTTGGCCACGGCGTGGACCGCCCGCACCGCGCCGTGGGCGTCGATGTCCAGCTCGATGACGTTGAGCACCCGCTGCTCGGCGTCGTACAGCACCGCGCCCGGGCGGCCGTTGACCCGGGCGGGGGCGAGGCGCGCGCCCATGCGGCGGATCCGGCGGAAGCCGCCGACCAGCAGCCGGGCGACGCGGTGCGGGTCGGTGACCGAGCGGGCGAGCGCGCGGGCCTTGCCGCCGCCGTCGCCCTGGAACACCACGTCGGGGGCGAGCATGGCGAGCAGGGCGTCCAGGTCCCCGCCCTCGGCGACCTCGAAGAAGCGGCGGGCCAGCTCCTCGCCCTGCGCGCGCAGCGCCGGGGCAGGGGTGAGGGCCGCGTCGTCGGGCGCGTGCTGCGGCGCCAGGCGCTTCCTGGCGCGGGCGAGGATCTGACGGCAGTTCGCCTCGCTCCTGCCCACCATCTCCGCGACCTGCGGATAGCCGTACCCGAACGCCTCGCGCAGCGTGAACACCGCCCGCTCGACCGGGGACAGGGCCTCCATCAGCACCAGGAACGCCATCGACAGGGTGTCCGCCAGCTCGGCGTGCTCGGCCGGCCCGGGGCGCTCGGCGGTGGTGACGACCGGCTCGGGCAGCCACTCGCCGACGTAGGTCTCGCGGCGCACCCGGGCGGACTTCAGGTGGTTGATGCCCAGCCGGGTGACGGTCGTGGTCAGGTACGCCTTGGGGTCGGTGACGGCGGTGCCGGCCCGCTCGGCGCGGGTCAGGTGGAGGAAGGTGTCCTGGACGAGGTCCTCGGCGTCGCCGACCGAGCCCGTCATCCCGTAGGCGATGGAGAACAGCAGCGGCCGGTACCCGGCGGCTGCCGATGCCGCCGTTCCCACCGTCGGTCCCGTCATGGAATCCCCCTTTCCCGAGCGTGGCCAGCAGGCTATCCGAGGCCCGGCGCGCCCCACGCGCGGGTGGCGTGACGCAGGTCACGGCGCCCGGGCGGGCCGGGGACGTCACAAAGCGGCGGGCTGTCCTGTCTTCAAGGGCGACAACGGCACACGACCGAGGAGCACACCATGGAACCCCGCCTCGCCCCCTTCGCCAGCCCGCTCCTGGGCAAGGTCTTCAAGCACCTCATCGCGGCCAACAAGCCCATCGCCGAGTCGACCCTGCCGTACACCGTCCAGGAGCTGGTGCGGATGCGCGCCAGCCAGATCAACGGCTGCGGCGCCTGCCTGGACATGCACTACAAGGAAGCCGTCCACGCCGGGGAGGACCCGGTGCGCCTGGCCCTGGTCGCCGCCTGGCGCGAGACCGACGTGTTCACCGACGCCGAGCGCGCCGCGCTGGAGCTCGCCGAGGAGGGCACCCGCCTCGCCGACGCGGCCGGCGGGGTCAGCGACGAGGTGTGGGAGAACGCCGCCAAGCACTACGACGAGGAGCAGATGGCGGCGCTGGTCAGCCTGATCTCGCTGATCAACGCCTTCAACCGGGCCAACGTGATGATCCGCCAGCCCGGCGGCGGCTACGAGGTCGGCATGTACGGGCACTGACCGGGCCGGGTAGCGGATACGGCCGGGGGCCGCGCCGCCGAGCGGCCCCCGGCCGCCCCCCACGGGCCGGGCCCCTCACCCGAACGGGTGAAAATCGCCGGTGCGCTCCGGCCGCCGACGGCTTCTTGACCGGGTGTGCGGACGCCGGACCGGGCCGGGGACCGCGGGAAACGGAGAGGTCGATTCCCGTCCCACGGCCGCACCGGCTCCGTTACCCTTCACACCCCAGCGTCCGGCAGTCGGCGGGAGGATCCGTGGCATCCCAAGTCACCATCAATGAAGGTGTGTTGTGGGTCGGGGGTGAGGCGTATCCGCTGCGTAACATCTCCCACGTCGGCCAGAGACGCCTGGCCGTCGACAAGGCCGCCGCGTGGAGGAGGTTCATCCTCCGGAGCATCGGCTGGCTGATCGTGGGCGGCACCTTCGCCGTCGTGGCCAAGAGCGTGGGGACGATCGTGTTCCTCGCCGTCGAGGCCTTCCTGGTCTGGAAGTTGGTCTCCGCCCTGCAGAAGCCCCCGGTGTACGGCCTGGTCCTCAACACCTCCGGCACCCAGCGTGACGCCGTCTGGTCCACCCGGCAGGAGGAGATCCACCAGCTCATCCACGAGATCACCAAGGCGATCGGCAACCCCGACATCGCGCAGACGGTCATCAACGTGGAGCACGCGGTGCACGGCGACCTCATCCAGCAGTACGGCGCGGGCAACATCGGCAAGGCCCAGCACAGCGGCAGCGGGAGCATCCAGGCATGAGCGGCGACCACTTCGAGCAGCACGGCTCGGGCAACATCGGCAAGGCCGAGCACTCCGGCTCCGGGGACATCGTGGCCGGCGGCAAGAGCGTCGGCGCGGCCGCGGGAGGGCCCGCGCTGGAGTCCCTCCTGAGGGAGATCGAGAAGCTGCGCCCGCACCTGGACGAGAACGACCGCTCGGAGGTGGACTCGGCGGCCGACTCGATCGCCCGGGAGACCTCGCCGGAGCGCCGGCGCAGCCTGGTACGGGTCATCTCCGGCATCGCGGCCCTGGTCGGCGAGGTGGGCCTGCCGGTGATCGCGGCCGCGAAGGCGCTGCTGGCCAACTGAGCGGCCGGTCGGCGGCACGCGCGGGTCAAGCCGGCAAAGGCGGAGCAGGTCGACATCGACCAGCTGGTCCAGGAGATGCTGCACCGGGCCGGCGCCGGCGCCCCGGGCACGGAGACCTGGCGGCGGGTGACGAGCCTGGGCAACCGGCTGTGGCGGGAACTGCTCGCCGCCGTGGACGAGAACGGGGACCACAAGTCCACCACTACGCCACTCCCGTCCCGCCGCCGCGGTGTCCGGCGACGACCCTCCACCGGCGACAGCGATCGAAGACCCACGACATGACGATTCGATTCATACCGCCCCCGCCCGCGACGGTGTGACGCGGCTCACCTCCGCAGGGCGATGAGTTCGCGGCGCGGTCACGGTCTCCATCCGTGACCGCACCGCTTCCGCCGTGCCCGACCGAGAGGAACCGCTCATGACCGCCACCGCCACCACCCCCGCCGCCGCCAAGGGCGGCCCGGCCTCCTACTTCCCCTCCATCGAGAAGAAGTACGGCCGCCCGATCGAGGAGTGGAAGGACCTCATCCGCACCTCCCCGCTCGCCAAGCACGGGGAACTCGTCGCCTGGCTCAAGAGCGAGCACGGCCTCGGTCACGGCCACGCCAACGCCCTCGTCGCCCACACCCTCGCCGAGAAGACCGCCTGAAGCCGCCCGGCCGCCCGGCCATGGGGCTCCGGGGTTCCCGGGGCGAGGGGGATCACGGCCTGCGGGCCACGAAGACGAACTCGAGCCCCGGCCGGTCGGGCGCGTCGCGCACCTCCTCCACCACGAAGCCGCAGGCGGCCAGATCCCGCCCGACCTCCTCCCGCCCCCGGAAACGCAGCGTCGAATCCGAGGTCAGCACCTGCCCGTCCGCGGCGAAGACGTACGTCCACCGGAACGACACCAGCGGCCCGTCCACCGCGACCAGGTCCACCCAGCTCTCGACGGACCCGGCGCCCGGCACCCGAGTCACCCGGCGGGAGCGCTCGCGCGTCCACCCCTCCCACGCGCGGGCGGCCGGGTCGCGGGTCTCGAAGACCAGCCGCCCGCCCGGCCGCAGCGCCCCGAAGGCACCCCGCAACGTGCCCCGCCACGCGGACGGGCCGGTGATCGCCTGGGCGACGTTCGCCGTCATCGTCGCCAGGTCGACCCGCAGCGGCGGCAGGCCGGTGGCGTCGCCGTGGATCCACCGCACCTTCCCGGCGCCCGGCTTGGCGCGCGCGACCTCCACCGAGGCGAGCGCCGGATCGACACCCACCACCTCCACGCCGCGCCCGGCCAGCAGCAGCGCGAACACCCCCGTGCCGCAGCCGATGTCCAGCACCCGCCCCGCCCCGAACTCCTCCACCATCCGCAGATAGGCGCCGAGATCGCCGCGCCCGGAAGCCAGCGGATCATAGAGCGCGGCCAGCCGCGGATGCCCGAACTCCTCGTCGGCCATGGCACGACCGTAGGCGAGGCACCCGCCCCGGCGCCATACAGGTCTACACCACTGCGTCCCCCGCTGGCCGAAACCAGCCCACCTCCCGCCGCCCCGCCGCCCGGCTGCCCGGGTGTTCAGCAGTCCCGCGAGCGCCTCGGGCCACTCGGGCGCGGCCCGTCGGGATCCGGCCGAAGCCCCCGCCCCCGCTTGTCCGTCGGCGAACCGAGAGGGAAGAGTGGGGCGCGCCGGCCGGCGATCGTGTCCAACTCCCTTGCGAACGAGAGGACATCGTGATGACCGACGACGTGTACGAGCCCCCGATGCTGATCGAACTCGGCGACTTCTCGGACCTCACCCGGGGCTTCGACTTCGGCAACCAGTCCGACGTCCACGGCTACTACCTCGTCCCCTGAGGACCCGGCCGTGAGCGGTCACCGGCGGACCTGGTTCGTGGTCCTGCCGGACACCGAAGCAGCAGCCGCGGTGGCCGCGGTGTGGGGCACGGCCGACCGCCGTGTCCTGCACCACCCCAGCGGACGCCCCTGGATCCTCGGCCACTGGCCGGCCGGCGAGCCGGCCACCGCCCAGGCCGGACCGGTCGCCCTCGCCGTGTTCGGCACCAGCGACACCGACGCCCACCACCTGCGCCGCCACGCCGCCCACGTCCGCGACCCCTACGACGCCCACACCCTCGCCGCCGACCTGGCCGGCAGCTTCCACCTGATCGCCACCGTGCACGGCACCGTCACCGCCCGCGGCTCACTGTCCGGACTGCGCCGCCTCCACCTGGCCGAGGTCGACGGCGTCCCCGTCCTGTCCGACCGCGCCGACACCCTGGCCGCCGCGGCCGGCCTCACCCCGTCCACCGAACGCCTCGCCCTGCGCCTGGCCCACCCGCTGCCCCACCCCGCCGACACCCTGCCCCTGTGGCCCGGCATCACCCCCGTACCACCCCACCACACCGCCGAACTCGCCCCCGGCCGCCCCGCCCGCACCCGCGCCCACTGGCACCCCCCGGCCCCCGAACGCCCCCGCCGCGACGCCGCCACCGCACTGCGCCACGCCCTGCACCGCGCCGTCGCCGCCCGCACCCGCGACGGCGGACTCGTCGCCGCCGACCTCTCCGGCGGCCTCGACTCCACCCCCCTGTGCTTCCTCGCCGCCGACGGCCCCGCCGACCTGCTCACCGTCACCATCGGCTCCCTCGACCCCCACCACGACGACGCCGCCTGGGCCGACCGGGCCGCCCGCCACCTGCCCGGCCACCGACTCGTCCTGCCCGCCGAAGACCTCCCCGCGATGTTCGCCGACATCGACACCCCCGCACCCCAGGGCGACGAACCGTTCACCTGGACCCGCACCCGGGCCCGCGACGAAGCCGTCGCCCGACTCCTCGCCACCCACGGCGCCCGACTGCGGATCAGCGGCGAAGGCGGCGACGAGATCCTCCAAGCCCTCCCCGCCTACCTGCGCACCCTCCTCCCGCGCCACCCCGCCACCGCCGCCCGCCACCTGCGCGGACACCGCGCCCGCCTGCGCTGGCCCCTGCCCGCCGCCCTCGCCGCCCTCACCGACCCCCGGCCCTACCCGGCCTGGCTCGCCCACGCCGCCGACCACCTCACCCACCCCGCCCCGCCACCCACCACCCAACTGCTCGGCTGGGGAGCCGAACCCCGACTACCGCCCTGGGCCACCGCCCACACCGCCGACCTGGTCCGCGAACAGCTCAGAACCCTCGACGACACCGCACCGCCGACGCCGCTCGCACCGCAGCACGTCCAGCACCAGGCCCTGCACATGCTCCGCCACAGCGCCTCCGCCATGCGCCAACTCACCGACGCCACCGCCCACTTCGGCGTCCCCTACACCGTCCCCTACCTGGACGACCAGGTCCTCGACGCCTGCCTCGCCGCCGACCCCGCCACCCGCGGCACCCCCTTCGCCTACAAACCCCTCCTCACCCAGGCCCTCGCCCCCGACCTGCCCGCCGACCTCCTACGCCGCACCGGCAAGGGCGACTTCACCCCCGACACCCACCAGGGACTCGCCCGCCACCGCCCCCGACTCGCCGCCCTCACCGAGGACAGCGCCCTGGCCCGCGCCGGCCTGATCGACCCCGACGCCCTGCGCCGGGCCTGCCTCGGCCTCTACCCGCCCGGCACCCCCTACGCCGCCCTGGACGCCACCCTCGCCTGCGAACACTGGCTGCGCGCCCACCCCCACCCCTGACCGGAGGAACCCTGAATGGCCGCCGAGCTGCGCCCCGACGTGACGCTCACCCCGACCGACGACGGAGCCGTCGTCCTGGACGAACGCTCCGGCCGCTACTTCCAGCTCAACCGCACCGGGCTGCACATCCTGCGCGCCCTGCTGGAGGGCCGCACCGCCGACGAGACCGCCGCCGAACTCGCCGCCGGCTACCCGGTCACCGCCGACCGGGCGCGCCTGGACGTCCAGCAACTGCACGAGAGCCTGCGCGCCGCCGGGCTGGTCACCGGATGAGCCTGCACGCCCACGCCGCCCGGCTCGGCCGCCCGCCCTGGCACCACCGGCCCGCCGCCCTCGCCGCGATCGGCGCGGCGCGACTGATCGAGAAGCTCCCCCCGGCCCGCATCCGCCGGGTGATGACCGCCCTGCGACGCGGCGCCCGCCCCGCCGACCGGGCCCAGGCCCTCGCCGCCCGCCGGGCCGTGGTCGCCCTCAGCATGCGCTGCGCCGGCCAGGGCTGCCTCCAACGCTCCATCGCCGCCGCCCTGCTGTGCCGCACCCGCGGCACCTGGCCGACCTGGCGCACCGGCGTCCGCACCGCCCCGTTCCGCGCCCACGCCTGGATCGAGGCCGACGGCGAACCCATCGACGAACCCGCCGAGATCGCCCACTTCCACCCCCTGATCACCATCACCCCGCACCCCCGCCCCGGCCGCTGACCATCCGGGATGGGGGCACGCGGGAAGTCGGCCGGCCCGACTTCCCGCGCGGGGCGCAAGGGATGGCTACCGGCGGGGGACGGGGATGCCGGCGGCGCGGAGTCTGGCCTCGGTGAGGGCGGTGAGACGGGCCGAGACCGGGGCCCGGTCGTCGCGGTGGTGGTCGATCAGGCGGTACTGGACGGAGGCCCGGGCCCAGGCGCGCAGGCTGGCGGGGTCGCCCAGCAGCGACGGGTTGGCGAGGTAGTGGTCGGCCATGGCGGTGGCGAGCTCCTCGATCCTCGGGTCGTGCGCCTCCCACGCCTCGGCCTCCCGGCCGCGCTGGGCCAGGGCGACGAACTCCGGTTCGTCCAGGCGGCGTTCGAGCTGGGACAGGAAGCCGTCGAAGCCCTCCGGCACCAGCGCCCGCGCCAGCACCAGGGCCTCGCGCTGCGCCGCCACGTAGTCGGGGCCGAAGCCGAGGCCGGGCATCCGCTCCAGGACCGCGCAGGCGCGGTCGGGCAGCAGGGCCCGGTCGCCGTCGGCGAGCCGGTGCAGGGTGTCGCGGCGGGCGGTCAGCTCCGCGATCCGCTCGGTCAGCCGCCGCTCCACGTCGGCGAGGGAGTCGGCGAACCGCTCGCCGTCGGCGTCGAGCAGCGGCCCGATCTCCGCCAGCGGCACCCCGGCGGCGGCCAGCGTGCGGACCTGCACCAGCCGCAGCAACTCGTCCGACCCGTACCGCCGGTAGCCGGAGGCGTTGCGCCGCGGCTCCTCGACCAGCCCCTGCCGGTGGTAGTGCCGCACCGTCTTCACCGTGACGCCGACGTACGCCGCCGCCTGCCCGATCGTGACCCCGCCGGCTCCGCCGCCCCCGTTGTTCGTCATGCGGTCAGCCTGCCGTACGGCCGGTCCCGGCACCGAACACCTCGTCGACGAGGCGGCGCTGGGCGCCCTGGAACGCCGCCGCGATGGTCACGTCGGCGTCGTCCGTGTAGGTCAGCCCGGCGGTCAGGGTGGTGGCACCGTCCGCCGAGCCGTACATCAGCGCCGCCGAGCCGATGGTGGCGCCGTTGTGGTGGAAGAGCGTGCCGGTGTCCGTGGGCTGGACGAACAGTCCCAGGCCGTAGCCGGCCGTCGGCTCCGGCGTGCGCATCTCGGCCAGCAGGGCGGGCGGCAGCAGCCTGCCGCCCATCAGCGCGCGGAAGTAGAGGTGCAGGTCCCGGGTGGTGGAGATCATGTCGCCGCCGGCCGAGACCCAGGAGGGGTTGTGCCGGGTGACGTCCAGCGTCCGCTCCCGCCCGCCGTCCTGGTAGCGGTAGTAGCTGCGGGCGTGCGGCTCGGGCAGCTCCGGCGAGGTGCCCGGCGCCACCGTGCCCGTCAGCCCCAGCGGCTCCAGGACCAGGCGGCGCAGCTCCTCGGCGAACGGCCGCCCGCTCACCCGCTCGACCACCAGGCGGGCCAGCACGTAGTTGGTGTTGGCGTAGCTCCAGCCCGCCCCGGGTTCGAACCGCGCCGGCCGGGACAGCGACATCCGCACCAGCTCCTCGGGCGGGTAGGTGCGGAAGCGGCCGTCCACCCACTCCTTGCCCCGCCACGCCACCCCCGGCGTGAACGTCCCGTCGTGCTCCAGCTCGCCGGTGTGGTTGAAGACCCCGCTGGTGTGCTGGAGCAGCATCCGCACCGTGATCCGCCGGTCCAGCCCGAACCCGGGCAGGTGGTCGCCGGCCGGGTCGTCCAGGCCGAGCCGGCCCTCGGCGACCAGCAGGAGCACCGAGGTGGCGACGAAGCTCTTGGTGATGCTGCCGATCCGGAAGTGCCCGTCGACCGGCGGCCCCTGCTCGCCGCCCGACTCCCGGGCCCCGGCGCCGGCGACCCACTCGCCGCTCGGGTCGTTCACCCGCACCTGTACGCCGAGGAACCCGGATCCGACGATCTCCTCGATCGCCCGCCGCAGCTGCGGGCGCTCCGTTTGCCGGCCGGTGTGGTGGGTGGTGGTGGACATGGTGTTCTCCTCCGCATCGGTCAAGCCCGCGTCCGTGTCGGGCCCGTTGGGAGGAGCCTCCACCCTGACCCTGGGTCAACCTCAACCGTGTCCCGGCTCACATCCGGCCACGGCGCCGGCCTCGGCACCGGCAACGGTCCGGGCGGGGCCGTGGTGGTCCTGCCGGTGGGGCCGGCCGCCACCGCCCCCAGCGCCACGGCCCTGACCCGCCTGCGCCGTACCGGCCGGCCAGCTCGCCGTGAGGAACGCGCCCACGCCCCGGGCGAGTGTCCGCACGAACCCCTCCGCGCCCGGCAGGGGGCCGATGAGGGCGTCGCGGTGGGCGGGCGTCAGGAGGCCGGCGCGCTGGAGGCGGGGGACCATCGCGGCGTAGTCGGTGAAGGCCCAGTGGTTGGCGGCCGGGACGCGGGCGCGGCGCACCGTGCCGGGGGAGCGGGCGGCCAGCGCGGACCAGGAGCGGTCGAGTTCGTCGCGGTGCGCGAAGAGCCCGCTGCCGAGCAGGAGCAGCGGGCGGTCGGTGCCCTCCGCCGTGATCCGCAGCGGCTGCGGGGCGGCGCCCGGGGCGGCGGGCGGGTGGTCGAGGTAGCCCTCCAGGTTGACGGCGGCGCGCACGCGGCGGTCCTCGTGGAACACCTCGGTGACCGCGCTCGCCCCCGCCGAGTGCCCGTACACGGCGAGGCGGTCGAGGTCGAGGGCGGCGGCGAGGCCGGGCGGCAGCGGCAGTTCGGCGGCGCGGTGGAGCCGGTCGAGGACGAAGCGCAGGTCGGCGGTCCGGGCGTCGATCACGGTGCGCCACAGCGGCGGCCGCTCGCGGGGGTCGCCGCGCAGGACGGTGGGGCGTACCGGGTCGTGGCGGAAGGCGGTGGTGCCCGGGAACTCCACCGCGAGCGCGTCGCCCGGGTGGTCGACCAGGACCACCACCGCGCCGTGCGAGGCCAACTCCTCGGCCAGGCAGGTCCCGAGGCCGCGCGGGTCGCCGCCGCCCGGGCTGTACACCAGCACCGGCCACCGCGCCGCACGCCCCGGCGGGCCGGGGCGCACCGGAGCGTCGGGGCGGGAGTGGCTGCGGGTGGCGGCCCAGTCCACGCCCGTGGCGGGCAGCCGCAGCGGGGTCTGCGGGGCGATCAGCCCGAAGAGGTCCGCGGCCCCGGGCGGCAGCTGCGGCGCGGGGCGGGCGGGGGCGCCGGGGGAGGGGGCGGCCGGGTAGAGGAACGTCAACATCAGCTCCCGCACCGGCAGTTCGGGCTCCAGCGGGTCGGGCCGGGAGGAGTCGACCAGGTAGACGCCGCGGCAGCCCACCGGGTACCGGCCGCTCGGCGCGGGCAGGGTCGGGACGAGGCCGCCCGGGGACGCGGCGGCGCGCCCGGCGGCCGGCAGCAGCAGGGCGGCGGGCGCCGCCAGCGCGGACCGGGTCAGGGTGCGCCGGCTCAGCGGGAAGCCGCGGATGAAGTCGCGGTTCGTGTCGCGGGTGAGGCCGCGGTTCGTGTCGCGGTTCGTGTCGTGGATCATGGAGCCAGGTTCGGCCGCGCCGCCCGCGGCGGGCGATCGTTCAGGTTGAGGGCTCAGGGATGGACACCGGCCCGGGGAGGGGCGCCGTGCTGCGGATCCACTGCACCCCCGAGGACCTCGCCCGCGTCACCCTCGCCCCGCGCCCGGCGCCCCTCCAGGAGCTCAACACCGCGCTGGCCACGATGTGCCGCGCCGACGCCGACCCGCTGCACGGCCCCTGGCGCCGCCGGGCCCTGCACGCCCTGCCGCCGGCCGCCGCCGCGCTGGCCGACCTCGTCCCGGCCGGCCGCGCGCCCGGCTTCCTCGACGTGTTCGCCGACGGCCTGCCCGAGGCGCTCGAACAGGTCCGCACCGCCCCGCCCGCCTACGTCCGCACCGAACTGCGCCGCGCGTACGAGCCCGCGCGCAGCGCCCCACCGCCCTGGGTCGGCGACCTCGCCCGGGGCGACGCGGCCGCCTGGCGGCTGGTCCACCGGGCGCAGCGCGCCGCGTACGAGACGCTGCTGGCCCCGGTCTGGGACCAGGTGCGGGACCTGCACCGCGCCGAGTTCGTCCGCCGGGCGGTGCAGCTGGCCGAGGGCGGCGCGGCGGCGCTGCTCGACGGGCTGCTGCCCGGCGCGCGCCTGCGGGAGGGGGTGTGGGAACTGCCGGGTGCGCCCGGGGAGATCCACCTCGCCGGGCGCGGACTGCTCCTGCTGCCGACCTTCCACTGGTACGGGCCCGCGCTGCCCGCCGACCTCCCCGGCCGCCCGCTCGTCCTCACCTACCCGGCCGGGCCCGGCCTGCTGCCCCGGCCCGACGGCCGCACCGGAGCGCAGGCCCTGGCCGCCGTGATCGGCACCACCCGCACCGAACTGCTGCACCTGCTGGCCGAGGAGCGCACCACCACCGCACTCGCCCGGCGGCTGGGCGTCAGCGCCGCCACGGTCTCCGCCCACACGGGGGCGCTGCGCGGGGCGGGACTGATCACCAGCGTCCGCGCCGGCAAGGCGGTGCTGCACCGGCGGACGGCGCTGGGGGAGCTGCTGGCAGGAGGGTGATGCTAGGCCGGACGGGGGCGTCACGGGGTGGGCCGCCCGGTGGCGGGGCGTCCCGGGAGCCGGGGCCGCCTCCGGCACGATCAGGAAGAAGGCGGCCCCGGCCCCGGTACGGGTTCCGTACGGGCGGGGCATCGACCGCGGTGCCCGTACGGCTGCGGTCGGCACCCATTCCACGACTTCAACAGCACTTGAAGTCAAGCCCGGCCGCAGGCGGGCCCCGCCCGAGAGCGCCGCTCCGGCGCCCGGTAGCCTCGCTCCCGGCGGGGGCCTGCGGGGGAACGGACACGAACAAGACGGAGAAGACGGGCAGGGGCGGGCGGATGACCGAGCAGCACAGCTACTGGCGGGCGTCGGACGGTTCGGCGGTCAGCGCCGGCCAGGCGCACATCGTGTGGACCAGGGCGGCCTACCCCGCCCTGGTCGAGGTGGCACGCCGCTACCACGCGGTGATCAGCTACGCGGACCTGGCCGAGGCGGTCCAGGAGGCCTCCGGGGTGCGCACCCGGATCCACCAGCGGCACTGGATCGGCAAGGTGCTGTCCCTGGTGATCCGCGAGGCGCACCGGCGCGGCGACCCACCCCTGACCGCCCTGGTGGTGCACGCCACCGACGGCCGGGTCGGCCCCGGCTACCAGGAGGTGCTGGCGGTGGCCGGACAGCCCCCGGTGGCCGCCGAGATGGACCGCGAGCAGCACGCGGCCGCCGCCCGCCTGGCCTGCTACCGGCACTTCGGCGCCGACCTGCCCGCCGACGGCGGCACGCCCGCCCTGGCCCCGCGCCTGCGCGCCTCGGTCGAGCGCAAGGCCGCCGCCACCGCCCCGCCGCGCCCCCCGGCGATCTGCCCGAGCTGCTTCCTGGAACTGCCCGCGACCCGGGTGTGCGACTCCTGCGGGACCACGGTCGCCCCGTGACCGGGGGCGCAGCGCGCTGAGCGGACGGCGGTGAGCGGCACGCCGGGGCGGGCGGACGTCACACGGTGGCGGGCAGCCGCCCCGGCATCTGCCAGCCCTCGGCGAGGCGGGAGGGCGACAGGCGCCGCCCGTCGCCGAAGAACTCGCAGAACTTCATGATCAGCGGGTCCCAGCCGACCGGGTCGACGTAGTGGTCGCTGCCCGGCACCAGCAGGCCCTCCTCGACGTGGGCGCGCACCACCGTCACCTCGAAGGCGGTGCGGCCGCCGCCCGCCAGCGGCGTCGCCGCCTCCACCCGGCACTCCAGCTGCACCGGGCACTCGGCGGCGCGCGGCGCCCTCACCAGCTCGCCGGGCAGCTCGGTCAGGCCGGCGGCGGCGAACTTGCGCCGCTCGTGGCGGTAGCCCTGCTCGAGCCGGTACTCGGCGATCCGCGGATTGGCGGTCAGCAGCGCGAGGGCGTCCACGGCGTCCACCTGCGCGGAGGAGGGCAGGTTCAGTACGCACTCGCCCTCGCGCCGCAGGTTGGCGGAGGTCTGGGAGCTGTCGCCCAGGCCCAGCACGCACGACTGCCCCAGCCACCACGCCGAGGACATCGGCATGAGGTTGGCGCTGCCGTCCTCGTTGCGGGAGCCGATCAGCACCACGGGGGTGCCGAAGTACAGGACCTTCAGATCGATGACCTTGTGCACGGGAACTGCCGTCCTCGGAAACTCGGAAACGCGGGAACGCGGCGACCCCGGAAGACGCGAATCGCCGCCGGTCACCGACTCTGCCCCCGCCCGTGCGGGGGCGCTGGCGGTGATCGGACATCGCGTTCCGAGGCCGTCCGGTCCCCGAGGCCCGGTTCACGGGCCCGTCCGGTTCCCGAGGACGGACCGACCCCGCCGTCAGCCCACCGGCCCCCGGGCGGAGACCAGCCGGGCCCGGCCGTCGCGCAGCCGGTAGGACAGGCCCACCACGGCCACCTTCCCCTCGGCGATCCGCGCGGCCAGCGCCTGCGAGCGCTCCACCAGCAGGTCCACGGTCTGGCGGATGTGCTCGTCCACGATCCCGTCGCGGTCCTCGATGCCCGCCGCCCTGGCGGACAGCACGCTCGGGGTCACCCGCTCCACCACGTCCCGGACGAAGCCGCCCGGCAGCTGCCCCTGCTCCAGGGAGTCCAGCGCCGCCGCCACCGCACCGCAGGAGTCGTGCCCGAGCACCACCACCAGCGGGCAGTCCAGCACGCTCACCCCGTACTCGATGCTGCCCAGCGCCTCCGCGCCGGTGACGTGCCCGGCGGTGCGCACCACGAACAGGTCGCCCAGGCCCCGGTCGAAGATGATCTCGGCGGCCAGCCGGGAGTCCGAACAGCCGAACAGCACCGCGAAGGGCCGCTGCGCCGGGGCGAGCGCCGCGCGGCGCCCGGCGTCCTGGTTGGGGTGCTCGGGGTTGCCCGCGACGAACCGGGCGTTGCCCTGCATCATCACCCGCAGTGCCTGGGCGGGATCGGTCAGGAAGTCGTCCGTCGGGCCGTCGAGCGGGCCGGGCTCAGGGCTGGTTATCGGTGTGGAGATCATGCCAGCACCCTAGATCGCCGCAGGTGGGGTCCGCAGCCCTGGGTCAAGGGCCGGACGGCCCCACGGCCCCCACGACCCGTCGGTACCGGCGGGGTGCTGCCGGGTGTGCGGCCCGTGTCAGCCCTCGATGCCGGTGGAGGTGTGTGCGGCGCCGACCGGTTTGGACTCGGGTGAGCCGCGCTGGCGCAGGTACACGGAGAGGATGGCCATGGACGCGACCGCGAGGAGTTCGGACTGCCAGTTCTGCAGGGTGCGGTTCCAGAAGTCGGCGGACAGCACGTACTGGCCCCAGCGCACCGGTGCCTGTAGGTCGCGCAGCTGTTCGGCGTTGTAGGCGGACCAGCCCGTGATCGACTGGGACGTCCAGGAGCCGAGGAAGAACGCGGCCATCACGATGCCCAGGGACCGGGAGTAGAAGCGCAGGCGCAGTCCCCGTGCTCTGGCCCAGGCGGGTGAGTCCGCGGTGGCGTGCGGGCCGATCTTCTGTTCGCGGTCCGACTCCGTCCCGGCCTTGTCCATCTCCTTGGACTCGGGGGATCCGCGTTGCAGGAGCCAGACGGTGCCGAAGATGTAGAGGAAGAACTGCAGGTACTCCGACTGCCAGTTCTCGGTCACGTCGACGGCGAAGTCGGAACCGGTGAGGTAGCCGGCCACGTCCAGTGGCTGGAGGCCGGCGGCGACGAGCTGGTTGTTGAGGTCGGCGCGGCCGGTAGCGGCCTGCCCGGCGAGGGCGAGCAGGAAGGCCGTGCCGAAGGCGAGGGTGAGGCCGTTGTCCCTCAGGAACCGTGTGGTCCGGTTCACCGTTGCAGCGCTCCGATCGCGGTGAAGTAGGCGAGGCCGCCGACGACGGTGACGATGCACAGGACGAACAGGCTCCGCATCCCTCACGCTCCCTTGATCCCGCACTGGTACGGGCGCCGGTCGCGAGGCTTGCAGCCCGCCGCGGTGACCTTCCAGCCGCCCGGGAACGCGGACAGGAAGAGGGTGTCGCCCTCCAGCACCACGCGGGCCTGCCGCCCGAACACGTCCACGCGCCGCACCGGCCCGCCCGCGGGCAGGTCGACGCCGGCCAGGGCCGCCTCGCAGTCCTTCATCTCCTGGTCCTCCAGCTCCTCGCGCGTGGCGGGCGCGAGCGTCCGGCAGACCGCCGCGGCGTCCGAACGTCCCGCGGCGTCCTCGAACCCGGCCGCCACGGCCGCCGCCGCGTCCTCGCGCCGATCCACCCGGCCGCAGCCCGCAAGGCCGACCAGGGCGGCGACGCCCGCCGCCCGCACCCACCGCATCCGCAGCGTCATCCCCCCAGGGCAGCACGCCGGCGGCGCCGGGCCAAGGAGGCGCGGCCGGACGGGCGCGCTCCCCGTACCGGGGCGGGAGACGGCGTCTGTCGGCGGCGCTCGGTACGGTGGCCGGTGTGCCGCCCTCCTCCTCTTCCGCCGCCTCTTCCTCCCCCCGGCTGCCGCTCGACGACCTCGTACGGCTGCGCCGGGCCCGGGACCGGATGGACCGCGAGTACGCGCAGCCGCTGGACGTGCCGGCGCTGGCCCGCACCGCGCTGATGTCCTCCGGCCACTTCTCGCGCAGCTTCCGCGCCGCCTACGGCGAGACCCCGTACAGCTACCTCATGACCCGCCGGATCGAGCGGGCCAAGGCGCTGCTGCGGCGCGGGGACCTGAGCGTGACCGAGGTGTGCATGGAGGTGGGCTGTACCTCGCTGGGCTCCTTCAGCACCCGCTTCACCGAACTGGTCGGGCAGAGCCCCAGCGCCTACCGGGCCGGCGACCACGAGCAGGGCGCGGCGATCCCGGCGTGCATCGCCAAGATCCGCACCCGCCCGGCGCGGCACACGCAGGCCAAGGACAGCAGTGGCAGCGCGGGCACCGGGGGCGGCGAACGGTAGCGTGACCGGCATGAGCATCGAACTCGCGCAGTGCTTCATCGCCGTCGACGACCACGACCGGGCGCTCGCCTTCTACCGCGACGTCCTCGGCTTCGAGGTGCGCAACGACGTCGGCTTCGAGGGCATGCGCTGGGTCACCGTCGGCTCGCCCGACCAGCCCGGCGTGGAGATCGTCCTGGAGCCCCCGCTGGCCGACCCGCACGCCTCCGAGAACGACCGCCGGGCCGCCGCCGAACTCCTCGCCAAGGGCCTGCTGCGCGGCGTCATCTTCCGCACCGACGACTGCGACGCCACCTTCGAGCGGCTGCGCGAAGCCGGCGCCGAGGTCCTCCAGGAGCCGATGGACCAGCCCTACGGGGTGCGCGACTGCGCCTTCCGCGACCCGTCGGGCAACATGCTGCGCTTCAACCAGCCGCGCACCCGGTAGCCGCCCACGAGGCGGCCGCGGGGGCGGGGGCTCAGACGGGCGGGAGCCGGCGGCGCGGCAGGCAGGACGCGTTGCCCTCCGGGCTCCGTCGCCCGGCCCGGGGCGGCGGCCGCCGCACGCGGGCTCCTCGGCGGCGGCGAGGGTCGTCACGCCACCGCCCCGGCGAAGCGCAACGTCTGGACAGGCCGCGGCGGACGGGATAGAGAGGGTGTCAACCAACGTTCAGCCGGGGGGGACTTGTGAGTTTGAACGTGCTTGTGCCGCTGGCGCTCGTCGTCGCGCTGCTGTACTTCGTACCGGCAGTCGTCGCGATCGTGCGAAGTGTCCCGAACCGGGGGTCGGTCGTAGTGGTCAACGTCTTTCTCGGATGGACGGTGCTCGGCTGGATCGTTGCGTTGGCCATGGCGGCCCGGAGCGGGCCGCCGCGTTCCCACGGGTAGTCCGGGCCCGCCCCCGGACCCGAACCGCGCGGTCGAAGCGCCACCACACGATCACGTCGAATGCGCGCGCCGCCCGGGTGAGCGGCCCGCCGACCCCCGGCCGACGCTCCGGGCCCCCGCATGGTGGGCGGGGCGTCAGGCGAGGGCGGGCAGCGGGTAGTCGGGCAGGGTGATGCCGCCGGCCTTGGCGAACTGGGCGGCCAGGACGGGGCGCAGCGGCCAGCGGCCCATCCAGCGCATGGAGGCGGCGCGCAGGCGGATCATCAGGGCGCTGTCGGGGGCGTAGCCGTTCAGGCCGCCGGGCGGCAGCTCCTGGGCGCGGGCCGCGTAGGGGCGCATCAGCTCCTCGTAGCGGGTGAAGGCGGCGCGGAAGTCGCCCGCGGCGGCGGCGAGTTCGCCGGCCAGCAGGTAGGCGCCGACCAGGGCGAGGCTGGTGCCGAGGCCGGTCAGGGGGCTGGGGCTGTAGCCGGCGTCGCCGAGCAGGGCGACGCGGTGGCGGCTGTAGCGGTCGAGGTGGATCTGGCCGAAGGAGTCGAAGGCGAAGTCCTCGGCGGTGCGCATCCCGGCGAGCAGCCGGTCGACCTCCCAGCCGGCGCCGGCGAAGCGCTCGGCGAGCAGGCGCCGCTGGGCGGCGGTGTCGCGGCGGTCGTACGCCAGGGGCGCGCAGCGCAGGCCGAGGGAGGCCTTGACCTCGCCGGGCAGCCGGCCGGGGCGGGCGCCGGCGACCAGGCCGCCGGGGGCGTTGTACATCAGGAACCAGCCGTCCAGGGCGCGGGCGAGGGCCGGGTCGTGGACGGTGAACCAGGCGTGGTAGCCGCCGAGGGGGCGGTAGTGGGCGGCTCCGGGACGGCTGCCGGGGCCGCCGGCGGAGCCGTGGCCGGAGCCGTGGTCGGCGGGGAAGGCGAGGCGGCGGACGGCGGAGTGCAGTCCGTCCGCGCCGACGACCAGGGCGAAGCGGCGGGCGGGGGCGTTCTCGAAGGTGACGCTGACGCCGTCGGCGTCCTGGTCGAGCGCGGTGACGGTGTCGTCCCAGAGGTACTCGACGCCGTCGGTGGCCTCGCGCAGCAGGTCGGCGAGGTCGCCGCGGAGGATCTCGACCTCGGAGACGATGCCCTCGCCGCCGAACATGTCGACGGGTATCCGGGCGGTGGTGCGCCCGCGCCGGTCGACCAGGACCATGCCGTGCTGCTCGACGCACAGCGCGCGGGCCCGCTCCATCAGGCCCATCCGCTCGATCACGGTGCGCCCGGCACCGCGCAGGTCGACGGCCTGCCCGCCGGGGCGCGGGCCCGGGGCGCGCTCGACGACGGTGGGGGTGAAGCCGTGGCGGCGCAGCCAGTAGGCGAGGGCGGGGCCGGCGATGCCGGCGCCGGAGACGAGGACGTCGGTGTCCGGGGTGCGGTCCAGGTGTTCCATGCCACCGAATGTACGCCGTACGCATCGACGTCAACAAGCTCTGGGCTGGGGCTATTTGGCAATGGTGCACTAGTGCGGTGAGGTGCTTCGGGGCGGCCCGGACGGCACGCGGGGGCGTTCGCGCAGGCAGACGGCCCGGCCGGTGCACTAGTGCGGCACCATGGGGCGATGGAGAGCACTCGACAGACAGTCAGTTCCGGCTCGCCCCTCGAACCGCGGATCGGCTTCTCCCGCGCCGTGCGCAAGGGCAACCACATCGCGGTGGCGGGCACCGCCCCGATCGGCGAGGACGGCACGACGGTCGGCCAGGGCGACGTCCACGCCCAGACCGTCCGCTGCCTGGACATCGCCGAGGCCGCCCTGCGGGAGGCGGGCGCCACCCTCACGGACGTCGTGCGGACCCGCATCATGCTCACCGACATGAGCCGGTGGCGGGAGGCCGCGCGCGCCCACGGCGAGCGCTTCGCGCAGATCCGCCCGGCCACCACCTTCGTGGAGGTGTCGCGCTTCATCGACGAGCGGTGGCTGGTGGAGATCGAGGTGGACGCGGTCCTCGGCTAGGGCCCGGGGGCGGGCCGCCGCCCGCACGCCGCCGTCCGCGCGACGCCGCGCCCGCCCCGGTGCCGCACCGGGGCGGCCGCGGCGGCGTGCCGGGAGGTCAGGCCGCCGCCGCGGCCCGCGCCGCCCGGCGCAGCGACCCGACCACCGCCGACAGGTCCTCCTCGGCGATCGACGGGTCCGCCAGCAGCACCTCGCGGGCCGCCGCCAGCACCGGGCCGCCGCCCGCCAGGGCGAGGTCCTTGGCGGCCAGCCGCACCGGGAAGTCCGCCTCCGTGCCGTGCGCCCGGGCCACCACCCCCGCGAGCGGCCCGACCGACAGCACCTCCCGCACCTGCTCCTGCGGCACACCCGACTCCTCGGCCACCGCGAGGGCTTCGCCCAGGGCGGTGACGCAGGCGACGATCGCGCCGATCACCACCACCTTCAGCGCCGCGCCCGATCCCGGGCCGCCGCAGCGCCGCACCCGGCCCAGCCGCTCCAGGACGGGCTGCGCGCGGTCCAGGTCGGCGTCCTCGCCGCCGGCGAACACCGCCAGGTCGCCGGTGGCCGCCGGGCCCACGCTGCCGACCACCGGGGCGTCCACCAGGGCGACGCCGTCGGGCAGTTGCGCGCGCAGAGCGGCGGTGGCCCGCGGGCCGATCGAGGACATGTCGATCCACAGCGTGCCCGGCGCGAGCTCCGCCGTGAACTGCCCGGCCACCTCGGTGACGGCCGCCGGGTCGGACAGCATGGTGACGACGACGTCCGCGCCGCGTACGGCCTCGGCCGCGGTGGCGGCCTCGGTGGCCCCGGGGAGGCCCCCGGCGCGGCCGGGGGAGCGGTTCCAGACGGTCAACGGGTGGCCGGCGGCGGCGAGTCGGCGGGCCATCGGCAGGCCCATCCGGCCCAGTCCCAGGAAGGCGATCTTCTTCATGGCCACCACGCTAGGCAGCCGGGAGCCAGGCGACAAACGAATGTCCCGCATGGTACTCATGCGGGATGGACATGGCTTGGCTGGACGTCTTCCGCACCGTCGCGCACCTGGGCTCCTTCACCGCCGCCGGGGAGCGGCTGGGCTTCACCCAGTCCGCGATCTCCCGTCAGATCGCCACCCTGGAGGGCGAGTTGGGCACCCAGCTGTTCGACCGGCTGGCGCGCGGGGTGCGGCTGACCGAGCACGGCCGGGCGCTGCTGCCGCACGCCGAGGCGATGCTGGAACGGCTCGACACCACCCGGCGCGACCTGGTCGCCCTCACCGAACTCACCGCCGGGCGGCTGCGGGTGGGCGCCTTCGACAGCGCCAACGCCGCCCTCGTCCCCGGCGCCCTCGCCGCCTTCCGCGCCGCCCACCCGGGCGTGGCGATCAGCCTCACCGAGGGGCTGACCGCGCACCTGCTGGACCTGCTGACCGACGGGGCGATCGATCTCGCCCTGGTCGCCTCGTACACCGAACCCGACGACCACGGCGAGCAGTTCGACTTCCGCCCGCTGATGGCGGACCCGGTGCTGGTCGCCCTCCCGCGCGGCCACCGCCTGGCCCGGCGCCGCCGCCTGCGACTGGCCGAACTCGCCGACGAACCGTGGATCGCCGCCAGGCGCCACGCCGAGTCCACCCTCCTCGCCGCCTGCGTCCGCAGCGGCTTCCAGCCCCGCATCGAGTACGCCGTCGCCGCCTGGACCGCCAAACTCGGCCTGGTCGCCGCCGGACTGGGCGCCACCCTCATCCCCTCCCTGGCCGCCCGGGTCAGCCGCCCCGGCGTCGCCCTCGTCCCGCTGCACCCGGACGACACCCCGGTGAGGCAGGTGCACACCGTCACCCTGCGCGGCCGGCGGGTCCCCCCGGCGGTGGAGGCCTTCGAGGCGTTCCTGAAGGAGGCGGCGGGGCAGGGGCCCCGGTAGCCGGGGCGGGCCCCTCAGCCGGCCGCCGGCCGTACGCGCGGGCGCAGGCGCTCGCCCTGCGGCCCGAACACGACCAGGTACTCGGCCGGTGCGCCGGGCCCGGCGTTGGCGAGGCCGTGCGGGGTGCGGGTGTCGAACTCGGCGACCTCCCCGGCCGTGAGGACCAGGTCGTGCTCGCCGAGCGCCAGCCACAGCCGGCCGGAGAGCACGCACAGCCACTCGTACCCCTCGTGCGTCCTCTGCCGGGGCCGCGCCGGCGGGCCGTCGGGGGCGGGCAGGACGTGCTTGTGGGCGTGCACGCCGCCGACGTACCGGGTCAGCGGCAGCACCTCCTTGCCGTCCGCCGTCCGGTGCGGCGCAGGCCGGTGGGGCGGGGGCCGGAGCGCCTCCTCGGGCCCGGCGGGTGCGGGGGGCGCGGGGGGCGCGGTGGCGACGAGCTCGTCCAGCGAGACGCCGTAGGCCTTCGCCAGGTGCAGCAGCAGTTCCAGGTTCGGCTTGCGCCGGCCGTTCTCGACCCGCGACAGCGTGCTGGGGCTGACGCCGGCCGCGCGGCTGGCCCCGGTGAGGGTGTGGCCGCGCCGCTCCCGTACGGCCCGCAGCCGGGGCCCGACGGCGCCCAGCGCGCCGGCGACCTCCTCGTCGGCCATCGCGCCTCCCCCTCCCTCTCCGGCCGGGGCCCCGAACACGGCCCGGTGTCCTGCGAGTTTGCCAAAACGTCAAGGCCGTTCGCATCCCCGGGCCGCCGCGCCGCATGATCGGTGCGCAACCACGGCCACCGGACCCCGAGGAGCCTCCATGACCGAGCCGAGCCGACCGCGCCACCACACCGTCGACGCCCCCGCTGGAGGCCTGCACCTGGTCGAACAGGGCGCCGGACCGCTGGTCCTGCTCGTCCACGGCTTCCCCGAGACCTGGTACTCCTGGCGCCACCAGCTTCCGGCCCTCGCGGCGGCCGGATACCGCGCGGTCGCCCCGGACGTGCGCGGCTACGGCCGGTCCGCCAGGCCGTCCGCGACCCGGGAGTACCGGATGCGCGCCCTGGTGGAGGACAACCTCGCCCTGGTGCAGGCCCTGGGCGAGCGGACGGCGGTGATCGTCGGGCACGACTGGGGCGCGAACATCGCGGCCGCCTCCGCCCTGCTCCACCCCGAGGTCTTCCACGCGGTGGGCCTGCTCGGCGTCCCGTACACCCCGCCCGGCGGCCCCCGCCCCGGCGAGGTCCTCGCGCGGATGGGCGGGGACCAGGAGTTCTACGTCTCCTACTTCCAGGAACCGGGCCGCGCCGAGGCCGAGATCGAGCCCGACGTCCGGGGCTGGCTCGCGGGCTTCTACGCGGCTCTGTCGGCCGACACCATGCCGGCCCCGGACCGGCCCGACCCGCACTTCGTCGGCCCCGGCGGCACCCTGCGCGAACGGTTCCCCCGGGGCCGGCTGCCCTCCTGGCTCACCGAAGCCGATCTCGACCACTACGCCGGGGAGTTCGAGCGCACCGGCCTGACCGGGGCACTCAACCGCTACCGGAACATGGACCGCGACTGGGCGGACCTCGCCGACCTGAACGGATCCCCCCTCACCCAGCCGTCCCTGTTCATCGGCGGCGCCCTGGACGCCACCACCACCTGGATGGCCGACGCGATCGCCGCCCACCGGGCCACCCTCCCCGCCCTGGCCTCCTCCCACCTCCTGGACGGCTGCGGCCACTGGGTCCAGCAGGAACGCCCCCGGGAGGTCAACCGCCTGCTCACCTCCTGGCTCGCGACGCTCTCGGTGCCCCGGCCCCCGGGGTAGCCGACGAAGCGGCGCCCGCGCTCAGCAGGTGGTGTCGGCGGCCGGCAGCGCCCCCGTCGACAGGTAGGTGTCGACGGCCCGGTCGGCGCACGCGTCGTAGGCGTTGAGGTAGAGGGTGTGGACCCGGCCCGGCACGGTGACCAGGCGGGAGCCGGACAGCCGGGCGTGCAGCGCCAGGGCGCCCTGGTAGACGGCGTGGGTGTCGCCGGTGGCGTGGAGCTGGAGGGCGGGGACCGGGGTGCGGACCTCGACGGGCGGCTCCAGCGGGGCGCCGCGCCAGAACGCGCACGGGACGGGGCCGTTGTAGACCGGGCCGAACACCGGCCGGCTGGTGCGGGAGCGCTCGACGGCCTCGCGGTACCACCGGGCCGGGCGCGGCATCGCCGTGTCGCCGCACAGGATGCCGAGCGCGGCCGCGAGGTCGGCGCCGCCGGCCGGGCCCGGGTCGAGGACGACGGTCAGCAGCTCGTGCAGCACCGGGCTCACCCGCACCGGCCGGCCGTCGGCGGCGTCCAGCAACTGGCGCAGCACGTCCGCGTAGAGGGCGCTGTCGCGGTCGTCGCTCTGGCAGACCGCGAGCAGCACCGGCAGCAGCGCGCCGTCGAGCCGGAACCCGTCGACGGCGATCGGCGCCGCCTCCGCCCGGCGCACCAGGGCCTCCACGGTGGCCCGCACCGCCGCCGGGGTGGCGCCCAGGCGGTAGGCGGCGTCACGCGGCGCGGCCCAGGCGGCGAAGTCGTCCAGGGCCCGCTCGTTGGGCTCCGCCATGTCCTGGACGGTCCGCACGCCGTACCGGGCCGGGTCGAGGGCGCTGTCCAGCACCAGCCGGTCGACGCGCTGCGGGAACAACTGCGCGTACACCGCGCCCAGCAGCGCGCCGTAGGACTGCCCGAAGAAGGACGTCCGCCGCTCGCCCAGCGCGGCGCGCAGCACGTCGACGTCCCGGGCGATGTTGCGAGTCGTCAGGTGGGGCAGCAGGTCCGGGTACTTGTTCCAGCAGGCGTCCGCGTCGGCCTTCGCCAGCCGCAGGCTCTGCGCGAACCCGGCCGCGGAGGTGCCCACCGAGCGCAGCCAGCTGCCGCGCGTCAGACCGCAGTCCAGGCCGCCGCTGGCACCCACCCCGCGGGTGTCCATGCCGACGATGTCGTACCCCGCCGCCGCCTCGGGCGCCAGCCGCTCGCGCAGCGCGGCCGGCATGTCCAGCCCGCGGTTGCCGGGCCCGCCGGGGTTGGTCTGCAGGACGCCCCGGCGCCCGGCCTGGTCGGCGGCCCTGATCCGGGACACCGCCAGCGACAGGGTGCGGCCCCGCGGCTCGCGGTAGTCCAGCGGGACGCTCAGGGCCGCGCACTCGGTGCCGGCGGCCGCCAACCGCGGGTCCCGGCAGGGGGACCAGGCGAGCGGCTGGCGGCGGAAGCGCTCCAGCGGGTCGGCGGAGGCGGGGACGGAGGCGGAGGGGGCCGGGGGGAGCGAGGAGGCTGGGGCGGCTGCGGTGAGCGCGGCGGCAGCGGAGACGGCGAGGGCGGCGGCGAACGCCGGGGCGGTCTTCATGTCAGCCAGCCTAGAAGGGAGTTGAGCACGCGGGCGGGCCGGCTCCCCGAACCGCCTTGACCTCAAGCCGACTTGAGGTCCTACCGTCGACCGCGTACCGACGACCAGTCGAGGGAGCACCGGACATGACGATCACGACGTACGAACCGCAGGTCATCGCCGCCCAGCCGATCGGGGCGTGGACCGGCCAGGTCTACCACCTGGTGGTGGGAGGCCTGCGCGAGCAGCTGGCGGTGGAAGGCCTCACCCAGCCCCACTGGTGGACGCTCAACCACGCCTCCGGCCGCCCCGGCGGGTGGACCCGCGCGACCCTGGCCGAGCGGCTCGCCCCCTACGACCACCAGGACACCGCCTTCGACACCGTCTTCGACGACCTGATCGCCCGCGGCTGGCTGACCGAGGACACCGACGGGGGACTCACCCTGACCGAGGAGGGCGAAGCCGGCCGCCTGCGCGCCCACGACCGCAACCGGAAGGTCATCGAGCGCGCCCACGAGGGCGTCGGCACCGACGAGTTCGTGACCACGATCAACGTGCTGCGCCGCGTGGTGGCGAACATGGGCGGCAACGGGAACCTGCCCGACTGACGGCCCCGCCGGTGCCGGGGCGGCGGCCCGCAGGCGGTGCGAAGGGAGAAATTGACCCATGGAAACGGTCGCCGATTGCCACCTGATCATGGGTCTTTCCGGCCGTAGGTTGGACACATGACGACGACGAGGAACACCACCACCGCCACCGCCACCGCCACTGCCGCCGCCCCCGCCCCCGTGCTGACCCGCTGCGCCGAGGCGGAGACCTGCGCCGACCCGAGCGCCACCATGACGCTGCTGGCCGACTCCGCCCCGGCGGAGGGCGGTTTCACCGTCTACCGCTCCACCTTCGCCGCCGGGGCCGCCGGGGCGCCCGCGCACTTCCACACCCGGGCGTGGGAGCTGTTCTTCGTCATCGGCGGCTCGCTGCGGGTGCTCGTCGGCGAGGAGGTCACCGTGCTCGGCGCGGGCGACTTCCTGGCCGTGCCCCCGCACACCCCGCACGCCTTCGCCGCCGCCCCCGGCGCCGAGGCCGACGTGCTGTGCGTGTTCACCCCCGGAATGGAGCGCTTCGACTACCTGCGCCTGCTGGGCAGCGTCATGCGCGGCGAGAGCGACCCCGGCGCGATCGCCGCCTCGGCGGAGCGCTTCGACAACCACTACGTGGACAGCCCGCCCTGGCGCGCGGCCCTGGCGGGCGACGCCGCCTGACAGCCGCGACGCCACTCGACGGGCCGGGCGCTCGACGGGCCGGGGCCGCCCGGGTGTGGAACGGTGGTAGCCCGGGGGGTGTCCCGGTTGCGAAAGGAGTGGCCATGTCGTCGAAGCGCCGCCGCAAGAAGAAGGCCAGGGCCAGGCGCGGGGCCAACCACGGCCGCCGGCCCCAGTGCTGACCAGCGGCTGAACGGGTGAGGGCGCCCGGACGGGCCCAGCAGGCCGTCCGGGCGCGCCCGCCCGCCCGCCGCGCCTAGCCCTCCCCCCCGGCCCCTGCGCACCCGGGCCCCGGCCCCCGCCGGCCCGGGCCCGCGCTCCGAGCCGCCCGCGCCCCGCGAAGCCGCCGCGCGCCACCGCGCGGTACCGGCAGTAGTCGGCCCAGTCCGCCGCCGGAGGCCGGCTCCAGGCCCACGCCCCGCCCGTCCGCGCGCCGGGGCCGGCCGGGCAGGGGGAGTCCATCCGTGGACCGTTCGCGTCCACGCCGCCCTCGCGGTACCGGCGCAGCGCCTGGTCCAGGCTCCCGTGCGGGACCGGCCCCTGCCCGTGGGCCTGCCACTCGGCCACGCCCGCCGCGATCCGGGGCAGCACGTCGAGGACGTCCTCCCGCACGACGAAGTAGGCGCGGGCGTGGATCCGGCAGACCAGCAGCGTGTGCCAGGGGTGGTCCAGGCCGTGGAAGGCCGGGCGGGCGGACTGGTCCAGGACCTGGGTCAGCACGTGCCCGACCCCCTCCGCCCCCCCGGCGCCCCGACCAGCCCCCGGATCCGCTCGCGCTCCGCCGCCCGGGCCGCCCGCGCGCGGTGAGCCGGCCGGCTCGAGCTTTCGCCGCCCGGTGGGCCGGTGCTGCGCCGCCGGCGACTGCGCGCCGGCGACGACCGGGCCCGCCGGCAGGACGACGAGGGAGGGCGAGGCCCGTCGCCAGGTCCTTCCACGGCTTCATCACCGGCAGGGGTCCTCCCGGGTCGCACGCGCGTCTGCGCCCACACCCCGGCAATCCGCTCCCGTACCCAACTGCCCTGCGTGCCGGAGCGGTTGCGGAGCCCTTTCGCCGCCGTCCGCGCGGCGTGCCCGCGCCGCGCGGGCGGCTGCGCGATGCTGATCGCGACCGTCCCACGCCCCGTCACCGGAGAGGGTTCCCCTTGAACGACGACCTGCTGACCACGAAGATCGCCCTCGGCTTCGACCACCTGGACGCCGACGGCGACGGCCTCCTCACCGAACACGACCACGTCCTCATGGGCCGGGCCGGCGCCGACGCCCTCGGGTACGCGCGGGGCTCCGACGCCGAGCGCAGGATGATCGACGCCTACGTCGGCATCTGGCGCGACCTCCACCTGCCCCGCGCCGGCGGCGCGCAGGAGATCACCCGCGACGACTTCATCGCCTCCACCCTGACCCTGGCCGACGACCCGCGGGCCGCCGCCGCGACCATCGGCCGCCTCGCCGAGGTCTTCCTCTCCGTCGCCGACGCCGACGGTGACGGCACGGTCGACGCCGAGGAGTTCCGCGCCTTCCACCGGGCCCACTTCCCCTCCCTCGGCCGCGACCGGGTGGACGTCGCCTTCCGGCACCTGGACCGCGACGGCGACGGCACGCTGTCCCGCGAGGAGTTCGTCGGCGCGGTCCTCGAGTACTGGACCAGCCGCGACCCGCAGGCCCCCGGAAACTGGTGGACGGGCGAACACCCCCTCCGGCCGGAGTAGCCCGCCGGGCCGGTCGCGGGCGTGAACCGGGCCCGGGCGAAAGCCCGTTGGAGTCGGAAAGGGAAGACGACGCCCGATCACCACCAGGGCCCGGTGCCGGAGGTTTCTTGCATGCCGATCAACCGTAGGACCCTGCTCAGGGGCGCGGCGCTCGCGGCCACCACCGGGGCGCTGGGCGTCGCCGGCTCGGGCGCCCTGGCCTCCGCCGCCCCGGACCACCTCGTCCACCGCCCCACCGACCGGTGGATGTCGCTGCTGGGCGACAACGTGAAGCTGTCCCAGCTCACGATCCCCGGCACCCACGAGACGTGCGCGCTCTACGACGGCGGCGCCTTCGGCTTCGCCCAGTGCCAGGAGTGGCGCATCCCCCAGCAGCTCCAGGCGGGGGTGCGCTTCGTCGACATCCGCTGCCGGGTGATGGGCGACGTCTTCACCATCCACCACGACAAGATCTACCAGAAGATCAACTTCGGTGACGTGGTGAACCTGTGCATCGACTTCCTGAAGGCGAACCCCCGCGAGACGATCATCATGCGGATCAAGAAGGAGTACACCGAGGGCCAGGACTACCACTTCAGCGAGATCTTCAACTACTACATGGACGGCAGGGACGGCAAGGGCGGCTACCGGCCGTGGTTCTGGCTGCCCCGGGCCGGCTCGCTGCCCGGCGGCCTGCCCACCCTGGGCCAGGTGCGCGGCAAGATCATCCCCATCATGTCGGACTTCACCTGGGGCGACGGGCGCTACGACCCCCTGCAGTGGGGGGACGGTTCCCGGATCTGGCTCCAGGACGCCTGGAGCGACGGGTCCAGCCGCAAGGTCCAGCGGGTCAGGGAAGGACTGGACACCGCCTTCTACGGCCAGAACGACGGCAAGCTGTACATCCACTTCGCCAGCTCCAGCAGCTTCCCGGAGACCCCGTACAAGATCGCCAAGGTCGTCAACCCCTCCATCCAGGACTACCTGACGCCGCGCATCTCCCAGCGCGCGCACTACGGCGTGATCGCGATGGACTTCGTGGACGAGCGCAAGGACCTGCTGCAGATGATGGTCGACTGGAACTTCGGGCTCTGACCGGGCCCGAGCCGGACGCCGCCCCGGCCCGGGCCCGGTAGGAGCCCGAAGACGGCGGCGCACAGCGGCGATGCGGGCCCCCGTGGTCGAGCCCGAACCGCCCGACCCCGCAGCGCCGGTCAGCCGACCGGCGCTGCGCGGCGTTGTCGGCGGGCGCCGCGACGCCGGTGCGGGCGAAGACCGCCGCCGCCCCCGGCCCCGGAGACCGGATTTCTTCGGATGCCCGCCGAGGCCGTCGTCGGATCCGGCGGCCCGAACGTGTACATCAGGGCGGCAACTCCCCGACGGCGCCTGCCGCATGCCCTCCGACCGCCGACCGCCGACCCCACCGTCCCGCGCGACCGTCGCGCACCGACCTCCCGCCGACCCTTCGCCGGCCCTGCGTCGACCCTCAGACGACCCTTCCACCGGCCTTCCGCCGGCCCTCCGTCGACCCTTCGCCGGTTCTCGCCGCCCGGGCGGGCCCGGCCCGGCCGTCCGGCGGAGCGGCGGACCCCCCGACTCGACGAACCGCCCCCACCCGGGCGCCCCGTGACCGTGCCCCTCACCGCCTCCACCACGAAGGAGTCCTGATCATGCGGAAGCTCATCATCGACTTGGTCGAGCGCACCGTCGCCACGTACGCCACGGCGTTCCTCGGCCTCCTGCTGGCCGACGGCTTCGACCTGACGTCGGTCAGCGCGCTCAAGGCGGCGGCGCTGGCGGCCCTGCCCGCCGCGCTGACCGTGGTCAAGGGCGCGGTGGCCACCCGCGTCGGCGACCCGCACTCGGCCGCCCTGCTGGCCCGCGGCCGCGAGTGACCGGCCCGGCCCGCCACCAGGAGCCGTGACGGCGCGGCCCCGTGCCCGCCGCACCCCGGCGCGGGGCCGGCGCCGAACCCGGGACCTGCCCGACCGCCGTGCGCGGGACGTCGGCCCGACCGCCGTCCCGCGGCCTCCCGGCGGGGACGGTGTCGGCCGGCTGTCAGCGGGGACGGTGATCTGACGGTGGGGTGTGAGCGGCCCCCGGGACGGTGGGGACCGGGCGTGACCGGCCGTGCCGCGCGGTCGCGCCCGCCACCACACCGCTCCGAGCTCCGGGAACCGCCATGCCCTCCACACCCCCCGCACCCCAGGCCGCCGCGCGGTGGGACGTCCACCGGCCGCCCCGCGCCGAGGGCAGGAACGTCCTGGTCACCGGCGGCAACGCGGGCATCGGGTACTTCGTCGCCGAGCAACTCGCCGCCACCGGCGCCACGGTCGTCCTCGGCAGCCGCGACCGGGCGAAGGCCCAAGCCGCGCTCGCCTCCATCGGCTCGCGCGTCCCCGGCGCCAGGGTGCGCCACCTGCTCCTGGACCTGGCCGACCCCGCCTCGCTCCGGGCCTCCGTGGACGCCCTCGCACTGGACCGCCTCGACGCGGTCGTCCACAACGCCGGCGTGGCGCTCGACCACCCGCCGCGCCGCGAGACCCGCCACGGCCACGAACTGATGTTCGCCACCAACCACCTGGGCCACTTCACGCTCACCCATCTCCTCGCGCCGCTGCTCCTGGCGACCCCGGGCAGCCGGATCGTCACCACGGGCAGCTTCGCCGCCAAATCCGAACGCCTGGACCTCGACGACCTCCAGAGCACACGCGACTACCGGCCCAAGCGCACCTACGCGCGCTCCAAGCTCGCCCAGATGCTCTTCGCCGTCGAACTCGACCGTCGCCTGCGCGCCGCCGCCAGCACCACCCTGAGCGTGCTCGTCCACCCCGGCGGCGCGCTCGACCCCCTCACCCCCTCGCGCCCGCCCGTCCACGTCCGCACCACCGGCGAGCGGCTGCGCAACCTGCCGCTGGGGCTCGTCGTCCAGGGCAAGGACGCCGCCGCCTGGCCCGCCGTCCGGGCCGTGCTCGACCCGCACGTGCGCGGCGGCCAGATGTGGAGCCCCCGGGTGTTCGGACTGCGCGGCACGCCCCGGCTCGAACCCCTCTGGCACCACCTGACCGACACCGCGACCGCGGCCCGGCTGTGGACGGCGGGCTGCGAACTGACCGGCCACGACCTGACGTTCACCCGCTGAGCCCGGCGGGGCCCCGTCGGCCGCCCGGGCCCGGGCAACTGCCCGGCCCCGGGCGGACGCGACGCCCACCGTCCGGACTACGGCCCCTGCTCCTGCCGCCCGGCGACGCGCCGCCGCGTCCGCACCCTGGCCGCCGCCCCCGCCGAACCGGGCCCCGCCGCCGCCGCGCGCGGCGTGCCGGGTCGAGCCGTGCCGAACAGGGTGGAGGACGGGTTGAGCCCGGAGACCGGTCCGGGCCGTAGACGTGGACGGGGCGCCCCTGCCGGAGCGGGCGCCGCGGCGTCAGGAGGCAGACGTGCTCAGGTTCCACGGCGCATGGCGGATCACCGTCGTCGGCAAGAGCGCCGACTTCGACCAGCGGGCGGTCGTGCGCGGCGCGTACGGGCTGCGGGTGCTGCCCGGACGGGTCGGCGCCGCGATCGAGGTCGACGAGGAGAGCTGGACACTGTCCCTGGAACACCTCCTGTGGGGCCGCAGCTGGCAGCCCAACCTGCGCACCACCCCCGGACCGGTCACCGAACACGACGGCCTGCGAAGCCAGTTGCTCACCAGCAACGACTGCCACTGGCCGGGCAAACCGCTCGACTACGTCAACTTCGTGCTGCGCCTGGACCAGGCCGTCGCCCCGGCCGCGGCGCCGGTGCGCGCCGCGCGCGTGAACGAGGAGCCGGTCGGCGCACCCGTCCAGGCCGTACGCACCTCCTCCTCGGGCTGGCCCGAGCCCGCACCCGAGCCCGCACCCGAGCCCGCACCCGGGCGTGGACCCGGGCGCGGGACCGCCGCCCCCGCGGCGCGGCCGCTGTCGTCGCCGCGGTCGTCGCCGGGACAGGCCGGGCGGGCCACCCGGTAGCCCGTCGGCGGGTGCGGGGGATACCCCCAGGTCGGAGCGGCCCGCTGGCCGGATGTCGCGGACGGCGGGCACCGGGTTGGCTGGTCGCATCCGCACCAACCGAACCGAGAGGCCGTCACCCGTGCACCTCCGTACGACCGTCCGCACCGACCGCACCGCCCGTACGACCCGTACGACCCGCCGCCGCGCCGCCAGGGCCGCCGCCGTCACCGCCCTGGCCGCCGCGCTCGGCGCCACCGCCATGACCGGAAGCGCCTCGGCGATCATCAACGGCCGCGACTCCACCGAGCGCTACCCCTTCATGGCCACCCTCCCGCTCAGCGCCGCCCAACTCGCCGACGGCGCCTGCGGCGCCACCCTGATCGACCGCCAGTGGGTGCTCACCGCGGCCCACTGCGTCGTCGGCGACGAGGAGACCAAGCTGACCCTCAAGGGCACCGTGCGCATCGGCAGCGCCCACCGCGACAGCGGCGGCACCGTACGCAAGGTCGACCGCGTCGTCGTCCACCCCGGCTTCGAGTTCGGCGACGGCGCCACCCGCCCCAACCGGAACGACCTCGCCCTCGTCCGCCTCGACCGCCCCGCCCCCCAGCAGCCCGTCCGCATCGCCGAACACCCCGCCACCCCCGGCACCCCCACCCGGCTGCTCGGCTTCGGCACCGTCGTCGACACCCCCAACTTCCCGGACATGGTCTTCCCCGACCGCCTCCAGGAACTGCCCTCCCGCATAGGCGCCACCACCGACTGCGCCCCCGGCTGGGCCGACCCCACCCGCCTGTGCACCCTCAGCCGGATCCCCGAGGCCATGGCCTGCATGGGCGACTCCGGCGGCCCCCAGATCCAGCGCGGGCGCGGCGGCCGCTGGGAACTGGTCGGCACCACCTCCGGCCCCGGCGCCCCCGGCGTGCCCTGCGCGGGCGGCCCCGGCCTGTACACCGACGTGCCCGCCTACGCCCCCTGGATCCGCGCCACCCTCACCGGCAGCTGACGTCGCGAGGCTAAAGTCCCAGGTGAGAACCATCGCGCCCGAGGAGACCCCGCCATGCCGACCGACCCCACCGCAACCCCCGCCGCCGCGCCCCCGCACCCCGCGCGCCTCGGCCTGGGCACCGCGGCCGTCGGCCGGCCCGGCTACATCAACCTCGGGCGCGACGCGGACCTGCCCGCCGACCGCACCGTCGACGCCCTGCGCGAGCGCACCCACGCCCTGCTCGACGCCGCGTACGCCGCCGGCGTGCGCTACCTCGACACCGCCCGCTCCTACGGCCGCGCCGAGGAGTTCCTCGGCCAGTGGCTCACCGAACACCCCCGCGCCGCGGCCGAGGTGACGGTCGCCAGCAAGTGGGGCTACACCTACACCGCCGACTGGCGGACCAGCGCCGTCGCCGCCCACGAGGTCAAGGAACACTCCACGGCCGTCTACGACCGCCAGATCCACGAGACCCGCACCCTGCTCGGCGACCACCTGGACGTCTACCTGGTCCACTCCGTCACCCCCGACAGCCCCGCCCTCACCGACCCCGCCCTCCACCAGCGCCTCGCCGCCCTCGCCGCCGACGGCGTACGGGTCGGCCTGTCCACCAGCGGCCCCGCCCAGGCCGACACCATCCGCCGGGCCCTGGCCGTCACCACCGCCGGACGCCCGCTGTTCACCGCCGTCCAGTCCACCTGGAACCTGCTGGAGACCTCCGCCGCCCCCGCCCTCGCCGAAGCCCACGCGGCCGGCTGGCTGGTCGTCGTCAAGGAGGCCATGGCCAACGGCCGCCTCGCCGGCCGCAACGCCACCGGCCCCGACACCGCCCCGCTGCGCACCCTCGCCGACCGCACCGCCACCACCCCCGACGCCCTCGCCCTGGCCGCGGCCGCCGCCCAGCCCTGGGCCGACGTCGTCCTCTCCGGCGCCGCCACCCTCGACCAGCTCACCTCCAACCTCACCGCCACCGACCTCCACCCCACCCCCGAAGACCTCGCCGCCCTCACCGCCATGGCAGAACCGGCCGAGACGTACTGGCGCACCCGGGCGTCCCTGCCCTGGTCCTGACGCGACGACGAGGGATCCCACCGCGTGGGGGCGGGTGGCGTACGAGGTTGGGCTGTCGCTGCTGTTTGAGTGGGGTGGGTGTTCGCGTGGGAAGTCGGCGGGGCCGACTTCCCACGCGCCGGGATGGACGGTGTGCCCGCAGCCGCTTCCCCGCCCGCGCCCGGCCGCCGCTGCCTGTTGTCGGTGCCCGCCCCTACGGTGGCCGCATGATCGAGCACCCGGACCTCGCTGCCGCCCTGGCCGTCCTGCCCGTCGACCTGCCGCCCGGTCGGCTGGTCACCGAGGAGGACGGGCGGCGGCCGCTGCTGTGGATCAGCGACGGCCCCGCCCCCGGCGGGCTGTGGCGGCAGCTGCACCGCGCCCACCCGCAGAGCGGGCTGTGGCCGCTGCTGCTCACCCCGCTGGACCGCACCGGCCCCGACTACCGGCCGTGGCTGTCCGGCGAGCTGTACCCGACCGACGCCGCCGAGCCCTCCCACCACGACCCGGCCGCCCTGCTGCGCACCTGGTGGAAGCAGGTCGACGGGGACGACGAGGACGGGGAGGAGAGCGAGGACGCGGAGATCCTGGACGAGGCCCTCGCCCCCTACGGCCGCGCCTGGCCCGGCCTCGCCCCCGCCGCCGCCGTCCCCGAGGGCGCCGCCGGCACCGAGGCCCGGGAGCTGGCCGAGGTGCTGCGGCTCAACGGCGCGCGCCTCGGCCTGGTGCGGGCCGGCAGCGGCGCCGAGGCGCTGACGGTCTGCGGCTGGGGCGGCCCGGCGAACCATGCCGGCACCGGCGAGATCGCCGCCGTGCTCGCCGACTGGGAGCGCCGCTTCGGCGCCCAGGTGGTCGAAGTCGGCTTCGACACCCTGGAGTTGAGCGTCCCCGTGCCGCCCGCCACGCTCGCCGAGGCGCTCCCGCTGGCCGCCGAGCACACCGCCTTCTGCCCCGACCTGGTCTTCCAGGGCACCGGCACCCTCACCGAGTACGCCGAGGGCCTGGTGGGCGCCCACCAGTGGTCCTTCTGGTGGGACTGACCCGGTCCCGGACCGGGCGTCAGTACTCGGAGCTGGGCGCCGCCGTGACCGGCCCGAGGTCCGGTTCGTCGCGCAGCTCCACGGCCGTGCCGTGGCGTTCGAGCTCCAGCACGACCAGTTCGTTGGCCCCGGCGCGCCACAGCGGGGCGGGGGCGTAGAGGGTGCGCTGGGGGCCGGCGGCGCAGTGGCGGCCGAGGAGGAAGCCGTTGAGCCACAGCAGGCCGCGGCCCCAGTCGGGCAGGGCGACGAACGCGTCGGCGGGGCAGGGGAGTTCGGCGGTGAAGCGGTGGAAGGCCGGCTCCCCGTCGGGTGTCTCGGCGTCGTCCGTGAAGCGCAGCGCGGACAGGTCGGTCAGCGGCAGCGGCCGGATCTGCCAGTCGAAGAGCCGCTGGTGGCCGTGCGAGACGCCGCGGGTGATGCCCTTGCGGTCGTCCATCTGCGGGCCGTAGTTCACCCGGCCCAGCGCCTCCACCAGGATGTCCAGCACGACCCCGTCGGGCCCGGTGGCCAGCGGCAGCGTCGCGCGGGGGGAGTTGCGCTCCAGCGTCCCGATCGGGCGGCCGTCCGCGAAGACCTGCGCCCGGTCGGCCAACCCGTCGATGCGCAGCGGCAGTTCGGGGCGCGGGCCGGGCACGCGGGTGCGGTAGTGGATCAGGCCGCGGTCCTGTCCGACCTGCTCCATCGGCAGCGGCGCGGCGTGGCGCCGCGGCTGCGACAGCGCGTCCAGGGCCGGTGCCAGCGGCGCCCGCCCGTCGGCCCGCTCCAGCCGCTGCGGGGCCACCCGGGGCGGCGGCTCGGGCAGGTCGCCGTCCGGCAGCGGCAGGTAGCGGCCGATGACCTCGCGCAGGGCGTGGAACTTCTCGGTCAGTTCGCCGGCCTCGCCGATCGGCGCGTCGTAGTCGTAGCTGGTGACGGTCGGCTCGTAGCCGGCGTCCAGCGGGTGGGCGCCGGAGTGGTTGGCGCCGGACCACAGGCCGAAGCTGGTGCCGCCGTGCGCCATGTAGAGGCTGACGGAGGCGCCGGTGGCGAGCAGCTCGTCGAGGCAGGCGGCGGTCTCCTTCGGGTCGCGGACGTGGTGCGGCAGGCCCCACTGGTCGAACCAGCCGATCCAGAACTCCATGGCGGTCAGCGGGCCTTCGCCCTGGTGGCGGCGGAGCACCGCGAGGCGTTCGGGGGCGCGGGAGCCGAACGTGGCGGTGGCGAGGTGGCCGGGGATGGCGCCGCCCTGCTGCATGGTGTCGTGGGCGCCGTCGGTGGTGAACAGCAGGCAGTCCACGCCGCGCCGTACCAGGCCGTCGCGCAGGTGGGCGAGGTAGGCGGCGTCGTCGCCGTAGCTGCCGTACTCGTTCTCCACCTGCACCGCCACCACCGGGCCGCCCCGGCTCGCCAGCAGCGGCAGCAGTTCGGGTACCAGCGCGTCGAACCAGCCGTCCACCTCCGCCAGGTACGCCGGGTCGGCGCAGCGCAGCCGCAGCCCGTCCACCGCGAGCAGCCGGGCGGGCAGCCCGCCGAACTCCCATTCCGCGCAGATGTACGGTCCCGGGCGCAGGATCACGTCCAGCCCCAGGGCGCCGGCCAGCCGCACGAAGCGGCCCACGTCCCGCCAGCCGGTGAAGTCCACGGTGCGGTCGGGCAGTTCGTGGAAGTTCCAGGGGACGTAGGTGTCCACGGTGTTCACCCCCAGCGCCCGCACCCGCCGCAGCCGGTCCTCCCACAGCCCCGGGTGCACCCGGAAGTAGTGCACCGCCCCGGCCACCACCCGGTGCGGTGCCCCGTCCCGGACGAACCCGTCCGCGTCGTACCCGAGCATCGCGCGCACCCCGCCTTCCCACCGCAGACCCTGGCACCGCCGAGCCTAGCGAGGAACGGGCCGCGCGGGCGGTCTGTGCCCGGGTGTCGCGGCAGCCGTTCCCCCTTGACCGGGCCCGGCGCCGGGGTGGCGGGCCTTTCGGTCACTGCGGGGGCAGGCCGAGGGTGGGAAGGTGGTCGGCCATCAGGAGGGCGACGAGTTCGCGGCGGGAGCCCGCGCCGGTCTTGCGGAGGGCCGCGGTGACGTGCTGCTGGACGGTGGGCACGGTCAGGTGGAGGCGGGCGGCGATGGTCTTGGTGCTGGCGCCGCGCACCGCGTGCAGGGCGACCTGCTGTTCGCGCGGGGACAGGCCGTGGGCGAGGAGGGCCAGCGGCAGGCGCTGGACGGGGGAGACCGGGGAGGCGACGACGGCGACGCCGCCGCGGCGGCCGTCCAGCGGGGAGGCGTGCAGGGTCAGCCACTGGCCGTCGGGGGTGCACGCCCGCACCTCCACGGGGGTGCCGCGGCGGGCGGCCTGGCGGGCGGGGGTGAGGAAGCCGGTGGGCACCCCGCCGGTGTGGGCGGTGGGTTCGGCCATCCGCCCGATCAGTTCGCGGGCCGCCGCGTCCGCCGAGCGCAGCCGCCCGTAGCCGTCCAGGACCGCCACGGCCGGGGCGGGCACGGGCGGGCGGGGGCCGCGCAGGGCGGCGAGGTGGGTGTCGCGCAGGGCGGCGCCGATGGGGGAGGCGACGCGTTCGGCCAGGCGCAGGTCGGGCAGGTCGTAGCGGCCGCGGGCGCGTTCGCGCATGAACGCCGCGGAGCCCCAGCGGCCGCCGCCGAGGTCGAAGTTGATCCGCAGTTCGTCGCCGTAGCCGCAGGGGTGGAGCAACTCCCGGTAGCGCAGGCTGCGTTCGGGGCGCCCTTCGGTGGCCCGGCCGACGGTCTGCACCCGGTGGCCGGCGGTGCGGATCGCGGCGAAGGTGGTGGTGTCCTCGCCCTGGAGCTCCAGTTGGACGGCCTGCTCGAACTGCGAGAGGTCGAGGCTGTCGGCGACGGTGGAGACGGGGAACCCGGTGACCGGGTCGTTGCCGTGCCAGCAGCCGCCGTCGAAGCCGAGCGGCTTCAGCAGCAGGGCGTGCAGCTCGCGGAACAGCTCGGCCGCGGGTAACCGGCAGGCCGCCAACTCGCGGATGGATCCCAGGACTTCCCGCTCGATGTCACGTCGTTTGGCCACGGACGGAATACTACGGAAGCCGGGCCCCGCCGTCCGGTGAACGGGCCCGGAGGGACGGGCGCGGAGAGCTGGGCGAGGAGGGACGGGCGAGGATGGGAGAGCGGGGGCGGGTGCGCCACTGCTCGGCGCGCCCGCCCCCGTCCCCCCGTACCCGGCTCCCCGTCCCCTCGTCACTCGGGGAGCGAGGTCAGCTCCACAGGTTGGCCGGCTGGTCGTTGATGGCCGTCCAGAAGCGGGTGCCGGTCGGCAGGGTGCCGTTGGCCCACATCCCCCAGCCGCCGGCGTCGTGGAACTCCGCCATCCGGAAGCCGGTGCCGAAGGAGGAGGCGCACAGCTGGTCGGCGACGGCCCGGCCGGTCAGCTGGGTGCCGGCGACCGGCGCGGTGGCCTTCAGCTCACCGCCGCCCCAGGCGTGGGAGCCGGAGGTGGGCGGCATGCCGGCCGGGGCGGGCCGGCCGTCCTGCTTGATGCACAGCACCGGCAGCCGGAAGCCGGCCCAGGTGTCGCCGTTGTACGGGTCGCTCTGCCCGTCGTAGCCGACGTGCACCAGGTTGTCGGCGCGCTGCTCCAGGTTGGCCCAGGTCATGCCCTTGTGGGCGCCGATCGGGCCGAACATGGCCGTGTAGGAGGGCGTGTCGATGTCCCACTGCTGGTAGGGGCTGTCGAAGCAGTCGACCATGTAGGGCGTCCAGCCGCCGAAGTTCTTCCGCCGGTTGTCCAGGCACTGGCCGCTGCCCTCGTTCTTCAGCCGCACCCCGACCAGGCCCCACTTCGCCGTCTCGCCGGTGGCGTTGAACGGGGTGACCTGCCAGCGCTGGAGCGGCTCGTCGACGTAGCACTGGTTGGCGCTGGGGCCGTCGGTCAGGCAGGAGTTCGGGTCGACGCCGGTGCGGACGGTGAAGGAGCCGGGCCTGCCCGGGACGGGCCTGAACTCGAACTTGCCCGGGTTGTCGGACGGCGCGCAGGGGTGCATGTCGGGCTTGCCGTAGGTGGTGCCGTCGGGACAGCGGTCGGACCCCTGGTTGTACAGGACCGTCACCAGGGTGTCGGCCGAGGCGGTGCCCGGCACCAGCGCCAGGCCGCTCAGGGCGAGCACGACCGCGAGGGTGAGACTTCGGACCAGCGAACGCACGGGGATCTCCAGATCGGGGGAGACGACGGTTTGCGGTCGGCCGACCGCCGTCAGCCTGTCAGCACCCCGTCGACCGCCGGTATCCGTGTTTCCTAGGACCCCACCGGCACCCCCGCGCGGCCGAGCCCGACGACCCGGCCGATCCCACCGCCCGACCGGCTACGGCTGCGCGCGCTCGCGCCACCAGGCGACCGTCGCCCGCAGCTGCTCCTCCAGCGGCGTGGCCCGCACCGCGAACGCGGCCTCGTACGCCGAGCAGTCCACCGTGAACGGCCGGTCGAACTGGTAGCGCACCTCCCGCAGTTCGCGCAGCAGCGGGGAGAACAGCCCCGCCACGGCCAGGGCGGCCGCAGGCAGCCGGCGCACCGCGATGGGCCCGCCGCCGGCCTCGGCGGCCAGCCGCTCGACCATCGCCCGCACCGGCATCGGCGCGACCGTGGGCACGTGCCACGCCCGGCCCCAGGCCCGCTCCTCGCCGGCGATCTCGACCATCGCCCGGGCCACGTCCGGCAGGTAGGTCCAGCTGTGCGCGGCGTCCGGGTCGCCGATCACCGCGACCGGGCGTCCCCGCAGCAGACCGGGCATCACCCGCGCGGCCAGGTGGCCGCCGTCGGTGACGCCGGGGCCGAAGAAGTCCGAGGCCCGCACCTCCACCGCCCGGATCCGCCCGGCCTCGTGCAGCGCCCGCGCCTGCTCCCAGGCCGCCGCCCGCACCCGCCCCTTGGGCCCGGTCGCGGCGAGCGGCAGGTCCTCGGTCATCGCCCCCGTCACCGGCCCGTAGCCGTACAGGTTGCCGAGCATGACCAGCACCGCGCCGCTCTCCTCGGCCGCCGCGCACAGCGAGGCGGCCAGCGCCGGCCACAGCCGCACCCACTGCGGCAGCGGCGGCGCGGCGCAGCCGTGGATGGCCGCGGCCCCGCGGGCGGCCCGCGCCAGCCGTACGGGGTCGCTCGCGTCCAGGGCGAGGTGCTCGACGCCGGGGACGGCCGGCCCGGCCGGGCGGCCGGTGCGGGTGACGACCCGGACCTCGTGGCCCTGTTCGGCCAGCAGGCGGGCGGTGGCGGCCCCGGCGGGCCCGTGTCCGACGACCAGGTGGAAGCTCATCCGCCACACCCTAGCGACGCCCTCGGACGGGCGGGACGCGGGGCGCGGCGCGGGGGAACCCCGCTGGTGGGCGCGGCTGCCGGGCGCCGGATAACCGGTACGGCGATCATAAAAGTGGATCTATGCTGGCGAACGTTCATGACCCCTTCACATGAAGCAGGTTTGCTCTCGATGAAGCTGCCCCGGGTGTCCGCCGTCGTCGCGGCCGCCGTCCTGGCCCCCGCCGTCCTCCTCCCCACCACGGCCTCGGCCTCCGACACCCCGAAGCCGACCGGCGTCTCCGGCCCCGACACCGGCTCCGACTCCGTCAAGGACGCCGCACCCGAGGACGGCGACGGCCAGGAGCAGCGCGACCGCGCCGAGGTCCGGCGCATCCTCGCCGACCCGGCCAGCGGCCCCGGTGTGCGCGAGGCGGCCGACAAGGCCCTCAAGGGCGGCGCCGCCGAGCTGCGCCACTTCCTGGAGGTCGAACTCGACGAGCAGCGGGCGATCGACAACCGGGTCAGGGCCTCCCAGATCCACCACCTGGGCGGCCCGGCCGTGAAGGCGGCCGCCAAGGCCGCCCTCCGGGGCACCGACGCCGACATCACCGCATTCCTGACGACCGGCCAGTACACCGCCCGCGCCCAGGACGACCGCGCCGAGATCGAGCGCATCCTCGCCGACCCGCTGACCGGCCCCAAGGTCCGCGCGGCGGCCGAGCAGGCCCTCAAGGGCGGCGCCGCCGAGCTGCGCCACTTCCTGGAGGTCGAGCTCGCGGAGAAGCAGCGGCCCGACAACCTGCTGCGCCTCGCCCGGATCTCGGGGGGCGCCGAGGGCGCGGGGCCGGCGTTGCGCCTGGCCGCGTCCAAGGCCCTGGACGGCACCTACCAGGACGTCCTCGACTTCCTGAAGACCGGGCAGTACACCGCCCGCGCCGAGGACGACCGGGCCGAGGTCGAGCGCATCCTCGCCGACCCGGCCAGCGGCCCCGGTGTGCGCGAGGCGGCCGAGAAGGCCCTCAAGGGCGGCGCCGCCGAGCTGCGGCACTTCCTGGAGGTCGAGCTGCCCAAGCAGCGCGCCGACGACAACCGGGTCAAGCTCGCCCAGCTCATGGACGCCGGCGGCAGGGCCGTGCGGGAGGCGGCCGGCAAGGCCCTGGACGCCGGCACGAACGCGGCCGTCGAGGAGTTCCTCACCACCGGCTTCTTCAAGGCCCAGTACGAGGACGACCGGGTCGAGGTGCTGCGCGTCATCGCCGACAAGCAGACCGGCCCGCACACCGCGGCCGCCGCCCAGAAGGCCCTGGACGGCACCGCCGCCGACGTGCGGCGCTTCCTGGCCGTCGAGCTGCCGGCCCTGCGCGAGAGCGACAACCGGCTCAAGGTCTCCCAGATCGCCGAGACCGGCGGCCCGGCCGTGCGCAAGGCCGCCCTGGCCGCCCTGGAGGGCCGCAGCTACACGGACATCCTGGCCTTCCTCAAGGACGGCTGGGCCAAGGCCAGGGCCGAGGACGAGGCCGCAGCGGCCAAGCCCGGCACGGGCACGGGCACCGGCGGCTCCGGGCAGCAGCCGCAGACCGTCCAGCCCGCCGGCCTCACCGGCACCACCAGCGGCACCGGCACCACCGGCACCACCGGCACGGGCACCTCCACCGGCACCCGTACGGCCACCACCGGCTCCGGCACGCTCGCCGCCACCGGCACCGACGGGCTCGGCTGGGAGGCCGGCGGCGCCGCCGCGGCCCTCGCCGCGGGCGCGGCCCTGGTCGTGGCCGCCCGCCGCCGCTCCACCGAGAGCTGACACCCCCTCGCGTCCCCGGCCGCCCACCCCGGCGGCCGGGGACGCGCCGCGTCCAGGACCGTCCAGGACCGGCCCGGCCCGGTCGGCTCAGTCGCCGTCCCCGCTGCTGCTCCCCTGGCGGGGCCGGTTGCGCTGGTAGCTGCGCACCGCCTTCCCGGCGCCGACGGTCAGGGCCGCGACCGCGCGGGTCCAGCGCGGCCCGCCCCGGTCGGCCCACACCACGCAGACGCACCCCGCGACGACCAGGACCAGCACCCCCACCAGAACCGCACCGACCATCACGGCCACCCACCCTTCTCCCGACGTCCTGATACGTGTGACGTGCGGATCCTCCCACCCGGTTCGGCCGCGGGTGCGGAGGCTGTGCCAGGATGCGGTAGCCGAACGGCCCAGGTCACCGCACCGGCCGCCCGCAGCCCCACCCGTCAGCCGTACCCCCCAGCCGTACCCCGAGGAGTCATCCGTGGCCACTGCCAAGTTCGCCACCCTGCACACCACGGCGGGCCCGATCCGCCTGGAGCTGTTCCCGTTCCACGCGCCGAAGACGGTCCGCAACTTCGCCGAACTCGCCGAGGGCACCCGGGAGTACACCGACCCGCGCACCGGCGAGCCGGGCACGGGCCCGTACTACGACGGCACGCTCTTCCACCGGGTGATCGCGGGCTTCATGATCCAGGGCGGCGACCCGACCGGCACCGGCGCCGGCGGCCCGGGCTACTCCTTCGCGGACGAGTTCCACCCGGAGCTGTTCTTCACCAAGCCGTACCTGCTCGCGATGGCCAACGCCGGCCCGGGCACCAACGGTTCGCAGTTCTTCATCACGGTCGGCACCCCCGCCCACCTCAACCGCAAGCACACCATCTTCGGCCAGGTCGCCGACGCCGCCTCCAAGGCCGTCGTCGACGCGATCGCCGCCACCCCGACCGAGAACGAGCGCCCGCTCCAGGACGTGGTGATCACCTCCGTCGAGATCGAGCACTCCTGACCCGATGACCTCCGACGCTCCGGTCACCGCCGCCGGCCGCCCCTTCCCGCCCCGCCCGGTCCGCGGCGTACGCGCCGGCTACGTCCACCAGACCAGCTGCCCGGGCGACGTCGCGATCGTCACCGTGGACTTCGAGCCCTGGGAGGAGGGCCTGCACCTCGAGTCCGCCCCGGGCGCCACGGTCAAGGGCGGACCGGAGCCCGGGGACCTGGAACGCTTCCACGCCGCCCTGGCCGAGGGCGTGCGCGCGGAGCTGGCCGAGCAACTGCCCGGCGTTCCCGTGGCGTTGGCGCTGGTGGTGCACCACACCGTCGTCCACCTGGTGGACTCGCGCGAGCACTCCTTCCGCACCGCCGGCCGCCTGGCCGTGCGCGAGGCACTGGCCCTGCTGGACCGCGGTCGCCGACCGGCGAGTTGACGAAGCGTCAGGAACGAATTCGGGTCACGCCGGGGCCGGCGCGGCCCGGTCGCTGCGCCGGTCGCCGGCGGTGAACCCGGAGCGCTCGGCGCGGTGGATGCCGGGGACGCGCGGCGGGGTGGGTGGTCGTCCGGGGGGGATCAGTACCCCGGGGGCACCAGGCTCCAGTGCTGGACGTAGGTCCCGTGGTAGCTCTCGACGGTGACCGCGCCGCCGGTCTGTGCGCTCCCGGTGAGGTAGAGCTCGGGGTGGGCCGCGAGCGAGACCGTCATCAGGCCCCTATCCCAGTACTGCCTGTTCCACTGCTGGTTCACGTTCTTCTCGTCGCAGGTCTGGAGCGTGACGGGGCCCTTGGCGCCGTTGCCCGGCGCGGTCAGGCACGTGCCCGTCGCCTTGTTCTTCAAGAGCTGCTTCCCGGGGGTGCCGCTCAGGTTCCAGAACTGGTGGTCGTTGTTCTGTTCGCGCTCGGCCATGACGACCTTGCCGCTGCTGTCGACGTCCATGCCCTTCGTGGAGCTGTTCGGCGGCTGGACCTCGTAGCGGAGCCAGGTGGGTTCGCTCTGCTGGGGCGGCGATGCCGCCTGCGGGGCGGCCGCCGCGGCCAGGCCGGGTGTGCCGCCCAGCAGCGCGGCGGCGATGGCCGCGACCGCGAGGCGCTTGGCAGGAGACATGCTGGTCACTCTCATGCGCTGTTCCCTTGTGGGGGGTCCGAGAGGTGTGCGGGCTCTTCGGCGGATGGCGCCGGAAGCCCTGCGGCCACGGGGCCGCGCCGGGGGGATGCCCGAGGGGGCGGATCGCTCGCCGCCCCGGCTGTCGGGCTTCCCGAGGCCCGGTGGGCACGGAGATGCTTCGTGTCCACCCGACCAGGCTAGCCAGATGTCCGGCCGCCCGCAGCTTCGCGCGAACGCGCAGGTCGGGGGCGTGCCGCGGGACGCCAGGGTCTGCCTCTCCTGATGAGCGGCAGCCCGCCGGTTTCGCTCGGGCTCCACTGCCGGCGTTCGCTCCCGGCGTCGGGGTCGGTCGCCGTACGGCCGGGGCGGGGAACGCGGGGGCCGCCGCCCGCTGGAGTGCGGGCGGCGGCCGTGGAGCCGCGAGCTGACGCTAGGTCAGGAGCAGCTGCTGAACGTGGCGCTGGTGTTGGCGATGTAGAGGGTGGCGCCGCCGTTGTTGTCGGAGGTGACCGGGATGGTGATGGTGTCCTCGGCGGTCCACGGAATGCCGTGGGCGTCGAAGGTCCAGGTGCCGGTGACCTTGCGGGCGAGTTCGGCCAGCGTCACCCAACCGTACTGCTGCTGCGGGACGGAGACGGTGACGGCGTTGTTGACGCTGCGCGAGCCGTTCCAGACGTTCTGGAAGCTCAGACCGATCTTGACCGCGGCCGTCAGCGCGCCCGGGGCGCCGCCGCCGATCTCGCTGCCCATCTCGGTGCCGATGGAGTTGGACCAGCCGCTGGTGTCGGTGACGGCGAAGTTCTGCTGGACGGCGCTGCTGGTGTTGTTGAACCAGACCGAGGAGGCGCACACCCGCGGCAGCGGCGCGGCCGGGGCCTCGCTCTTGGTGGCCCACGAGCAGCTGGAGGCGTCCTTCTGGCACTGCTTGGCGCCGTGGTCGACGGCCAGGTTGCGGGCGGCCTGCTCGAAGCCGGTGGACCACCGCTGGTTGAGGGTGCCGTTGCAGGTGTACTGGTCGGTCCAGGCGTCGTCGTAGTTGCCGCCGAGCAGCAGGTCCAGGCAGGTGTTGTCGCCCTTGTGGCGGATCATGAACGAGTCGCCGCCGCCGGGCGCCGGCTGGAAGTACCAGCGCTGGCTGGCCTGCCCGGCGCAGGACTGCTGGCGCAGCGCCGGGGTGAGGAACGCCAGGTCGATGCACTTGCCGGTGTCGTTGTTGACGATGGCGAAGGTGGAGTCGGCCGGGTCGACGCTCAGCCGCCAGGACTGGTGGTAGCCGGGCGCCGAGTTGGTGACGATGTAGGCGCCGTCGCCCATGTTGCCGTTCTGGACGTCGAGTTGGCGTCCGTTGCTGAGCGACTTGATGGTCAGGCACTGCTGCGGCGAGGCGCAGGCGGCGAGCGGGGCGGGCGCGGCCGCCGGGGCGGCGGCCGGGGTGGCCGATGCGGCGTGGGCGGGCGCGGTGCCCAGGCCCAGGGCGGCGCAACAGGTCACCAGGAGGGCCGCGAACAGGCGCAGCCAGGACGCCGTACGGCCGGGGGTCGTGGTGGCGGGCAAGGGTGGAGTCCTTTCGTCGGGAACGGTGTTGCGGGAGAGGAGCGGTGCGCGCGGGGCTCAGGGCGCGGCGGCGAAGGCCGCCTCCAGGCGCGGGACGTAGTCCACGAGGTCCTGCGCCCAGCAGCCCGCGGTGTGGCCGCCGTGGCAGTCGGCGCCCCAGCCGGTGCCGTCGCCGTAGTCGACGAAGCGGTACGGCAGGCCGAGCGCGTCCAGGCGCTGCTTGAGGCGCTTGGCGGTGCCCTCGGCCCAGAACTCCATGTCGGCGGGGTTGTTGTTGCCGTTGCCGGTGTAGACGGCGATGCCGGTGTGCTCCAGCCGGGCCGCGCGGGCGACCGGGTCGGCGGCGTTCCAGCGCCAGTCGGCGTTGAAGACCGGGTACGGGGTGCCGAAGATCGCGTCGCTGGAGACGGTGGGGCCGAAGTCCAGGGCGCAGGGGTGGCCGTCGCTGGGGCCGCAGAGCACGGTGCCTGCGTTGGTCAGGGTGGCGACCACCGCGCCGCGGATGACCATCTCGTCGGCGGACAGGTCGTCGGCGCCGGACATGGTCAGGACCTGGCCGAACAGGTCGGGGCGGTCCTGGGCGTAGTGCAGGGCGCCGAAGCCGCCCATGGACAGCCCGCCGACGGCCCGGTGGGCGCGGTCGGTGCGGGTGCGCAGGTTGGCGTCGACGAACGGCAGGACCTGCTGGAGGTGGAAGGTCTCCCAGTTCTGCGCGCCGGCGGCGGTGTTCTGGTCGAGCCAGTCGGTGTACCAGCCGCGCAGGCCGCCGTCCGGGATGACGGTGATCATCGACTGGGCGGCGGTCAGCGCGGGGTAGGCCAGCGCCGGGTCGCTCGGGTTGTCCGAGGCGCCGTGCAGGAAGTACAGCACCGGGTAGCGCCGGTCCGGCTGGGCCGCGTAGTCGGCGGGCAGCAGGATGCGGATGGTGTGCGGCCCGGCGACCTGTGCCGTGGTGACGGTGACGACGAAGTCGGTGGCGCTGCCGGTGGCGGCGCCGACCTGGGTCAGCCCGAAGCCGTCCGTCAGCGGCGGCGGCCCGTCGGCCCCGGCCCGTACGGCGGGAGCGGCGGCGGACGCGGAGGCGGCGGAGGCCACGGGCGGTGCGGCGAGCGGCAGCAGGCAGGCGGCCAGGGCGGCAAGAGCCGCGCGGGCGCGCCGGAGCCGGGCAGGGTTCATGGGCGTCCTCGGCCTTCAGTGATCTGACTGATCGCCGACAACTCTCGCCAGCGGCCCCGCCCCGACGCCAGAGCCTCCGACGGCGCACCTGGGCCACTGGCGCATGTGCGCCGCCCGCGCGGGTAGGCTCTCCCGGCCCCGAGCGGGGCGGGGGGAACGCGATGCCTGGGGGGCCGTCGTGCACGACGTACTGGAACCGGAATCCGAACGCGGCCGCGTCTACCACAGCCTGGTCGGCCGGCCACGCGCCCGCGTGCCCGAACTCGCCCGGGACAGCGGCCTGGACGAGGACACCGTCCTCGCCGTCCTGCGCGACCTCGCCGACGAGGGCGTCGCCGTGGCCTTCGACACCACCGACAGCGCCGACGACCGCCACCACGCCTGGGAGGCCCTGCCGCCCGCCCGGGTCGTCGAGGCGGTGCTTCAGCACGACGCGCTGCGCCAGGCCACCGCCCGCCGGGCCGGGGCCGAACTGGAACGCCTCTACCGCTTCGCCCGCCGCGACACCGGCAGCTACGGGGCGCTGGAGGTGGTCGAGGACCCGGCCGAGGTGCTGGCCGCCAGCCGGCGCCTCCAGCTCGCCGCCCGCCACCAGCTACGGGTCATCGACGTGCCGCCGTACTCCGGCAGCCCCGCCCACTACCTCGACCAGGAGGTGCTACAGCGCCGCCGGATGGCCGCGGGCGTGGTCTACCGCGTGATCTACCAGGGGTGCGCGTTCCAGCACCCGGTGGTCGGGCCCAACATGGCCCGGATGATCGAGGCGGGGGAGCAGGCCCGGACGTTGGACGAGCCGCCGCTCAAACTCGCCATCGGAGACGACGAGTTGGGCATCGTCACCGTGCCCGCCGACGACCGCCCCGGCGTCGTCTCGCTGCTGATCCGGCCCTCCGGCCTGCTGAACGCCCTGACCGCCGTCTTCGAGACGCTGTGGCGCCTGGCGGTGCCCGCCTCCATGGCCGAGGTCGACCTGCGCGTCGACGAACGCGACCGGCGGATCCTCACGTTGATGGCCGGCGGCGCCACCGACGACGCGATCGCCCGCCGGCTGGGCCTGGGCCGGCGCACCGTGGTGCGCCGGGTGTCGACGCTGCTGGCGCACCTCGGCGCCACCACCCGCTTCCAGGCCGGCGTCCAGGCGGCGCGGCGGGGGTGGCTGTGACGGCGGCCTGAGCCGCCGTTCACACGGAGGCCGGGGCCCGGCCTCCTCGTCCGGTCAGGGCCGTCCGGAGGGCGCGTCGAGCACAGCGAGGCCGGTGGAGGTGGCGACGTGGGCGGTCGTCTGGCGGTCCCGGTGGGTGTCGATCAGGCCCGCGTTGCGCAGCGTCGTGGCGTGCTCGCTGGCGCTGGCCGTGGCGATGCCGACGAGCGCGGCGAGCTGCCGGGTCGAGCAGCCCGGGTGGCGGGCGATGGTGCTGAGCACCGCGGCCCGGGTGTGGCCCAGTACGGACCCGACGGCGTCGGCCGTCGGGGCGGCCCGGTGGGTGCCCGACGGGAGGGCCGCGAACAGCGGTGTGGCCGCGGCCCCCTGGAGCCGGGCCACCGGGTAGCTGAGGACGGGTTGCGGCGCCGCGTCGAGGTCGACGACCGGGGCCTCGACGGCGAACACCGACGGCTGGAGCAGCATCCCCCGTCCGGCCAGGTGCACGTCGGCGTCCAGGCCGGAGGCCATCGCGACCTCCAGCACGGGCGCCCGCCAGCGGATGCGCCGCGGGTTGACGCGGGCGAGGACGGCCGCGACGCCGCCGCCGAGCAGTTGGCGCGACCGCACCGCGGCGTCGGCCGCCGCCATGGCCTGGACCTCCTGCCAGTGCGGGAGGAGGGCGTGGCCGGCCAGGTGCTCCAGGCCGTCGCACAAGTGCCGTAGCAGCAGCGGGTCGTCGGGCAGCCGGTGGGCCCACGAGGGCAGGGGCTGGACCTGAGCGGTGTGCTCCAGGCTGGCCCGTAGGCGGGCGCGGGGGGTGGAGCGGACCTGTTCGATCAGCTCGACGGGTGTGGCGGCGTTCGCGCCGCTCAGGAATCCGGTGATCGGCCCGCGCGGGGGCATGAGCGCGAGGACCATGCGCGAGGCGGGGTGCAGGGAGGTGAGGGTGCGGTGGCGCCAGGCCCCGAGCCGTACGGCGTGGGTGCGTTCCTGGAGGTGCCGGGCCGCGGTGGTCAGTTCGAGGCAGGGCGCGGGTCTGTCGGCGATGCGGGTCCGCGCGAGGTCCTCCACGGTGAAGTGAATGCGTAACGGCACGTCGTCGCCCTCCCGCGAAGCCCGACCGGCTGCTGCCGGTGCTGCTGCCCGTCCTCCCGCTCTCGACGGCCATCCTCGTCCAGAGCGGGGCTCGTCGGCCAGCGGACCCGGGGCGGGAACTACGTGCTCAGCAGGCCGGGTTCGCCCAGCTGATGCGGAGCTCGCGGTCGCCGACGGGGAGGGTGAGGACCGGGTGGTCGGCGAGGTCGCGGATGACGTCGCGCCGGGCGCAGGGGCCGGTGAGGCGGCGCTCCAGGAGGTAGTGCTCGAAGCGGGACATCGGCAGATGGCGGACCGAGGCCCAGATCCGTTCGAGGGCGTCGGCGTTGAGGGTGTGGACGGCGGGCGGGCGCAGCCCCGGGACCTCGACGAGGACGTCGTGGTCGGCCCTCATGCGGTCAGCTCCGACCAGACGATCTTGCCGGTGTGCTCGCGCGGGGAGCAACCGGTGCGGGCGGAGAGCGACTTGACCAGGTACAGGCCGCGCCCGGCCTCCCCGTCGAGGGTCAGCGCACGCAGGACGGGCTCGCGGTCGCGGCGGGCGTCGTGGACCTCGATCCGCAGGCGGGCGGGGGAGGGGTTGAGGAAGAGGTCGAGGGCGAGGTGGATGAGGTGCCCCGGCGGCGTGCCGTGCACGAGGGCGTTGGTGACGAGCTCCGAGACGATCAGGAGCCCGGAATCGAGGAAGCGCGCTCCGGCGGGGGTGGAGGCGAGGAGCTCGGACAGGTGGAGGCGCCCCTCGCCGGGCGCGCGGCGGCTGCGCGGCAGCCAGGTGGTGGAGGAGTGGCAGGACATGGCGAAGGCACCTTCCAGGGACGGGGTTTGAAGCCATGTGGAAGCCGGGCGGAGGCATGGGGATGCCCGGCGGTAGACGGTCGTGGTTACTCAGGCAACCCGAAGGACTACTGGCTGTAGATTGCCCTAGCCAGACGATTGCATGCAACCGCTTCTCTCGTGCAATTGCATGCTTTCGGTCGCGAGACTGAGCCTCCGGGAGGGGTGGCAAACTATGCAAGGAAGCGAACAGCCAGGGAGTGTGACGCATGGGCAGTCCGACCGTGCTGCGGCGTAGGCTCGGTGGCGAGCTGGGCAAGTTGCGCGCATCGCGCGAGCTGAACGCCAAGGACGTGGCCGCCGCGCTGGGTTGGTCCGCCTCGAAGCTGAGCCGTATCGAGAGCGGCCTGGTGCCGTTGCAGGAGCGCGACGCTGCGAAGCTCCTGGCGCACTACGGCGTTACTTCACCCGATGAGGTGAAGCACTTCCTTGGCCTGACGCGCCAGAGCCGCCGGCAGGGCTGGTGGCATGCGTACGGGGATGCTCTGCCGGATTGGTTCCGCGCCTACGTGGGATTCGAGTCGGATGCGGCGAGGATCGCGACCTACGAATGCGAGTTGGTGCCAGGTCTTCTACAGAGCGAGTCTTATGCGCGGCACGTGATCCGGTCCATGAATCCGACCGAGTCCGCCGAAGACGTCGAGAAGCGAGTCGCATTGCGAATGGAACGCCAGCTGATTCTCGACCGCGATGAGCCGCCACAACTCTGGGCGATCATCGGTGAGGCGGTCATGAGGCGTCCGGTGGGCGGCAGTTCGACCATGGCCGAGCAATTGCACCACCTGGCCGCGATGGCGGACGAGCGGCCTAACATCACGATCCAGGTGCTGCCGTTCTCAGCCGGGGCGCATGCGGCCATGGGCGCCTCGTTCTCGGTCCTCTCCTTCGATGACATCCCCGGTAGCGTGGCCTACTCCGAGACCGCGACCAGCAGCATCTACTCGGAGCGACCGCAGGAGATCGCTCGTCACGAGGATGTGTTCCACCGCCTCATGGCGTCGTCGGTCCAGCCGGAGAAGTCCATCACATGGTTGAAGAAGGTCGCAGAGGAGTACTCCCCGTGATGCGGGATTACCGCGCCATCGAGTGGCGCAAGAGCACGTACAGCAATGGCCAAGGCAACTGCATCGAGATAGCCGACGGCCTTGCGGGCATCGTCCCCGTTCGGGACAGCAAGGACCCTGATGGCCCGGCCCTCACCTTTTCGCCCGAGGCGTGGCGGTCCTTCGTCGCGGGCATCCAGGCCGGAGACTTCCCGGTCAACAGCTGACCAAGTACCGTGGGTTGCCCCCTATCGTGCGGGGCAACCCACGGCCAGCTTAGGGCTTTAGGAGGTCACCTTCGTGACACCCCGCCTGACATGGCGCAAGAGCAGCCACAGCAATCCGAACGACAACTGCGTCGAAGTGGCCGACGGCCTTGTGGGCATCGTCCCCGTTCGGGACAGCAAGGACCCTGATGGCCCGGCCCTCGCCTTTTCGCCCGAGGCGTGGCGGTCCTTTGTCGGGGGCATCCAAGCCGGCGACTTCCCCGCAGGCTCCTGACGTACTTCTACTGGGCGGCCCCGCGTACACCGCGTGGCCGCCCAGTCCGTCAAAGACCCCTGGGGCTCCCGATCTTGCCGGACGGCCTTTCCCGCCGTGGCATCTCGACTACGCTCGCCAGGGCCAGGGCCAAGATCGACCGAGGGGGGCCACGCCATGCCGTACGAGACCGGTGCGACGGTGAGACTGACCAGGGAGGTGCAGGTCACCGAGAAGGGCACCGCCGGCCTGCCCGGGCCGCTCTTCCTGGGCGAGGGCCTGATGGGCATCGTCACGGGCTCGGCGCAGGAGGCCACCACCGCGGCCTCGGAGCATGTGGCGCTCTTCGACGAGCAGGTCCGCGGCTTCCAGTTCGACGCCTCCGCGTCCTACCTGATCAACGACCTCCGGCAGAAGGTCATCCGGGCGAGTGGGGGCGGCGCCGGCTCCGGCACCCAGACCCTGTACCGGGTGCGCTTCGAGAACGGGTTCGTCCTCGACGGCCTCGAAGAGGGCTCGCTGACCCGGGCCTGAACCCCCTGCGCCGCCGCGCCGCCGGGGGCCTGCTCAGCCCGGGTAGGTGATCGAGCCCAGCGGCGGACACGGGACGAGTTCGGTGCTGACACCCGGGCGTTCGACGAACGCCCGCGCCTCGGCGGCCCGTTGGCGCCGGGTGTCCAGGTCGTCGGCGTACCAGGCGTCGTTCCTGGCCCGGTGGTAGTCCCACGTGTCGTCGATGAGGTTGAGGCTGGTGTTGCCGGCGCTGCGTTGGAACTCCGCCTTGACGGCGGCCTGTTGGAGCGCGGTCTGTAGCGCCGCCAGGTCGATGCGGGTGATCCAGACGCCGAGGGTGTCCGGTTCGCGGGTCGGCATCGGGGCCTTGGGGAGCAGGGACACCCCGGTGTCGAGGCGGCCGAGGTTGTCGACGGTCGCGTCCTGGGACTCCTGTACCGCGATCCGCATCTCCCGGTGCAGCCAGAAGAGTTCGTCGAGGTCGGCCATGGTGATGCGCATCCGCCGGTACGCGGCCTGGAAGCGGGGGTCGTGGTGCAGCGCTCGCATGGTGGGGACGTGCAGGCCCACGCAGTCGTTGAAGCCGGCCGTCACCGCCGCGTCGAGGTGCAGGACGGCCTGGTCCGTCCGCCCGTGCGCGAAGGCCAGGTCGCCGAGGCTCGCGTGGCCCGCCGCGACGAGCCACGTGCCGTCGGGGCCGAGCGCCGTGGCCCGCGCGACGACGTCCTGGAGGCCCGAGGCGCTCCTCGCGGTCGGACCCTCGGTCACGATCGCCACCAGCAGTTCGTGGACACGGGCTGCCAGTGAGTTGACGGTGTCGGCCATGGATCTCCTCGGACCTCGGTGGTGGAGAGCGCGAAGGCGCCGTCGAGCCTGCGGCGACCCTGGTGGAGATGACGGGCGGGCGGGATGAGCGGTTCCGCTCGTGCCCGCCCGAGGTCGCGAACCCGTTCCACTCCACCTGCCGTGTTCGAATCGATGTGTCGACACTGCGTCATCACCGCAGGCAGTGGCCCATTGCGGTTCGATCACGGTGTGTCCGGTTCGTCGAACATTGGATGAGAGTGCGGGCATTTTCTGTGTTGGCAGCGGCACCGGCGGCCTCTCATAATTCCTGCCGACACGTGTGACGGAAGCCCGGGGAACCCGCTTGGGGGAGTGGTTCCCGCGAGGGGCCCGCGCGTGAGATTCCGCATTCTTCCTGGGGGGATTCCCTTGTCCGAGCCCGAGAACGAGGGCGCCACCGCCGTACCTCCGGCACCGGCCGCCGTACCGCAGCCCGCCGCCGCACCGCAGCCCGCTGCCGCACCGCAGTCGGCCCCGCGCCGGCTGCCGCGCGCCGTCGGCGTCGCGCTGGCCACCGCCGGCCTGCTCGCCGTCACCGCGGCCAGCGCCGCGGTGACCGTCGCCGTCGGCAAGCCCGCCGCCCGCCCGGCCACGGCCGCCCCCGCCCCGTCGAAGGCCGCCGCGAGCGCGAGCGCCACCGCGAGCGCGACGCCGTCGGCCGCGCCCGTCCCGGTGCCCACCGCCGCCCCGGCCGAACCCGCCCCCGCCAGCACCGTCAAGGGCACCGTCAGCGGCGGCAGGCACGAGGGCGACCTGCGCTACTTCCTGCTCCCCATCCCGGCCGGCGGCGAGTCCTACGGCCCCGTGGACGGGGTGACCATGACCGACGACGACGTCGCCGAGATCTTCGGCAAGCAGGACGGCATCATGGACATCCTCAAGTCCTACGGCTACAAGGGCGGCGCGACCCGGATGTACCGGACCGCCGACGGCAAGGCCGAAGTCACCGTCACCCTGCTGAAGTTCGGCTCCACCGCGATGGCGGGCGACTTCGTCAGGAACTACAAGATCAAGTCGATGGACCCCTTCGACATCGACGGCGACCAGGGCGGCCGCGGCTACCTGAAGACCCCCAAGCAGCAGGCGTACACCGGCTCGATGACCGGCATCTCCAGCCAGGGCGACGTCCAGTACACGATCGACGTCGACGTCAAGGGGACACCCGACAAGGCGCTGCTCAACGAGCTGATGAAGCGCCAGCGCGAGTGGCTCACCACCGGCGGCTGAGCCTGGCCCCGGCCCCGGCCCCGACCGCCCGCCCGACGCCACCTCCTTCCCTTCCTCCTCTGGAGCCACTTCCGTGACCACCGAATCCGCGGAGCCGGTGCCCGCCGCGCCCGCGGCCGCTGTTCCGCCGCCGCCCGCCGCGCCCGCCGCGCCTGCCGTCCCCGCCGAGCCTGCTGCGCCGCTCGCGGCCGAGCCCGCCCCCGCCCCGCGCGCCCCGCGCCGCCCCCGCCCCGTGCTGCTGACCGCCTGCGCCCTGGTGCTGGGCACCCTGGCCGGCGGCGGCGTCGGCTACGCCGTGCAGGCCCAGCGCCCGCCCACGCCGCTGCCGCCGCTCCAGGTCGCCCGCCCGTCGTACCCGGCCGAGACGGTCGACCCGGCCGCCCTCGCCGCCGAGCAGCCCGGGCCGCTCGCCATCGACGGCGACCTGACCAAGCTGCTGGTCGGCGCCCCCGAAGGCAGCACCCCCTGGGCGGACTACCCGGACAAGCCGAGCTGGATCTCGATCGGCGAGGTCGCCGAGCGCAGCGGCAGGTCGGCCGCGATGTTCAAGGACCTCGCCGCGAACGGCTTCCGCCGCGCGGCCGAGGTGGACTGGAAGAAGGACGACGTCCGGTACCGCGTCCAACTGGTCCAGTACACCGCGGACCACGCCGACAACGCGAAGTCCCCCACCTGGCCGCAGACCTTCGCCGAGAACGCCAACGGCGGCTACAAGGTGGACGCCGAGCCCCACCACTGGGCCGAGAGCACCGAGCAGTACTACTACGGCGAGGCCATCGCCAAGCGCGGCTCGCTGCAGATGACGATCGAGGTCTTCGGCACCCAGCCGGTGAACCCCGACACCCTCAAGGACCTCGCCAAGCGGCAGTGGGAGCGGCTCATATGAACGACGACACGATGACCGCGACTCCGGCCGCGGCCGAGGCCCCCGCCGCGCCCGACGCTCCCGCCGCGCCCGAGCCGACGCCCGGGGCCGAGGCCCCCGCCGCGCCGAGCCCCGCCTCCCGCCGCCTGCTGCGCGCCGGCGCCGCGACCGCCGCGGCCGCACTGGTCGGCGTGGCCGTCGGCGTCGGCATCATCAGGACCCAGTACGGCGACGCCCCCGCGCCGGCCACCGCCGCCCCGGCCGCCGCTCCCGTCCCCACCGCGGCCGCCACGCCGTACGGTGCCAAGTCCAACGGCAGCCACTTCGGCTCGCTGCGCGACCTGCTGCTGCCCGTCCCGGCCGGCTACCAGCTGGGCCCGGACGACAGCGGCTACGGCAACGACACCGAGCTGAACCGCGAGCAGCTGTCCGCCGAACTGGACGCCGACCTCCAGCAGCTCCCCAAGGCGAAGCGCGACACGATGCGCTCCTACTGGGAGGGTATGCACGTCAAGGCCACCGGCGTGCGCACCTACCGCGCCGACGGGGACGACCTGGTGATCGGCCTGAAGCTGCGCCAGTTCAACCAGCAGGAAGTGCAGCGGATCAACGAGTACACCGCGGTCTTCACCGGCGACACCGGCCTGTTCCGGGTCGGCCCGGCCGTCCCCGGCCACCCCGAGGCGCACTGCTACCTGATGCCGGCCCCGCCGTCCGCGCCGATCGACTACCTGGAGTGCTCGGCCGCCGAGGGCGACCTCCTGGTGATCATGAGCGCCGAGGGCGTGGCACCACTGCCCAAGGACAGGATCGTCGCCCTCTTCACCCTCCAGCTCGACCGCCTCGCCCGCCCGGGAGCGTCCGCATGACCGACCAGTCCGCCCCGCCGACCGCTCCCCAGGCCGTCGCCGTTCCTGAGGCCGTGGCCGTTCCCGCTACCGAGGACCCCGCCGTCCTCGCGGAGCGGGAGGCCCTCCGCTCCCGCCGCCGCAAGGCCGCGGTGCGCTGGAGCTGCGCGGCCCTGGTGTTCGTCCTCGCCGGCACCGGCACCGCCCTGGCGGTCACCGCGCCCGAGCGCACCGACCTGCCCGGCCTGGCCACCGCGGGCGACGGCCGTTACACCTTCGCGCCGCTGACCCTGCCGCCGCTGCCCGCCGGCAAGAGCGCCCCGGACGACAAGGGCACGTCCCCGCACCACGCGGACCTGCGCCACCTGCTGCTGCCCGCCCCCAAGGAGGCCGGCGGCTCCCTGACCGCACCCGTCTTCCCGGCCCCCACCCTCGGCCCCACCCCCTCGGGATCGCCCACCGCCTCGGGATCGCCCGCCGCCTCCCCGACGGCCCCGGCCCCGGCCGCCACGCCCGCCGCCGCCTCCGCGCCCGGCCGGTGGGTGCCCTGCGACGCGATCGCCGAGGAACAGCAGGACGCGGCCAGGATGCACTCCCTGCTCCTGGAGGAAGCCTGCCGCGCGGCCACCGTCCGGGAGTGGACCGCCTCCGACGGCACCCGCACCCAGATCCGGCTGCTGCGCTTCGGCTCCTTCCGGGAGTCCTGGGAGGCCTTCGGCGCCCTGCGCGCCAAGGCCCGCCCCAAGGCCGCACCCGACACCAGGACCACCCCCCACGACAGCTGGGACACCGTCGACGGCACCAGCCTCACCACCATGGAATCCACCACGGCCGGCCCCAACGGCGCCCCCACCGCCCGCTTCGGCTACCTCTCCGCCTCCGACATCCTCGCCGTCGTCACCATGACCAACCCCGCGGGCGTCCCCGTCACCCCCTTCCGCCAGGTCGTCACCCTCCAGGCGGATCTGCTGGCCTGACCCCGACTCACCCGACCCCACCGGGCCGGCGTCCCCACCCGGGGCGCCGGCCCGCCGTCCGTCCGGGCGCCGGTTCCTGGAACAGGATCGGGATATTTCCCGCACCGGCTCGTGAACGACCCCGCCGTACGGTGATGACGCAGCAGAGACCGGCACGAGACCGGCACCGTCATCCGAACGACCGCAGGAGAACCCATGCGCACGCGCCGCCTCGTCCTCACCGCCGCCGCTGTCACGGCGATCGCCGCCGCCGCGACGGCCTGCGGCCCGGAGAACAGCGACGCGAACCCCGCTCCCGCCGCCACCGCCGCCGCGCCCGCACCGACCACCGCCGCCCCGGCCGGAGCCGCGCCCACGAAGAGCGCCCCGCCCAAGGCCCCCGCCGCCCCGTCCGCCTCCGCCACCTCCGCCGACAAGAGCGGCTACGGCCAGGCCTGCGGCGCCAACGACCTGGTCTTCTCCGCCAAGTCCGAGAGCCAGGGCGGCGGTTACATCCTGATCAGCGCCAAGGCCAAGCCGGGCATCACCTGCACGCTCCCCGGCACCCACCCCGTCATCGCGTTCGGCTCCGGCGGCATCGAGGCCGCGCCCGTCGAGCACGGCACCGCAGAGCCGATCACCCTGAGCGGCGCCAAGACCGCCTACGCGGGCATCATGGCCAAGACCACCAAGGGCAACCAGGCCGTCGAGTTCACCGACGCCATCATCGGCATCGGCAACCCCGACCCGAACCCGGCGAGCGTCCCCGTCGGCCCCACCCCGGTCGACAAGCCGGTCGTCACCAACTGGCACACCCTGCCCAAGGACGCCGTCCCGGTGAACTGACGGTTCGTCATACGACCGCCGCTGAGAGCCGGACGGCAGCGCGAAGCCGGAGACCGGCGGTGCGCTGACGGCGGACTCCGGCACCTTCGGGAGGTCCCGCCCCGGACCCGGAGATCCAGGCCGTGCGCAGGCTCGCCCGCCGCTACGGCGACCAACTGCTCGCCGCCGACGGCAGGTTCGCCGGACTCGCCGCCACGACCGCCCCGCAGCACTGGTCCGAGGACGGCGTCCACCCCACCCGGGCCGGCCACGCCGCACTCGCGACGGCCCGGCTGCGCCTGATCATCTGACGTGCCGTCAGGCGCGCGCCGGGCCGCGTCCTCACTCCTTCAGCCGCGCCGCCACCGGGCGGTGGTCGCTGGGGGTGGCGGGCAGGGTCCAGGTCGCGGTGGCGGCGAGGTCGCGGGTGAGGACGTGGTCGATGCGGGCCAGGGGCAGGGCGGCGGGCCAGCTGAAGCCGAAGCCGGTGCGGGCCGGGGTGAGGCGGTTGGTGAGCGGAGCGAGCGCGCGGTCGTCGGCGGCGGTGTTGAGGTCGCCCAGCAGCAGGACCCGGCGCAGCGGTTCGGCGTCCAGGGCCCGGGCGAGGGCGGCGATGTCGCGGTCGCGGTGGGCGGTGGCGAAGCCGGTGGCGGTCATCCGCACCGAGCCGAGGTGGGCGACGTAGACGGCCAACGGCCCGCCGGGGGTGCGGACTTCGGCCCGCAGGGAGCGGTTCCAGCCCGGGTCGATGACCAGCCGCCGGGACTCCGTCACCGGGTAGCGGCTCCACAGCGCGACGGTGCCGGTGCGGGCGTGGTGGGGCAGCGCCCGGTCCAGCACGCCCCGGTAGGCGGGCAGGGCCGCGTCGGTGACCTCCTCCAGCGCCACCAGGTCCGGACCGGCGGCCAGCAGCGCGCGGGCGGTGCCGGCCGGGTCCGGGTTGGCGGCGTTCACGTTGTGGGTGACCACCGTCAGCCCCGGCCCGCCGGCCCCGCCCGTCGGCGCCCCGCCGGACAGCAGCAGCGGCCCGAACACCACCGCCCACACCACGGCCGGCACCCCGCCCGCGCAGGCCGCCGCCGGTGCCCGGCGCAGCGCCGCGCACAGCAGCACCGCCACCGCCACCAGACCGCTCCACGGCAGGGCGCTCTCCCAAAGACTGCCCAGGCCGAGGCCCAGGTCCGGCACCAGCCGGTGGCCGCCGAGGGCGAGCGCGGTGAGCAGGGCGAGCGCGGCGGGCACGCGCCCGCGCCGCCACGGGGGTACGGCCCGCCACGGGGGCGCGGTCCGTCGCCGGAGTGCGGTGCGCCACTTCGGGACGGTCCGTCGCCAGCGGGCCCGTGGGCCGGTCCCGGCGGGCGTCTCGGAAAGCGGGGGAGCGGTCACGGCACGCCCCCTCACCCTGCGGCGTCCGGCAGCGGCGCCGGGCAGGTCCCGCCCGGCCGGGTGAGCAGTTCGAAGTGCCAGACCTCGTTGGCGTACACCTGGCACAGCCCGTACCGGGCGCCGTGCTGGATCAGCCAGTAGTCGGCGTCGGTCGGGCCGACGTCCACCGCCTTGCCGGTGACGTGCGCGGACTTCTCCGGCGTGTTGACGAACCTCCGGGCCTGCTCCACGCTCCCGTACCGGCTCACCGCCCGGTCCAGCAGCCGCTGCTGGTAGGCCTTGCTGCGCCACCCGGAGGTGACGGTCATCTCGATGCCCTGGGCGCGGGCGTCGTCGGCCGCCCGCTGCAGGGCCTCGCGCAGCGGCCCGTCCAGGTTGCGCACGGCCGGGGCCGCGGTGTCGGAGGGGCGCAGCGTCCGGCCGTCGGGTATCTCCCCGTCCGCCTCGCCGCCGGCCCCCGCCCCCGCCGCGGCGGGCTGGACGGCGACGGTGGCCGCCAGGGAGCGCAGGACGGCCCCGGTGCCCGGCGGGTCGGCGGCGCACGCCCCCGCCCCGGCCAGCACGGCCGCCGCGACGGCGCCCGCGGCCAGCCGCCGCCGTCCGCGCCGCCGCGCCGCCGTGCCGGTCCCCGCGTCCGTCTCCGCGCCCGTCTTCGTCGGGTCCATCCCTGCCTCCCGGTGTGTTCGTCCGTTGCCGGACCATTGGAGGAGGCGCGGTGTTGCGAGGACGTCTGCGCAGGCCGATACGTTTTCGATAGGCCCCATAGGGTCCAATGGGATACGAACGGCGAAGACGGGAGAACAGCGCGTGCGGGTCCTGGTGGTGGAGGACGAGATCTACCTCGCGGAGGCGGTCCAGGCCGGCCTGCGGCTGGAGGCGATCGCCTGCGACATCGTCACCGACGGCGACGCGGCGCTGGAGCGCCTGGCCGTCCACAGCTACGACGTCGTCGTCCTCGACCGCGACATCCCCGGCACCCACGGCGACGACGTCTGCCGCAGCATCGTCCAGCGCGGCCTCGGCTGCCGGGTGCTGATGCTCACCGCCGCCGCCCGCCTGAACGAGAAGGTCGCCGGCTTCGAACTCGGCGCCGACGACTACCTCACCAAGCCCTTCGACCTCGCCGAACTCGTCGTACGGCTGCGCTCGCTGGCCCGCCGCCCGGCCCAGGCCGCCCCGCCCGTCCTGGAGTACGCCGGGCTGCGCCTGGACCCCTTCCGCCGCGAGGTCTACCGCGACGGCCGCTACGTGGGCCTGTCCCGCAAGCAGTTCGCCGTCCTGGAGGTCCTGATGACGGCGCGCGGCGGCGTCATCAGCGCCGAGGACCTGCTGGAACGCGCCTGGGACGAGAACGCCGACCCCTTCACCAACGCCGTCCGCATCACCATCTCCGGCCTGCGCAAACGCCTCGGCGACCCGTGGGCGATCCAGACCGTGCCGGGGGTGGGCTACCGCCTCACCGACCCCGGCGAGGAAGGCACCGCGCGGTGAACGAGCCCCCGACCGCCGAGCCCCCGACCGCCGGGCGCCGTACGGGCGGACGCCGTACGGGAGGCCGCCCGCGCCGCCTGACCGCCCGGATGCGCCTGACCCTCAGCTACACCCTCTTCGCGATCACCGCCGGCGTCCTCTCCCTCGCCGTGGTCTACGTCGGCATGCGCTACGTCCCCAACTACCCCCTCACCTCCTCCAACCCCCGCTACCGCTCCGACGCCCCCTCCCGCCAGGAGATCCTGGACTCCATGCTCGCCGCCAGCGGCTACGCCCTGGCCCTGCTGACCGCCGTCGGCCTGGTCGGCGGCTGGCTGATCGCCGGCCGGGTCCTGCGCCCGCTGCAGGACATCACCGGCGCCGCGCACCGCGCCGCGAGCGGGGCACTGGAACACCGCATCGCCCTCACCGGGCCGCGCGACGAGTTCACCGACCTCTCCGACGCCTTCGACGAGATGCTGGCGCGCCTCCAGCGCTCCTTCGAGGCCCAGCAGCGCTTCGCCGCCAACGCCTCCCACGAACTGCGCACCCCGCTGGCGATCACCCGCACCATCCTCCAGGTCGCCGCCGCCGACCCGGCCGGCCAGGACTGGGGCAGGCTCGTCACCCGACTCCAGGACACCAACCAGCGCGGCATCGAGATCAGCGAGGCCCTGCTCCAGCTCGCCGACCTCGGCCACGCCCCGCCCGACCTCGCCCCCACCGACCTCGCCGCCGCCACCGGGGAGGCACTGGCCGCCGTCCGCGACGAGGCCGCGGCCCACGGCGTCACCCTCACCGCCGACCTGCGCCCCGCCCCGACCACCGGCAACCCCGTCCTGCTGCGCCAGGCGGCCGTCAACCTGCTGCACAACGCGCTGCGGCACAACCTGCCCACCGGCGGGCAGGTCACCGTCGCCACCGGGCCCGACCCCGAGCGGCCCGACCGGGTGCGCCTCACCGTCGTCAACACCGGCCCCCAGCTGACGGCGCAGGCCGTGGCCACCTTCACCGAACCGTTCCTGCGCGGCCGCGGCCGCACCGCCGAAACGGACCCGGCCCGCCGCGGCCACGGCCTGGGCCTGGCGATCGTCGCCGCCGTCACCGACGCCCACCACGGCGAACTCCACCTCGCCCCCGCCCCGGCCGGCGGCCTGCGCGCGACCCTCACCCTGCCGGGCGGCGCGGCCGAGGACCGGCAGCCGTCCTGACGGACCGCTGCCGGCCCCGGCCCCGGTCCCCGGCACCGCCCGCGACGACCCGGCCGGGACGGGGGTCGACACGGTCGTGCCTGTGCCCGGTTCCGGACGACCCGGACGCCGTCGCCGCCCGCCTCGATCCGCAGGGTGGGCGCGTGCGGCCACGAGCCGCCGGTCGCGCGTATGCCCCGGCCCGCCCGGCGGTGGCGGTCGCGCCCCTGGCATCAGTCGGGCCGTCGCGGGTGGTGGTGAAGCGGCTGCGGTACTCGGTCGGTGTGGTGCCCAGGTGGCGGGCGAAGGCGCGGCGCAGCGTCTCGTCGCTGCCCGGACACCACGTTCGGCAACGTCAAGGCGGACGTCCTCGAGCACTTCGTGCCGGGCTTCGAGCGTGGCGACTTCGTGGAGGTGATCCTGGGTTCCGACTGGGCCGAGTGAGCCGGGTCGAAGCCCCTGGAGGGGCGGCATCGCCCGGCCGACGTCGCCCGTCCGGACCGGACCGGGGGAGCGGCTTCGCCTGCGGCCCGGGAGCTCGGATCCTCACCGTCGCGGCGGGAGAGGCCCTTGCCGCCCCGGAACACCCCGGGGCGGCACCGAATCGTCTTGCCGCGACGGCGGAGGACGGCGATGCTGGGCCGATGCCAGGTCAGCGGAAGCACAAGCGCCGGCGACCGGAGGGGGCCGGTCGGGCGGCCGCCCGCTTCGCGCCGGAGGCGGGCCACTGGGAAGTGCGGTTCGAGACCCACGACGAGGCGCAGTGGCACGCACACATCCGCCGCCTCCGGGCGTCGGACCCACAGATCGACTGGACGGCCGTACGGATGGACCACTTCTGCGGCCGCCTGACGCAGCCGACCTGGTACCGGCTCAGCCTCTTCGTCCCGAACCCCGCCCCGGATCCGGACCAGACCTCCGCCGGCAGCTGAGCTCCCGCCAGCCGGCTCCGAGTCACCCGAGGACGAACGGCACCCGTTCCCCGAGCGCCCCCAGCGCGGCCCGCTCGGCCTCGCTCGGGGCCCGCCGCCCGGTGCCGACCAGCAGCGCGTCCGCGTCGGACAGGGCGGCCGGGAACGGGGCCCCGGCGATCCGCTCCAGCAGCCGCCGCGCCGCGGCCGTCCCCTCGGCGGGCGGGCCGGGCACGTGCGGCAGGTGCGCGACCAGGTCCAGGTGGTGCAGCGTCCACTCCAGCACGTACGCGTCCAGGTAGTCGGCGGCGGTCAGCACCTGGCCCTGGGTGGCCACCCGCAGGCGCGGGTCGGCGAGGTCGGCGGCCCGGCCCGCCGCGGAGCCGACGTCGTCCAGGTGGAAGCGCAGCAGTGCCGGGTCCCCGTACGCGGCGGCCAGCCGTACGGTCAGCGCGGCCAGCGGGTCCCGCCCGTCCGGCGGCTCCCGGTGGACCTCCCAGTACGACGCGGCATCGCGGGTCGGCTCCTCCGGGGACGGGGTCACCAGCGTGATCAGCACGTCCTGCGCGTCGATCACCAGATGGCACACCAGATCCCGCACCAACCAGCCCGCACACCCCGACGGCTGCGCGAAGTCCTCGTCCGCAAGCCCGTCCACCGCCGCCCGCAACGCCACCCACGACCGCCCGAAGAGCCCCACCCCCGCAAGCTACCACCACGGCCCCGACGTCCCCTCCCGCCGCCGCAGCACGAGAAGTCGGGCCCGCCGGCTTCCCATCCCGACCTCCGTGCGAGCGCTCCACCCCTTCGCCGGAGGTGCCGTCCGCCCGGCGCGAGAAGTCGGCTGGGCCGACTTCCTGGTCCGCTGCGTACGGGTGCCGCAGCTGGGGGGTGGTTGGTGGGGGACGTCGGGTCGGTCGGCCCCGAGGCCGTCGCGAAGATCACCGGAGCCCACCTCGTCCCGCTGGTCCGCGCCGGGGCCCGCCTCGGACGCGGTCAGCTCGTCGAACGCCCCGAAGACCTCGCAGCGTGAACGTGCTCAGCTGACACAGTGGAGGCCGAAGCGCAGAACCGCACGGAGGACCCACACGCCCATGCCGAACCCACTCGACGCTCCAGACGCGGTGTCAGCCGCGGCTGAACCCCTGGAGGAACTGCTCGACGACTGCAACTGGGGGGTGTCGTCCATAGGCCTGTTGCATGTGGTCCCCGTGTCCGGGGTGACACCCGGTGATGACTGGCTGAAGGATCTCGCTCAAGCCGTGTGCCACCCGGGGGCCAGTGGACACCGGAGAGGACCGGCGGTCGTCCCGTTCGAGTCACCAGAGGCCTGGCGGGACGTATTCCGCCGACAGGTGGTCGACGGGTTCATGCACTCCGCCCCGAGGTCCTCGGACCCCGACGTGCGCACGCCCGCTGAGATCCGGGGGGCAGGCGAACTCGCCGACAGCGTCGCCGACCTCATCGAAGCGCATCTGGGGCCCGTCCGAAGCGCCGGCGACGTCAGCGGCCCGTACCTGGGAGACGACATCTGGTGCCGCAACCTGCTGCTGGTCACCGACGACTGGGCCACCATCCTGCATCTCGGCTTCTCCGACTGACCGGGCACGTCCCCGCCGGCTTCCGTCCGGGGGAGCCGGCCCGCCCTGTTCCAGCAGGGCCGGTCAGTCGGCCGACCGCTCCCCGGGGCGGTCCGCCGGCCCGTCCGCCGCGACCGGCAGGAGGCCGCGCTCGCCGAACACCTTCTTGGCGACGAAGGTGGCGTTGAGGGCCTTCGGGAAACCGCAGTAGGCGGCGGAGTGCAGCAGCGCCTCGACGATCTCCTGCGGCGTCAGCCCGACGTTCAGCGAGGCGTTGACGTGGACCTCCAGCTGCGGCTCGCACCCGCCGAGCGCGGTGAGCATGCCCAGGGTGACCAACTGCCGCTCGCGCGGCGGCAGTCCGGGGCGGTTGTAGATCTCCCCGAAGCCCCAGGCCACGATCTGGTGCCCGAGCTCGGGGCTGATGTCGCCCAGTGCGTCCACCACCCGCCGCCCGGCCTCGCCGTCGATGCGGTCGAGCACCTCCAACCCGTGCGTGAAGCGCTCCCGGCGGACCTCGGCCTCGTTCGCGGACATGCTCATCTGCGCTGCTCCTGTCCCGTCTCCCGGCCGCCGACCACCGGCGGCCCGACCCACGGCAGAAACCGTAGGACTTGGAGTGCACTCGAACGCAAGCCCGCCACGCCGCCCCGCCTTCGCAGGAAGATCTGCGGTCCAACCCCCCTGAAATGGCATCACTGTGCCCTATCCGGGCCGAAAGATTTCCTGTGGCCAAACCGCCCGAAGGGATGGCCCCTACGAGCCCCCCTGCACGGCGGGCGGGTAGCCGCGGGCGCGGACGAGGTCGTGGGCGAGCCGGGTGAAGGCGCGCGCGGCGGCGCCGCGGTAGGCGCCCTCGCGGTGCAGGAGGGCGACGGTGCGGGTGGGCAGGGGCGGGTCGAGGGGGACGGGGGTGAGGTGGGGGTGGTCGTGGGTGACGGCGTCGGGCAGGACGGTGGCCAGGCCGGTGCGCCGGACGATCTCGGTGAGGGCCTGGACGGAGTTGGCCTCGACCACGATGCGCGGGACGGCCCGGTGGCGGGCGAAGTAGGCGTCGACGTGCCCGCGGGTGGCGAACCCGCCGGTGAGCAGGGCGAGTTGTTCGTCCTGGAGGGCGTGGACGGGTAGCGGTGCGGGCATCGTCCGGGCGCGCTCCGCGCCGGTGACGAGGCTGAGGGTCTCGGTGAACAGAGCGGTGGCGGTGATGCCGGGCAGGTGGTCGCCGGCGAAGGCGATGCCGAGGTCGAGGTCGTCGGCGAGCAGGGCCGCCTCGATGCGGTCCTGGGTCGTCTCCGTCAGGGTGAGGCCGACGCCGGGGTGGCGGGCGTGGAGTTCGGCGGTGAGCGGCCCGACCAGGTAGGCGGTGAAGGTGGGGGTGACGCCCAGGCGCAGGTGGCCGCGGGAGAGGTCCTGGACGTCGTGGACGGCGCGTTCGGCGGCGGCCAGGTCGCGCAGCGCGCGCCGGGCGTGCTCGGTGTAGACGGCGCCGGCGTCGGTGAGCCGCACCGTGCGGCCGGTGCGGTCCAGCAGCTGCACGCCCAGGGTCCTCTCCAGCTGCTTGACCTGCTGGGAGAGCGTGGGCTGCGAGATGTGCAGCTCCTCGGCGGCGCGGGTGAAGTTGCCGTGCTCGGCCACGGCGAGCAGGTAGCGCAGGTGGCGCAGTTCGAGAAGGGCCATGGACGCGACTATAGACGCGACCAATAGCTTCCATGGCCAACAGCTCTTGGACACTATAAGAGCAGGTCATGCATGGTGGATCTCACCAGCCCGCAGGGGCCGGCCGCCACCCGAAGGGAGTGACCATGCAGGACCTCGCCGCCGGCGTCGCCCGTTTCCAGCGGGACGTCTTCCCGGCCAAGGCGGAGCTCTTCGCCCACCTGGCCACGCACCACACCCCCGACACCCTGTTCATCAGCTGCTCCGACGCCCGCGTCGTGCCCGAGCTGATCACCGGCACCGAGCCGGGCGACCTGTTCGTCATCCGCACCGCCGGCAACCTGGTGCCCGCGCACCGCCCCGAGGCCGACGGGGTGGCGGCGAGCATCGAGTACGCCGTCGCCGCCCTGGGCGTGGAGGACATCGTCGTCTGCGGTCACTCCGCCTGCGGTGCGATGACCGCCCTCGCCGAGGGCCACGACCTCAGCGGTGCCCCGGCGGTCGCCACCTGGCTGCGGCACGCGGACGCCTCCCTGGCCCGCACCGCCGCCGACGGCGGCGTCCCCGCGCTGGTGCGGCAGAACGTGCTCGCCCAGCTGGCCAACCTGGCCACCCACCCCTCGGTCGCCCGCGCCCTGGCGGAGCGGAAGGTCGCCCTGCACGGGTGGGTCTACGACATCCCCACCGGCCGCGTCGAGGACCTGACCGCCGCCGGCCGCGCCCTCGCGGCCTGACCCGCCACCGACGCGTGCCGCTTCACCCCGCCCCCTGCCCGTGAAGCGGCCGGCCCCTGAGAAACCCCGAAGCCCGAAACCCGGGAGACCCCGGAAACCCGAAAGGACGTACCGACCATGGTGCAGGCACAGTTCACCCGGACCGCCCGCGAGGCCCTGGCCGCCGAGGCCGTGGAGGCCAAGACCCGTAAGGACCTCTCCTGGAAGCGGATCGCCGAGGCCTCCGGCCTGTCGGTGGCCTTCACCACCGCCGCCGTCCTCGGCCAGCACCCGCTGCCGCAGAAGTCCGCCGAGGCCGTGGCCGAACTGCTGGGCCTGGACGAGGACGCGGCGCTGCTGCTCCAGACCATCCCGGTCCGCGGCTCGATGCCCGACCGCGTCCCGACCGACCCGACCATGTACCGCTTCTACGAGATGCTCCAGGTCTACGGCACCACCCTCAAGGCCCTGGTCCACGAGGAGTTCGGCGACGGCATCATCTCCGCGATCAACTTCAGGCTCGACGTGAAGAAGGTCGCCGACCCCGAGGGCGGCGAGCGCGCCGTCATCACCCTGGACGGCAAGTACCTGCCGACCAAGCCCTTCTGAGTCGCCCTCCGGCGGGGCGGGGAGCCGGTGGCCGGCTTCCCGCCCCGCCGGGCCGCGCGTGCGGGGGTCAGGCGCGGTGGTACTGGACGGGGGAGGTGACCTCGCCGCCGAGTTCGGCGGCGGCGTGGCGGGCCCAATAGGGGTCGCGCAGCAGTTCACGGCCGATCAGGACGGCGTCGGCGCGGCCGTCGGCGAGCACGGCCTGGGCCTGGGCGGGGTCGGTGATCAGGCCGACGGCGGCCACCGGCAGGTCGGTCTCGCGGCGCACGGCCTCGGCGAAGGGCACCTGGAAGCCGGGCGCGGCCTCGATCCGGGCGTCGGGCACGACGCCGCCGGTGGAGACGTCGAGCAGGTCGACGCCGTGGGCCTGGAGCTCCTTGGCGAGGCGGACGGTGTCCTGGGAGGTCCACCCCTCGCGGCCGTCCTGCGGGTCCTCGGTGAGCCAGTCGGTCGCGGAGACGCGGAAGAAGACCGGCAGGTCCTCGGGCCACACCGAGCGGACGGCGTCGACGACCTCCAGCGCGAAGCGGATGCGCCCCTCGAAGGAGCCGCCGTAGCCGTCGGTGCGGTGGTTGGCCGCGGGGGAGAGGAACTGGTGGACCAGGTAGCCGTGGGCGCCGTGGACCTCGGCGACCTGGAAGCCGGCGTCCAGCGCGCGCCGGGCGGCGTCGGCGAACTGCCCCACGATCCGGCGGATCTGCTCCTCGGTCAGCTCGTCGGGCGTGGTGTGGTCGGGGGAGAAGGCCTCGGCGCTGGGGCCGACCGGGGTCCAGCCGTGCTCCTCGCCCGGGGCGAGGGGGCGCCCGCGGTCGACCCAGGTGCGCTCGGTGGAGGCCTTGCGGCCGGCGTGGGCGAGCTGGATCGCGGGGACGGTGCCCTGGCTCTTCAGGAAGGAGGTGATCCGGCGGAAGGCCGCGGCCTGCTCGTCGTTCCAGATGCCGAGGTCGTACGGGCTGATGCGCCCCTCGGGGCTGACCGCGGTGGCCTCCGTGATGATCAGCCCGGTGCCGCCGGCGGCGCGGGCCGCGAGGTGGGTGAAGTGCCAGTCGGTCGGGACGCCGGCCGCCTCCCCGTCCGGGGCGGCGCTGTACTGGCACATCGCCGGCATCCAGATCCGGTTGGAGACGGTCAGGGACCGCAGGGTGAGGGGCGCGAAGAGAGAGGTGCTCATGTCGGTCGGACTCCCGGGGGGTCGGCTGGCGCCGGGCGAAAGGGTGAGTGAGCATGCAACTTTTGCAGCTGCATTTACATTCACGAACAATAGTTGCGCACGCAGGCATTCGCAAGGGTGCTCCGCCCGCACGCCCTCCCACCTGCGACAATCCCTTCCATGATCGATCCCGCAGCCGCCGGCACCCCGACCACCCCGACCGCCCCCCTCACCGTCGCCGCCGCCGCGATCATCCGGGACGGCCGGCTCCTGGTCGTCAGCAAGCAGGCCGCCCCCGACGTCTACTACCTCCCCGGCGGCAAGCCCGACCCCGGCGAGGACGCCCTCCAGGCACTGGCCCGCGAACTGGGCGAGGAACTCGGCGCGGCCCCGGTCGACCCCCGCCACCTCACCGACATCCGCGCCACCGCCGCCCTCGAAGACGTGCCCATGCTGATGACCGTCTTCACCGCCGGCCTCGACCGCGAGCCCGCCCCCGCCGCCGAACTCGCCGACCTGCGCTGGACCGACGGCCGCGAGGACACCCTGCGCCTGGCCCCCGCCGTCCGCGACCACCTCCTGCCCCTGCTGCGCGAACGCGGCGACCTGGCCTGAGGGGGCGAGACTCCGGGCCGGCGGAAAACCCGCCGGTCCAGGCCGCCGAGCCCGAGACACTCGCCCACCGGCACCGCACTGACCGCACCGCCCTCCCGGGCCCCGCACCCCGCCTGCCCGGGCTTCGGCTACGGCAACGGCCACCCCGCGCCCGTCCTCACGGAGCCGGGAACGCCCGCCGCCGGGGAGCGCCGCGCAGGGCGAACCCGCCTGCAACGAGCGCGGGTCGACGCCCCGCAACGCCGGACGGCGCCGCCCGGGGGGACCGGGCGGCGCCGTCGAGGCGGGCGAGGCGAGCTGCCGTACGAGCCGACCGGCCGTCAGCGCGCCGTCTGCGGCACGCGCTGGGCCGGGACGGCGCCGCGGGTGGCGCGCGGGGCGGAGGCGGCCGCCGGGGAGGCACCGAGGGCGGTGCCCCGGGTCTCCTCGGCCCACAGGACGCAGACCAGCAGGCCGAGGGCGGTGGTCCCGGCGGCGATCAGCATGGTCGGACCGGTGCCCAGCCCGGTCAGCGACAGCGGCAGCAGGTAGGTGCCGACGGCCGCGCCGATCCGGCTGACCGAGGTGGCCACGCCCACGGCGGTGGCCCGGATCTCGGTCGGGAACAGCTCGTTGGGGTACGTCCAGTCGAGCACGTTGGGCCCGCCGCACAGGAAGGCGTACGCGCACAGCGCCAGCAGCGCGACCGCCGCCGGGGCGGTGGGCCACACGCCCAGCAGCGCCAGCGGGACGGTCATCAGCGCGAACGACCAGATGATGACGGGCCGACGGCCGCGGGTGTCGATCAGGCGCAGCGCCGGGTAGCAGCCGAGCAGGAAGACCAGGCTGATCAGACCGGTGCCGAGGGTCTCCATCACGGTGCCGCCCGGCATGCCGAAGGAGGAGAGGATCTGCGGGCCGAAGGTGAGCATCGCGAACAGCGGGCCGACCTGGCACAGGAAGAACAGGCCGCAGAACAGGGTGCGGCGCCGGTAGGGCTGGGTCATCAGCAGGCGCAGTCCGGCGGGGCGGCCGGGCTCGGCCGGATCGGGCATCAGCTCCCGGCCGTCGACCCGGACCCCGAGGTGCTTCTCCACCACGCGCACCGCGTCGCCGACCCGCCCGTTGGCGGCCAGCCAGCGCGGCGACTCCGGCGAGCCGCGCCGGATCACCAGGAACACCACGCACAGCACCGTGGAACTCGCCAGCATCCAGCGCCAGCTGCCCGGACCGGCCAGCTCCAGGAACAGGTAGCCCACCACGTAGGCGAGCACGGAGCCGGCGTACCAGGCGACGATCTGCTGCCCCAGCAGCCGGCCGCGCTTCCTGGCGGGCAGCCACTCGGCGAGCAGCGAGGTGGCGATGGGGTAGTCGGCGGCCACGGCCATGCCGAGCACGAAGCGCAGCACGGCGATCGCCCACACCGCGTCCACCCAGAAGGAGAGCACCGAGCAGGCGACCATCACGAGCAGGTCGGCGGTGTACATCACCTCCCGGCCGATCCGGTCGGTCAGCACGCCGAAGAGCGCGCCGCCGACGAACATCCCGACCAGGGCGGCGGCGCCGATCAGGCTGACCTCGGCGGTGGACAGCCCGAGGTCGGGACGCATCCCGATCAGGGCGACGCCGACGATGCTCAGGATGTAGCCGTCGAGCAGCGGGCCGCCCGAACAGGCCAGGGCCAGCCGGCGGTGGAACGCGGTATACGGGGCGTTGTCGATGGTCTGGGACATGTGCTGGGGGTCCTCCGGAGCGTACGGCGCGCACTGCGCACCGTGCGCCGGGTAGACGGCAGGGGAAAGCGCCGCCCACCTCGGACGGCGCCATCGCCCGGTCACAACGGGCGACCGTCCACGGTTGCCCCGGTCCCACGGGGCCGCCACCGGGCCGAAGGTCGACCGGATTCACGACCAAGGTCCCGAAGCGGACAGGCCCTTCGCCCGTGTCCGGGCGGCGCCCGCCCAGTCCTGCCGGGGGCACCCGCCGTCGACGCCCGGGAGAGTGCGCCGGGCGTGACCCTTGTCACCCGAGGGCCCTGACGGCCCCTGAACTGTGACCCGTTCCACACCCGGCCGGTTCCCGTCCGTACGGGCGCGGGCGCGCTGCGTCACCCGCAACGGCCGCCGCGGCGCCGTGACGGGGCCCCGGAACGCGCCGTGACGGGCCCCGCGTCGGTTCTCCGTCAGGGCGCCAGGCCCAGCCGGGCGAGGCCCAAGTCCAGCGCCGCCTCCAGGTGGTCGGCGGAGCCGGTCGTCAGGAGGATCAGCACCCCGCCCTGCACCCCGGCCAGCAGCGCCGCAGCCTCCCGCTCGGCGTCCACTCCGGGGGCGAGCGCCCCGTCGTCCCGCAGGTGGCGGATGCCGGCGGCGAGCTGGCGCTGCCACTGCCCCAGCAGCTCGGCGGCCACCGCCCGGCCCGCGCCGGCGGCCGTACCGGCGGCCGCGCCCAGCTGGGACAGCGCCACGTGCAGCGGACAGCTGACCCCCCGCGCGCGGTAGCGGGCCAGCACCTTGTCGCGCCACCGCCACCAGGCCTCCCGGGAGGTGAGGGCGCCCAGCTCGGGCTGCTGGTCCTCCAGCACCCGGGCCGCCTCGAAGCGGGCCACGGCCAGCAGCAGTTCGTCCTTCCCGCCGGGGAAGTAGTGGAACAGCTGGCTCTTGCTGGTGGAGGTGCGGGCCATCACGTCCTCCAGGCGCAGCGCGAACACGCCCTCCGCACGGATCTCCTGGGCCGCACCCTCGACGATGCGCTGCCTGGTCGCGGCGCCCTTGCGGGTCGGCGGCAGGTGCTCCCGCACCGCGGTCACGGCAGCAGCACCAGCTTGCCGGTGGTGCGCCGGGACTCCAGGTCCGCGTGCGCCCGGGCCGCCTCGGCCAGCGGGTAGCGGCCGGTGACCCGCGCGGTGAGCCGGCCCGCCAGGACGAGGTCGAACAGCTCGCCGGTGCGCCGCACCAGCGCCTCGCGGGTGGGGACGTGGTGGTGCACCACCGGGTACGTCAGCAGGATGCTGTTCGGCAGGTCGGTGGGCCGCAGCTCGGGCACGCCCATGAAGGGGCCGTAGTAGGCGTGCACCCCGTGCGGGCGCAGGGACAGCTGGGAGGAGCGGAAGGTGTCGGAGCCGCCGCCGTCGTAGACGACGTCGGCCCCGCGTCCGCCGGTCAGCTCCCGGATCCGGTCCTCGAAGCCGCCGCCGGAGTGGACCAGCACGTGGTCGGCGCCGGCCTCCCGCGCGACCGCGGCCTTCTCCTCGCGGGAGACCAGGCCGATCACGTCGCCGCCGCGCGCCTTGACCAGCTGGGTCAGCAGCCGGCCGACCCCGCCCGCCGCCGCGTGCACCACCGCGGTGTCGCCCGGCGCGATCGGGTAGGTCTCGGTGCTCAGGTGGCCGGCGGTCAGGCCCTGCATCAGCAGGCCGCCCGCGACCTCGTCCGGCACCCCGTCGGGCACCTTGACCAGCGAGGCGGCCGGGACGGCGAGCAACTCGGCGTAGCTGCCCGGGTGGTAGAACCAGGCCACCCGGTCGCCGACGGCGAACCCGTCCACGCCCTCACCGAGGGCGGTGACGTAGCCCATGCCCTCGGCGCCCAGCACCGCCGGCGCCGCCCAGCCCGGGCCGCCCACGGCGCGGGCGCCGACGTCCATGTAGTTGACCCCGGCGGCGCCCAGGCGCACCAGCGCCTCGCCGGGGCCGGGGACCGGGTCCGGCAGCTCGGTCCAGCGCATGACCTCGGGGCCGCCGTGCTCCTCGATCCGGATCGCGTGCATGGGTGACACCTTCCTGTACGGGCCCGTCCGGGCCTGTGCGGGCCCGTCCGAGCGGGAAGAGGGGGGAACGGGAAGCACGGTAGGCAGCCGAAAATGGACCCACAAGTCCAGAAATCCTTACGGCCAGGGGATGGTCGCCCGTCACCCCGCGGCCAGCGGCACGGCGACGTCCGCGACGTGCTCCCGCGCGGCGGCCGCCGCCCGGTCCGGGTGGTACACCTCCCGGTTCGGCCCGCCCCGCCGGTACCCGCGGGCGGCGACCCAGGCACCCACCGCGTCATGGGCGGCGGCCGTCGCGGCGAAGCCCCGCCGGGGCAGGGCGGTGTACGCCTCGCGGTGCGCGGGCTCGATGCGCACCCCGAACGGCCCGTGCGGCCCGACCGCGCCCGGGGTGGGGGCGCAGACCTCCACCAGGGCGTCGCAGTCCTCGCCGACCAGCCCGTGGTAGACCGCGAACAGCGGCCCGGACAGGCACGCGTCCACCTCCCGCAGCCGCCCGAGCAGCAGCCCGGACGCCTCGGCGAGGAAGGCGGGCAGGGCGGCGGCGTCCACGTGCCGGCGCACGAACAGGACGTACTGCTCGGGCACGTCGCGCTCGGCGATCTCGAACACGGTGGTGCTCCTTCCGGCCACGACCTCCCGGGCGTAGCCCACCGCCTCCCGGCGGGCCGCGTGCTCGGCCTCCCGCTCCCGCCAGTACGCCAGCAGCTCCCGCTCGCCCGCGCCGGCGTCGTGCTCGGCCGCGTCCAGCACCACGGCGATCCGCGCCGGCGGCAGCCCGGCCGCGCGCAGCAGCGCGATCCGCCGGGCCCGCTCGACCTGCGCCGGGCCGTAGCGGCGCACCCCGGTGCGCGGGTCGACCAGGGCGGGCGGCAGCAGTCCCCGCTCGCCGTAGAGCCGCAGGGCCTTGAGGCCGAGCCCGGTCCGGGCGGCGAGTTCGCCGATGGTGATCACGTTCTCCTGCACGCCGCCCACTGTGCCCCCTGCCCCAGGGGCAGGGGCAAGCCGCACCTCCGCACGGCGGGGAGCGGCTCTCCCGCCGGATCCGCGCGCCTGTTCGCGGCGCCGAGCGGAGTGGTGCACCGGGCCGCGGACCCGAGCCCGACGGGCGGGCGGCCGGAACCGGTACCGGGCCAGCGCGCCGCGTTCGGGCGGCACGTCACGCCGGCAGCCAGGACGGCCGCTGCCGGCGGGGCCGGACGGCGGGCCCGCCCGGGCCGAGCAGGGCGCGCAGCCGGTTGGCCTCGGGGGAGCCGAGGGAGGCCAGGATGTCGTAGGCCTCCGACCGGCACGCCCGGGCCGCGCCCCCGTTCCCGTTCCCACTGCCGTCCCCGTTCCCGCTCCCGTCCCCGCTCCCGTCGCGGTCGGCGAGCGCGTCGCCGAGCGCCGCCAGGGCCAGGCCGCGCCCGCGGCGGTCGCCGTCGAGCGTGAGCACCTCGACCGCCCGGTGGGCCGCCGCCACCGCCTCCTCGCCGCGGCCCAGGGCGCGCAGCGACTCGGCGAGCCGTAGCAGCGTACGGCCGGTGCGGCGGCGGTCGTCCGGGCGCAGCAGGGAGAGGGCGTTGCGGTGGTGGCGCAGGGCCTGCTCGAACTCGCCGCGGGCGTGGGCGATCGTCCCCATCGAGTCCAGGGCGAGCGCCTGGAGCTCGTGGTCGGCGAGCCGGTGGCAGATCAGCAGGGACCGGTCGACGACGCGCACCGCCGCGTCGAAGCGGCCGAGTTCGGTGAACGCGCAGGCCAGGTCGACCAGGTCGGCCGCCACCGAGCGCTGGTCGCCGAGCCGCTCCCAGGCCGAGACCGCCGCGGCGAAGCCGCCGACCGCGTCGCCCGGCCGGCCGACCTGGACGAACAGGGCGGCCAGCGAGGCGTGGGCCAGGGCGAGCAGCGGCCCCGGCAGGCCGTGGGCGGTGCACAGGTCGCGGGCCTCCGACAGCTCGGCGAGGGCCGCGGGTTCGGCGCCGACCTCGGTCAGCAGCCGGCCGAGCACCAGGCGGGCCCTGACCTCGGCCGCCCGGTCACCCTCCAGGACGGCGGCCCGGAGCAGGACCTCGGCCGCGTGCCCGAGCGGGCGGGTGGCCTGACCGGTGTCGCACAACAGGGCGCAGCCGAGCAGGAGTTCGGCCGCCAGGCCGAGCCGGGGCGGCTCGGGGAGAGCGGCGTACTGGCCGACCAGCGCGCCGATGCCGCGGAAGTCGACGCGACCGTGCGGTGCCCCGGCTTCGGCCCCGGCCTTGGCCCGTCCCTCGCCCCGCCCGTCGACGCCCGGCCCGTCGCCGCCCAGCGCGGCGCGGGCGGCCGACGGGCCGAGCGCCGCGACGGTCTCGCCGTGACGGCGGACGAGCAGGCGGGTCAGCACGGCGGCCGGGGAATCCTCCCCCGACCCCGACCCCGGGGCCGGCTGCGGGGCGAGCTGCCGGGCGAAGGCCCGCAGCAGGTCGTGGTACCGGTAGCGGTCCGGTGGCGCGGTCTCCAGCATCGAGCAGTCCACCAGCGACTCGGCCAGCTCCTCCGCCTCCTCCTCGGGCAGGCCGAGCACGGCCGCGACCGCGCCCGGCGACAGGTCCGGCACCTCCGGCACCGCCAACAGCCGGAAGGCGCGCGCCTGTTCGGCCGTCAGCCGGTCGTAGCCGAAGCGGAACGCCGACTCGACGGCAAGGTCCCCGGCGCGCAGCACGTCCAGCCGGCGCCCGGTGCCGGACAGCTTGTCGAGCAGCCGGGCCACCGTCCAGCCCGGCCGGCAGGCCAGGCGCGCGGCGAGGATGCGCACGGCCAGCGGGAGGTGGCCGCAGAGCCGCACGAGTTCCGCGGCCGCCGCCTCCTCTGCCCGCAGCCGCTGCGCGCCGATCACCCGGCCGAGCAGGACGAGGGCCTCCCGCGGGGTGAAGGCGGCGAGTTCGACGACGTGCGCGTTGGGCAGCGAGCCGAGCCTGGCCCGGCTGGTGACGAGCACGGCGCTGCCGGGCCGGCCCGGCAGCAGCGGCCTGACCTGCTCGGCGTCCCGGGCGTTGTCGAGGACCAGCAGCACCCTCCGGCCGGAGAGCAACGAGCGCCACTGGGCGGAGCGTTCGGCGTGTCCGGGGGCCAGCGCGTGCGCGGGCACGCCGAGGGCGCGCAGAAGGGTGCCCACCGCCTCCTCGGGCCGGGTCGGGCGGCCGTCGGCCCCGTGCAGGTCGAGGTAGAGCTGGCCGTCGGGGAAGTCGGCGGCCAGCTCGTGCGCGACGTGGACGGCCAGCGCCGTCTTGCCCACGCCTCCCAAGCCCGACACGGTCGCCACCGGAACGGTGCCGGGGGCGAGCAGGACGCCGCGCAGCACCTCGGTCTGCGCCTCGCGGCCGGTGAAGTCGGCGAGATCGGAAGGGACTTGGGCGGGCCGTTCCGCCGCCTGGCGCGGCGGATCGTCCGGGCCGTCCGGACCGTCCGGGCCGTCCGGATCGTCCGGAGGGCCCTGGTGCGGGGGAGGGGCCTGGAGGGGCAGGCGGGCCGAGGCGCCGGGCCGGTGCGGATCGGATCGGGCCGGTACGGATCGGGACGGTGCGGACCGGGACGGCACGGGCGCCACCAGGGCGGCGTCGGCCGCCAGGATCCGGCGCTGCAACTCGCGCAGACCCGGCCCCGCGCTGACGCCGAGCAGCTCACGCAGCCGCCGGTCCGCCGCGCGGTACACGCCCAGGGCCTCGGCCTGCCGGCCGGTCCGGTAGAGGGCGAGCATCAGCAGTTCGGAGAACCGTTCCCTGAGCGGGTGTTCGGCCACGACCGCGGTCAGTTCGGCGACGGCCCCGCCGGGCGGCCCGGCCTCGACCTCGGCCTCCAGGCACGACTCCAGGACGGCCACCCGGCGTTCGGCCCACTCGCCGCGCTGCCGCTCGGCGTAGGGGCCGGGCAGCGCGGTCATCGGCTCGCCCCGCCACAGCCCCAGCACCGAGCGGAACACCGCGGCGGCGCGGGCGTGCTCCCCGCCGTCGAGGAGTCTGCGCGCCGCGTCGAGGAGCTCCTCGACCCGGTGGGTGTCCAGCGCCCCGGGGTCCACGGCGAGCAGGTAGCCCCCTCTGAGCGTGGTCAGTACGGCGGGCCCCAGGGCGCGGCGCAGGCGGTGGACGTACGTCCGGACCACGGTGGCGGACCCGGCGGGCGGCTCCTCGCCCCACAGGTCGTCGACCAGCTGACCGGTCGACACCGGGTGGTCGGCCCTCAGCAGCAGCGCGAGCAGCAGGCTGCGCTGCTGCGGTGATCCGAGCGCGATCTCGCCGCCGTCCCGCCACCCCCGCAGCGGCCCCAGCACCGAGAACCGTAAACCACCCACCGGCCTTCCCCCTCCGTCTGCGAACGATCCCCCGGGCGCATGCTATCCACCGCGCCGCCCCAGGCCGGGGGCGACGCGCCGGGCGCCCGATCGCCCCGCCTCGCCCCCGCCTCGCCCCCGCCTCGCCTCGCCGAGGCGCGCCGCCGGCCCGCGCCCCGCTGCCCGTCCACCGCCTGTCGACACGTTGTCGACCTCCTGTTGACAGGTGCCGCACAGGCTTGGGGCAGGACGACCGCACCGATGCGGTCGGAGAACGAGAGGAACGGACCCATGGCGATACGGAAGGCTCTGACGCGTACGGCCCTGGCCGCGGCCGGCGTCGCCGGGCTGCTCGCGACGGCCGCCCCGGCCGGCGCGACCACCGTGGACCAGAACCCCGCGCAGGCGCAGACGTTGAGCGCGGCACGCAGCACCCAGGTCTCGGTCGTCAACTGGACGGGCTGCCAGCTGCGCCTGCAGAACACCTGGCTGGACCACGGCATCTGGACGTCGGCTCCGGACGCCGTCATCAACGACGGGAACACCGGCCGCTGGCAGTCCGAGAGCAACGGCTTCCTGACCGGCACCGAGGGCCACGTCATCTACGACGCCGAGAACTGCGGGAACCCCGGGCTCAACGGCAAGCGCGTCCAGCTCCACTGGAACAACCCGTACGCCGGCAGCAACGGCTACGACTCCGCGGGTTCCGACCCGATGTTCCGGTTCGCGATGAGCGGGGGCAGCGGCAACAACGCCGCCGCGTACTGGACGATCACCGGCCCCTGACCGACGGCCGGCCTGGTGAACGGGCGCCTCACGGAACACCGTTGAACGGCGGGCCGTGACGCGCGGCCGGTGATGTGCCGGCAGTGGTGTGCGGCGGCGGTTCCCCACCCCTGGGGCCGCCGCCGCGTCCCCGCGGCCCGTCGTGGGGGTCGATGCCGTTGGCGGGCGAACCCGCCCTCGATCACGTCAGGCGCTTCCCCGGGCCGTACGGCGGGCCTGGTGCCGGGCGGCGGTGACGACGAGGGAGACGTTCTGCCCGCCGAATCCGAAGGAGTTGCTGAGCACGGCCTCCTGGGGGACGTCCCGGCGCGTGGCGACGACGTCGAGATCGATGTCGGGCCCGACGCCGGCCGCGGTGAGGTTGCGGGTCGGCGGGATGACGCCGTGTTCCACGCTGAGGACGGCGATGAGTGCCTCGATCGCGCCGGCCGCGCCGAAGAGGTGGCCGAGTGCCGCCTTGGGGGCCGTCACGGTGGCGCGGCCGAAGACCTCCCTGATCGCGTGTGCCTCGGCGGTGTCGCCGGCCGGTGTTCCGGTGGCGTGGGCGTTGACGTGGCCGATCCGCCCGGGAGCCAGGCCGGCCTGGGCGAGGGCCTTGCGCATGGCGCGGACCTGCCCGGAGCCGTCCGGGGCGGGGGCCGTGATGTGGTGGGCGTCGGCGGCGATGCCGGCCCCCGCCAGCACCGCGTGGACGTGCGCGCCGCGGCGGGCGGCGTGCTCGGCGCTTTCGAGCACCACGACGGCGGCGCCCTCACTGAGGACGAATCCGCTGCGGTCCGCGGCGAACGGCCGGGACGCGGAGGCGGGTTCGGCGGTGTATCGCGACAGCGCCTGCGCCTGGACGAAGCCGGCGACGGTGATCGGGGTGATCGCGGCCTCGGTCCCGCCCGCGATGACCACGTCCGCCTCCCCGGCGCGGATGAGCCTGGCGCCCAGGGCGATCGCCTCGGCGCCGGAGGAGCACGCCGAGACCGGCGTGTAGGACCCGGCCCGCGCGCCGTACTCGATGCTGATCAGCGCCGCCGCCGCGTTGGGCATGAGCATCGGCACCGTACGCGGCGAGACGCGCCGCCTGCCGGCCGTCTCCAGGGCGTCGTCCTCCTTCAGCAGCGTCCCCACGCCCCCGATGCCCGTGCCGACCGCCGACGCGAGCCGGTCCGGGTCCACCGGCGGGGCGCCGGCGTCCGCCCAGGCCTCGGCCGCCGCGACGAGGGCCGCCTGCTGCGAGCGGTCGAGCCGCCTGGCCCGCACCGGCGGCAGCGACCGGGCGGGGTCGACCGCCATCGTCCCGGCGGCGGTGTCGGGAAGGCCGGCGTCCTGGTGGCCGCGCAGGGCGCCGCCGCGGATGCCCGACTCGCCGGCCAGCAGGGCCTTCCAGGTGGACTCCACGTCCGCCCCGAGTGGTGTGATCGCGCCGAGTCCGGTCACGACGACCTCGGTCCGGTGCATGCCCTTCCGCCTTTCTTGTATGCCATACAAGCGAACGGGCTAGTTGTATCACATACAATTCGGGGGTGGAGAAGAAGCGAACCGAAGCCCGATCGACACCGGCCCGGTCGACGACGCCCGCCCGGTCGGCCGGTGTCTCCTCGCGCGACCGCGGTCGCGCGACGAGGCGTCAGCTGATCGAGGCGACCGCACGGCTCTGCAAGGAGCGTCCCGGCGCGGAGGTCAGCGTCGCGGAGATCGCGAACGCGGCGGGCGTCTTCCCCAACCAGGTCACGTACTACTTCGGCTCCAAGGACTCGCTGCTCGTGCACGCCGCCTTCCTCGGCCTGCTGCACGACGCCCGGCGGATCGAGCGCATCGGCCGCCAAGCCCTCGACGCGGCGACGTTCCGGCGCAACATCGCCCGCGCCGTCCTCGCCATGCCCTCGCTCCCGTCGGTCGCGCGGGCACTCGCCGCCGGGATCTCCAAGCCCGAACTCGCCCCCGTGGTCGACCGGCACCTCCAGCTGCTGTTCCGGCAGTCCGAGCGCTTCGTGGGCCAGCTGCTCGACGCCCGCGGCTGGGAGGCCCGTCGACCGCTCGACGTGGAGACCAGGACGTTCTGGAGCACCGCGCTCGGCGCGGTGCTGCTCGTCCGCGCGGGGGCGAACGGCACCGTCGCCGACCTCGACCTCGCCGGAGCGCTGACCATCCACGACGAATCCGGGCGCGGCGACTGAACCCGGGTCGAACGACGTCCGTGCGCTCCGCCTGACGGTCGGCGGGAGGGCCTCGGATCAGTGCAGGCCGGATCGCCGGGCCGGATCGCCGGGCCGGACACGGCGGCGGGCGCCCGCTCGGGTCGAGCGGGCGCCCGGAACCTGCTCGGATCCGTCCGGCCGGTGCGCCACTCGCGTCCAGCGCGCTCGTGGACGCCGCCTACCGGCCGGGACTCCTCGGAACGCAAGCTTCAGGAGGGGCAACCCCCGGGCCGTACGGAGCTGATCTGGTCGTTCAGGCCGTACTGCGTGACGTCGCCCGTGTAGTCGGCGGCGACGGGAAGGCACCGGCCGCCGAAGTTGACGTTGGTGTACACCGACCAGACACGGCCGGTGCGGTTGCGCAGCGACGACGTGATGTTGTCGAAGTCCAGCGAGCCGAGCGAGGCGCGCTCGCCGCCCAGTCCCACGACGCGGCCCTGCCCGCCGATGTCCTGGAACAGGCAGAAGTTGCCGCTCGCGCACCGGTCGTAGCCGCTCTGCGCGGGCGCCGCGACCGCCGCCGGGGCCGGCGCGGTGAGAGCGAGCCCCGCGGCCATCGACAGGCAGGCGGCCGTCCTGTGGAACTTCCCCATGTCTTCCTCCTGATGCGGTCGGGTGCCGAGCGCGGGGCGCCGGTCCGGATGGTGGGGCGCTGCCTCCCGGCTCGCCTGTGACTGTGGCAGAGGCAGGGAGCCGGACGGCGGAGATGTCCGGCGATGTCACCCGCGAGGGGCATGAGGCGGGCATTCCTCACATGAGTGGCGAACACGGCGCCCGACCGGGGCCCCAGGTGCCGCTGTCCCGCCCGGCTCCCGCCCGGCTCCGTTCGCGGCGGTCCCGTGACGGCCCGACGGCGATTTCGTGACCTTGATCCCGCCCGCCGTCGCCTCCGGGACCGATACCGTCGGCTCCGGGCGGGAGAGGCGCGGACGTCGCGTCGGGCGGAGGGGAGCGAGGGCATGGAGCGGCTGGCAGCGGACGATCCGCGGCAGGTGGGCGAGTACCGGCTGCTGCGGCAGCTCGGCGCGGGCGGGATGGGCCGGGTCTACCTGGGGCGGACCACCGGCGGGCGGACCGTGGCCGTCAAGGTGGTCCGCCCCGACCTGGCCGGGGACAGCGACTTCCGGGCCCGGTTCCGCCTGGAGGTCGAGGCGGCCAGACGGGTCGGCGGCGCCTGGACGGCACCGGTCCTGGACGCGGACACCGAGGGCGGGCGCCCCTGGGTGGCCACCGGCTACGTCGCCGGGCCCGCACTCACCTCCGCCGTGGGGGAGTTCGGACCGCTGCCCGAACCGGCCGTGCGGACCCTGGGCGTCGGCCTGGCCGAGGCGCTCGCCCACGTGCACGGCCTCGGACTGGTGCACCGGGACGTCAAACCGTCCAACGTGCTGCTGACCCTGGACGGGCCGCGGCTCATCGACTTCGGCATCGCCCGCGCCCTGGACGCCACCACCACGCTCACCCGGTCCGGCCAGGTGTTCGGCTCTCCCGGCTTCATGTCGCCGGAACAGGCGAACGGGCTGCCCGCCGGGCCGGCCGGCGACGTCTTCTCACTCGGCGCGGTGCTCGCGTACGCGGCGACGGGCACCAGGCCGTTCGGCTCCGGGGTGAGCGTGCCCGTCCTGCTCTACCGGGTGCTGCACGAGGAACCCGACCTCTCCGGACTGGACGGCCCGCTGCGCGCCGTCGTCCGGGACTGCCTGGCCAAGGACCCGGCCGCCCGCCCGACACCCGGACAGCTGCGGGAACGGCTGGACGGCGACGGCGCGGCCGCCGCCCGGCTGGGCCACGGGGACTGGCTGCCGGCGCCGCTGGCGGCGGCGGTCGGGCGCAGTGCCGTGCAACTGCTCGAGCTGGAGGGGGAGCGGGAGGCCGAGGCGCCGGCTCCGGAGCCGACGGCTGCGGGGGCGTCCGGCGCTGCTTCCGACGCTGCTTCCGGCGCTGCTTCCGGCGCTGCTTCTGGTGCGCCCGGGTTCGGGCCGCCGCCCCCGCCGGCTTTCGCCCCGCTCGCCTCCCCGGTCCCGTCGGCCTCCCCGGTCCCGGTCCCGGCGCCGTCGGTACCGGTCACCGTGCCGGGCCACCGGCCGTACCCACCGCGGGCCCGCGGCCGGCGGGGGTACGGCGCGCTGGCGGCCGTACTGGTCGGCGTCCTGCTGCTGGGCGGCGGATACCTGCTGGTCGAGCGGCTGCGGGACAAGGACCAGCGGGCCGCCGGGTCGAACTCCGGGCAGAACGCCCCGGCCGGGGGCAGGACGGCGCCCTCCGACCCGGCCTCGAAGAACAGCGAGCCGACCGACGACGGCTCCGACCCGGCCGAGGACAGGCCCGTGCCCGGCGCGTCCCCCACCGGCCAGGGCCCGGGCGCCGTCCCCGCGAAGTTCCTCGGCACCTGGGTCGGCGAGCGCAAGGCCGTCAACGGGGACGTCACCACCGTCACCCTCACCATCGCCCAGTCGGCGCCGAGCCAGGCGAAGAGCAGGATCCGCGTCGAGACGCCGACCACCGGCGCCTGGTGCGAAGGCGCGTGGACGCTCAGCGACGCCGACGAAAGCCGGGTCACCTACGCCTCCAAGACGACCGGCTACTCGCCCGGCGGGAAGTGCGTCGACGACGGGGAGACCTACCGCAAGATCATGATGCTGCCGGACGGCGCACTGCGCTACTACATGGACCTGCTGAAGAACGACCAGTTCATGGTGCTGCAGAAGAAGAGCTGACCAGCCGGAAGCGCGCCCGGACCCGGCCCCCGACGGCATCCGGAAACGACGAGTTCGTCCGGGGCTCATCTCCCAGGCACCCTCGGGCCGGAGCGTCCACCCGGGCCGCCCGGTACGCCACCCGGGCGCCCCGTACCGGCCTCCCGCAGCGCGCACCCCCGGGACCTCGGCGAAGCCGACCCCCCCACCAGGGCGCCAGCAATCAGCCCCACCCATCCCCGGGACTGCACAGGAAGTCGGTGGGGTCGACTTCCTGTGCAGGTGGCCGGGAGCACGTCCCCACCCGCCCGGGTCTCCCGATCGCCGCAGTGCCGTCAACTCCCCACCTGGCGCCGGGGGTGCGCAGGAAGTCGGTGGGGTCGACTTCCTGTGCGGGGTGGCCGGGGCCGGGCCCCGGCCACCCGGGCCTCCCGATCGCCGCAGTGCCGTCAACTCCCAACCTGGCGCCGGGTGTGCCCAGGAAGTCGGTGAGGCCGACTTCCTGGGCGGGGTGGCCGGGGCCGGGCCCCGGCCACCCGGGTCTCCCGATCGCGGTAGCGCCGTCAACTCCCCACCTGGCGCCGGGGGTGCGCAGGAAGTCGGTGAGGCCGACTTCCTGTGTGGAGAATTCGGCCTCGGGGTGGGGTGGTGGGGCGGTACTCGGCGGGGTTTGCCGCGTGGAAAGTCGGCGGGGCCGACTTCCGGGGACGGGGCTGGGCGTCGCCTACGCGGTGAGGGCGGTGACCAGCAGGGCGAACGCGGCGACGATGACGGCGACGCGGACGTAGTGGAGGCGGTCCCAGCGGGTCTGCTGCTGCTTCCAGTCGGCGGGCCGGTTGTCGGGGGTCCACGTCTTGCTCCGGTTGTTGATCGGGACCAGCAGCAGGATCGACATGACGACGCTGAGGGCCAGCAGCGCGCCGGAGGTGACGACGAGGCCGGTGCCCTGGTGCTGCCGTCCGGCGACGGCCCAGGCCGCGACGAGGCCGAGCGAGGTGATGTACCAGACCGGCATCACGGCGCCGAGCATCCGCCCTCCGTGGGCGCGGCCGAGTATGTAGCTGTCTTCCGGGAGGGCGTCGAGGATCGGGTTGACGACGAAGGCGACGGAGAACTCCACCCCCACCATCACGCCGACGATCACGGTGGTGAGGACCTGGAGTGCGTTGAGCATGGTGGGCCCGTCCTGAGATCTAGCGTTGATAGCTGACGTGTCGACGCTAGTACTACTGACGCTCGATTGTCTAGCGGTGCTAGGATCGAATCATGTCGGTACAGGAACGCAAGGAACGCGAACGGGCGGACCGCGAACGCCTCATCGTGGCCACGGCCCGCGAACTCGCCGAGCAGCAGGGCTGGGACGCGGTCACCACCCGGCGGCTCGCCGAGCGCATCGAGTACAGCCAGCCCGTCCTCTACAGCCACTTCCGCGGCAAGCGAGAGATCATCGGCGCCGTCGCCCTCGAAGGCGCCGCCGAGATGGCCGCGGCGCTGCGGGCCGCGGCCTCCGCCGCGGACGGTCCGCGCGCCCGGGTCACCGCCCTCGCCCGCGCCTACCTCGACTTCGCCGCACGCAACCCGGCGGTCTACGACGCCATGTTCCAGCTCGACGGCGGCCTGGCGTTCGCGCAGGAGGACACGCCGGAGCCGCTGAAGGACGCCTTCGCCGCCCTGCTGGAGAGCCTCGGAGAGGTCGCCGGGCACGGCGTCCACCCGGTGCTGTTCACCGAGGTGTTCTGGGCGGCCCTGCACGGGCTGGCGACCCTGACCAGGGCGGGACGGCTGCCGCCGGAGGAGGCCGAGCGGAGGACGGAGCTGCTGGTGGACCGGCTCGCCGTGGTCTGACGCACCGTCCGGCGGGGCACACGGCTGGGTGTTCAGGGGGCCGCGAATCATCGTCCGGGCCCTTTTGACGAGCGCCGGTACGCCGACGGGACACCAGGCCCCGGTCACGAGGCAGTCTTCAGCCCTTCAGCAGGGGCGGCGTCCTGGCGCTGGGGCCGGGATGGTTCACCGTGACCGGAAGGCGGCTCGTGGGACGGGCGCACGCGAACGGCTGGTATTACTGGGGGTATGCAGGAAGAGACCGCACGCTCCGCGATCGACACGTTCATCTCCGCGTTCAACGCCTCGGACGACAGCTATGTGACCGCCCTGCTCTCCCAGGCCCTGACCTCGGACGTGGTCTTCTGGGGGCCGTTGGGCCGCAGCGAAGGAATCGCGGCGGTCGAGCGGTTCGTGCTGGACATCCGGCACCACCCGGCGGGGCCCGGCACGATGGTGCGCTGCTCGGCGGTGGACATGCCCGACGAATGGGCCCGCTACCAGTGGGTCTTCACCACGCCTGACGGCGGCCCCCGCCTGGCGGGCACGGACGTCGTCCATCTGCGACGGAGCCTCATCGACCAGTTCATCGTCTTCGCGGGGGAGATCGAGCCGTCCGCCTCCTGAGCGCGTTTCCTGCGCTGGGCGGCGAGTACGTCGGGATGGCGGGCGGCAGTGTCATGCCGGCGCGGGCGGCGGTGCCGTGCCCGGGACCGCGCGGGGTGGCCGCGGTGGGGGAGCCGGCCAGGGGTGCGGAGGCGGTGGACGTCCCCCAGGCGGCCGTCGGCGGCCGGTTCGGCGTCCCCGCCGCGCCCGGCAGGAGCCTGCGGTGGTCCGGGGGCGTGAGAAGTCGGCGGGTCGACTTCCTGTGCGCGGTGGTCGGGGTCGGACCGAATCCACGGTCGGTGGCCGAGGCGGTGAGGGGCGACGCGGAGAGGTCCGGCGACTTCCGCTCCTCGAAGCCCATCCGGTGCTCCGGCTGTAGGCCTTGATGTCGTCAGGCATCAGGATGGTGCTCATGGCCGGTGATCCCTTGCACGTGTCCCTTGATGAGCTGCGCAGGTCCTTCGACGTGCTGATCCGTCACGTCGAAGGCGCCACGGCCGGCGATGCCGTCGCCCTGGACAAGGACTACTTCTGGTCGATCCCGTCAGACGAGCTGTACGACGTCGCGAAGGCGCCGGGCATCCCGACGATCGGGCAGCTCTCCGAGTCCTGGCAGCACCTGCAGGATCTGCTTGCCGATGAGGATCGTGCCCTGGGGTACCACCTGGTGTGGTTCGCCGACGTCCTGCGGGCGATCGGCCAGGACCTCGCCGCATAGGCGCCCAGCGGCATCCCTACGCCCTTGACCTCAAGCGGACTTGAGGTCCTAGCCTGGCGATCATGACGACCACAAGCACCCCGCGGAACGGCACCGCCACGCTCGGCCGGCGCCCCATCGCCCTGGCCGCCTGGAGTGCCACCGAGGCGATCCTGCGGCACTCGCAAGCCGCCCTGGCACGCATCGACGTGACCCAGCCCCAGTGGTGGGCGCTCAACAACGTCGTCCGCGCCGAGCACGGCCTCACCAGGGAGGAGATCCGCGCCGTGGCCGTGCCCTACGGCATGGGTGCCGAGGTGATAGTCCACGCCGCCGACGCGCTGGTGCACCGGGGCTGGCTCGGCATCGGCGCGGACGGCCGGTTGACCCTCACGGAACAGGGCCGCGAGGGCCTGGCAACGGCCAAGGAACACATGGACCGGGTGCGTGAGGAGCTCCTCGGGGACATCACGGAGGAGGAGTACGCGACCGCGGTCTCCGTGCTCCAGCGCGTCACCGACAACCTCGCCCCGGGGCGGTCCTGAGGGCCGGCCACCTCGTCGCACGGCCGCCCGCGCGAGTCCTGGCCCGGGTCGCCCGACTACGCCGAGGCCCCGGCCCCCGCGCTGGGGGCGAACCCGCTGCCCTGCTCGGCGAACACCCTGATCGCGGCGCCCAGGAACTCCACCATCTTGGGGTGGTGGGAATCGTGGAACGCCCTCATGGCCTCGTCCTCGGCGTAGAAGAGCGACATGCCGACGTAGGCCTCCCTGGAGGGGGTGTAGAACCGGCTGACGATGTCGAAGTGCCTGCGGACGAGCTCCTGGATCTGCTCGTCCCCGGGCAGGGAGCCGCCGTCCAGGAAAGTCGTGATCTCCCGGTACAGGACGTCCCAGTCCTGGTGGACCCGCTCCCTGTCCACATGCGCCCAGTTGTCGGTCCCGGCAAGGCTCTTCGCCTGCTCCTGGGCCAACGCTCGGCGACACTCGTCCTCGTAACTGTTCTCCACGGCACCGGTTCCCATCGTTCGTCACCTCTGGGGGGATCCCCGAGAGGCCGCCGACATGTCGACATCGACCGGCCGCCGATGATCAACTGCCGGTCCAGGCCGAACGGTGGCACACGGCCACCGGGTCGGCAAACCATTTCCCGGACCCGCCGGCACCCGTTCCGGTCAGCCGGCGGCGGAGAGGCGCCGCTCGAACGGCGAGCCGTCGGAGCGGGCCGTCCGGGCCGCTCGACCGCGCGCCACCCATACTGGTCACCATGCAGTTCACCTCCGGCGGCGCCCACGGCCCGCGATTCGACGAGAACGGGTACGACCTGGGCCTTGGCAACAACGTCTACGGCTTCCTCCCGTCAGCGGTGAGTGCCCTGGACGTCGCACAGGCCTTCCATACGGCGGGTTGGCGGGTGCGCAGGTCCAGCTGGACCGAGTTCGAGGTCGAGCACACCTACGCCGAGCTGGAGCTGTTCCCCGACGTGCCCGTGAGATTCGGGGGCGTCGTGGTCCCCGAACGGATCGACGATCTCCTGTCCGCGTTCGCCGCTCTCGGACTGTCCTTCACCGTCGAGCTGTACGACCAGGACGACAACGAAACGATCTACCAGTCGTGAGTTCCACGCAGTCTGACAGGACACCAGCCCGCGTGAGGTGCCGGAGCGGCGCGGCCCGTGGGGGAGCGGATCGTCGCCCGGCTTCAGGCCCACCCGCGGCCTGGACGATGCAGGTACTGAACGACTCGGCCGGCTCTGGATGGTCCGACACGGCAGGATCGGAATCGCCGTCTCGCTCATACTGATCACTCCAGCCGAAGTCGCATCCAAGACTGACGGCGCGTCAGCGACAGCGCTTGCGGGACTTCGGCGCCGTATGCCGGCACCAGCAGCCCTCGGCCTGCATGGGCGGCGCAGGAAGTCGGCGGGGCCGACTTCCTGCGCGCGGTGGTTGGGTCGGCCCGGATACACGGTCGGCGGCCGCGGGGGCGACGCGCAGGGGTGCGGTGCCTTCCGCTGGAGCGCGACGAGCGGACCTCGTCTTCCGGATGATCTCGAAGCGGTGTGGGAAGGGCTCCGTCCTGCTGACCTCGGACAGGAGCTTCGGCAGAGCGCACACGTTCCGGCGAGCCCCGGCGAGGTGCCCCCGAATGTCCGCGAGTTCGGTTTGGGAGGTCGTCGCGTGATCAGTGGTCTGTGAAGGAGAGGCAGACTGCGGTGGACTCGAGTACCACCTGGTCCTGGGTGAAGCAGTCGGCCTGCTTGGTAGCCACCTCGGCGCCGCAGCTTCCGCAGACGACGTTGGGTCCGGTGGTGCCGCTGGGGCCCTGGCAGCAGGCGCTCAATCGGCCCCAGCCGGAGTGTGATTCGGTGCCGACGATGTCGTCGGGATGAACCACGAAGCCGGGGATGTCGATGGTGAACTCGCTCGGCCGGAAGTTCGGGGCGTAGGTGCCGCGCGGCATCCGGGGTGGCCGTGTCCGGATGCCGGGAGTCTCGGAGGGTGGGACTGGCGACGGAACCTTGATCTTGGTGACCGGGAGGGTGAGCGGGCATCGGCAGCGGTCACACAAGAAGCGCGGCATGCCGCTGATTCTGTAGGTCCCAGATCAGCTCAACAACCCATTTCGAAGCTGTCGCGGCTCCGCCGGGCGGATGGCGTCGACGTGGTCGGCCGGGCAGATCATGACGCCTTCAGGTCCGTGCCGAGGGCTGCGGCGGCGAGCTGGGGACCGAGCGCGCGGCGTGGCCACCCGCTACGAGAAGACGCCACCGTCTTCCGAACCGGACTCCACACCGGGGAACCGCCATCCGGTTCCCCGTCGATCCGGAAGAACGGACCAGGGTGACCGGCCGATGGCGGCCATCCCACCGGCGGGGCCGACTTCCTGTGCGGCGGGGTCAGGTGTGGGCGGTGGTTCGGGCTTGGGTGCGGCAGTGGGTGAGGGCGTTCTTGAGGCGGGGGTCGGGGTTGGTGGTGGTGAGGAGTTCGCCGGCGGTGGTGAGGGTGGTCCAGTAGGTGGTGGGGTCGCCGGTGCGGGGGAGGGGGTGGGCGGCGGTGAGGGAGAGGTAGGCGGCGGTGAGGTTGCCGGTGGTGAACCAGCGGTTCAGGCCGTGCTGGTGGCCGGGGCGGATGCCGCCCATGGCGTCGATGGCGACCAGGAAGAGGCTGACGACGGCGAGTTCGGTTTCGGTGAGGGGCTTGGGGATGTCGAAGACGCCGAGGGCTTCGAGGAGTTCGCCGGTGTCGTGTTCGGAGCCGGGGCGGGGGTCGGCGAGGAGGGCGTGGTAGCACTCGTCGAGGCGGCGGATGGTTTCGGCGAGGGGGATGTCGAGGGCGAGGCAGACGGCTCGGGCGCAGGGGAGGGGCTGGTGGCCGAGGCGGGCGATGAGGGCGTAGGTGGTGGCGGGGGTGGCGCCGCGGGAGAGGGTGTGGCGGGCGAGGGTGGTGAGGTGCATGGGGGTTCGGGCTTTCAGGTGGTGACGAGGGCGGGGGTGATGAGGGCCCAGACGACCTTGCCGGTGCCGCCCGGGCGGTTGGCGCAGCCCCAGCGGTGGGCGAGTTCGTTGACCAGGAGGAGGCCTCGGCCGTGCTCGGCGTCGGGGTCGGGGCCGGGGGAGTTGAGGGTGGGGTGGTTGGTGCCGGCGTCGTGGACTTCGAGGCGCAACAGGTGGTCGGGGGTGAGGGTGAAGCGGACCTCGATGTGCTGGTCGTCGGGGGCGTCGGAGTGCTGGACGGCGTTGGCGAACAACTCGCCGAGGAGGAGTTCGGCGGTGTCGCGGTAGCCCTCGCCGGCGGTCAGACCGGAGAGGTAGGCCCGGAGCAAGTACCGGGCCAGGGGCGTGGATTCGGTCCGCGAGTCGAGGCGCGCGACGAACGTACGGGGGCGGTGGGCGGTGAGCATGGGGAGTACCTCAAGTGAGGGATGCGGGCGAACGGGGTGAGTGCGGCGGCGGAGGGCCGGATCGCGCCCATGGCGGTCCGGCCCTGGGCGTTCTACCGCCGGCCAGGGCCGCCTTGTTCAGCCGACCGGGACCGGGACACCGCGAACGAGGAGGGGAAGGCCGTCGCCGTGCTCCCAGGCGTCCCAGGCGTCCTCGACGCGGCGGGACTGGTCGTCCGGCATGACCTCGCGGAGCTTGGACCGGGGCACCCAGTGGAGCGCGCGGATCTCCTCCGGCGGCTGGTGCCGGCGGACGGTCTCAACCTGCTGGGGTGTGAGCAAGCCGCCCGCGTAGACGAAGTTGAGGCCCTCGGGGAACTCGGCGGCGGGTACGTAGTCGACGGTGAGGATCGTGCGGAGGGGCAGGACGAGGCCGGTCTCGTTTTCGAGGTGCCGACGGGCGGCCAGGTGGGGGAGTTCGTCCTGCTCGGCGCTGCCGCCGGGGAGGGTGAGGCCGCTCCGGTAGGCGGGGTCGACCAGGAGGACGGAGAGGTCGTCCGAGCCTCCGGGGTCTTCGCGCAGGGCGAAGATCTGCTGGCCCGACCGGCGGCCTGGGGGCCTGGTCATGATGCGGGTCCTGCTCAACTCTGCTCCAGATGTGAGGGGTTGAAGGTCACAGCGGTCGGCGGCGCGGATTCCCGCAGGTGCCGGGCGCGATCTCCCGGGGGCCGATCACTCGGGTCGCCCCGAGGGGCCGAAGTACCGCCTGCCCGAATTCCGCTTCCACGAAGACGCTTTCGCGTGGCTTGCCGTCTTCAAGATTGCTGAAGTGCGTGATGGCTTCGTGGAGTTGGGGGCAGGGGCGGGGGTTCGGTGCGTGGTGCATGGGGGCTCCGCAGGTTGCGCTGTGCGCCCGATGCATCACCGGGTGTAGCCATGGTGGCGTGATTGCCCCTACGATCGGAAGCCGATCTGAATCTTGAAGTTAGTCCTCGGCAAGTAGGTGAAGATCAATGAACCTCAAGGAGCTTGATCCGACATCAAGTCCGTGGGCACCCTTCGGGGTGCAACTTCGCAGGTCACGAAGGGCTGCCGGCCTCACGCAAGCCCAGTTGGCGAAGCTGCTGGGGGTTGATCCTTCCTACGTCTCCTATGCCGAACTTGCTCCGCCCGGCCGGACTCCGCCAAGCGAGAAGTTCGCACGTGATGCCGATCGCGTGCTGGAGACAGGGGGGACCCTGCTGCTGATGTGGCTCCAGGCCAAGCACTCGGCATTGCTGGAGGGCTTTCCGGAGTACGCAGCCAACGAGACGCGGGCCAGTGAGATCCGGATCTTCGAACTCGGCGTCATCCCCGGCTTGCTTCAAACGAAGTCCTACGCAGCGGCTCTTGCAAGGGCGGATGTTCGCCGAAGGGATATCACCCCCAAGCAAGCAGAAGAGAGGCTGACCTTTCTCCTCGCGCGACAGGAGGCCCTGGCGCGACGAGACCCGCCGCTCATCCATGCCGTATTGGATGAGAGCTGCCTCAGGCGGATCATCGGTGGCCCCGAGGTAATGCGGGAACAGTTCGAGCGACTGGAACAGCACTACGAACAAGGTCGCGTAGTACTTCAGGTGGCGCCGTTCAGCATGGGGGAGCACCGGCCGTTCGCCCTGCCCATGCGGCTACTAACCCTCCCCGACGGCTCTCTGTTCGGTTACTCAGAGTCTGAGGGGCGAGGCCACGTCGAACGGGATGACGACAGGCTCCGCGACTGGCGCAGGAGATACGATCGACTTCAGGTGGGGGCGCTGGCAGAGTCGGCGACTCTCGAACTGATACTCCACGCCCGGAAGGACTCTCATGGCTGATCTCGACTTGACTACCGCTTCGTGGGTGAAGTCGACGTACAGCCAGCAAGGCGGCGACTGCCTTGAGGTTGCGCGAGGCTCTCTTGAATTGATGCCTGTCCGTGACTCGAAGGACCCTCAGGGTCCGGTGTTGGTCTTCCCTGAGGAGGCCTGGAGTTCGTTCGTCGCCGCCGTCCGCAGTGGCGAGTTCGGCGAGGTCTGAGCCAGGCGTTCAGAACCGCAGGCCCGGGCCGTTCTCGGCCCGGGCCTGCGGTCCTCGGCGTATCCGGAGGGCCGCTCTGGCGCTCGGGACGGATCACAGCGGCAGGCGCCAGCCGGGCCCGTCCTCGTTGCCGACCCACACCCGCTGACCGTCGCCGGTGACGGTGATGCCGAACTGCTCCTGGTGCGGCGCTCCCACCGCCTGCCACGCCTCGACCGCGTCCTCGACCTGGTCCCACAGGCGCAGCGGGCCGCGCTGGGTGACGGTCCATCCGCCACGATCACCCGGCCGGGTGCGGGCCTGGGAACCGGTGGCGTGGTCGATCAGGATCTGCTGCCCTCCGGCGCCGATGCGTTCGGCGGAGGGCGCCGCAAGTTGGGCGACCCAGGTGCCGGTCCAGTCGGTGACAACGGCCGGGTCGATGCGGGTGGGGCGTTCGTCGCCGGGCAGCAGGGTGGGGTTCTGGCGCGGGGGTCGGTCATGGGAACGGGCGATCATGAAGCTGGTCCAGCCGGGCAGGAACCGGCCCGTCGCCTCGCCCGGTTCGGTGACGCTCAGCAGGGCGAGGCCGTAGCCGAACTGCCAGCCGGAGAAGGTGACGAGGATCTTCCCGCCCGGCCTGACCTGGTGCAGCCAGGCGTAGGGCAGGGTCCGCACCGCGCAGGTCGCGATGAGCCGGTCGTACGGCGCCCGGGCCCGGTGGCCGGCGAGGCCGTCACCGACGACCAGGTGCGGGGCGTAGCCGGCGGTCTTGAGACAGGCGGCGGCACGGTCGGCGACCTCCGGGTCGACTTCGACGCTGACGATGTTCTCCTCGCCGAGGCGGTGGGTGCCCAGCGCGGTCGAGTAGCCGGTGCCGGTGCCGATCTCCAGGACCCGGTGGCCGGCTTCGACGTCGAGCTGCTGCCACATGCGCAGGACCAGGGACGGCAGGGTGGAGGACGACGAGGGGGATCCGGCGACCGGTCCCTCGGCGTCGGCGGGTCGGATGCGGCCGTCGAGCTGGGTGATGAGGGTCTGGTTGGTGTAGACGGCCTGAAGCCAGCCGTCGCCGCCCTCGCGGACCGGCTCGTAGGAGGTCGGGAAGGAGCCGGGGACCTCGCGGAAGTAGTCGCCGACGAAAGCCTCGCGCGGCACGGCCGCCGCGGCGGCGCGCCAGAGCGGGTCGGTGAGGCCCTCGTCGGCGGTGAGCTGCCGGACGAGGGCTGCGCGCAGGTCCGCGGCGGTGGAGGTCATGCGGCGTGGCCCTTCTGGAGCTGGTCGGCGATCGCGGTGGCGATGGCGTCGGTGGTCGGGGGCGGGAAGAACGCCCACTGCCCGTTGCTGTTGCACTCCAGGAACCACCAGCGGCCGTCGGTGGTGACGGCGAAGTCGAAGGCGCCGTAGACGAGGTGGAAGTGCTCCAGGCAGCGGGCCACGGATCGGCGCACGGGTGCCGGGACGTCGATCGGGGTGTAGGTGAGCAGGTCCTGGCGGCGGCGCCAGTCCAGGTCAGGAGTGTCGATCCGGACGGCGAAGAGCTCGCGGCCCACCGCTGTCACCCGCACGTCGTGGTCCTTGGCCGGGCGGGCCTGGAACAGGTGCGGGCAGGCGGCGACGGCGTCGGTGATCTCCTCCGGGGCGACCTCGGCGACCCAGGCCTGCACCGGCCGACCGTCCTCGTCCGCGTAGGGGGAGTTCCACAGCGGCTTGTAGACCGCCCCGCCGGGCTGCGCGGCGCAGAAGGCCCGGGCCTGTTCGGGGTCGGTGGTGACGATCGTGTCGGGGACGGCGAAGCCGGCCGCGAGCGCGGCGTCGAGCTGGGCGGGCTTGTGCTCGGCGGCCCGGATCCGCCAGGGGTGGTTCACGTAGTGGGCGCCGGGCAGCACGCCGAGGACACCCCCGGCGCCCCACTGGGCCTGGGCTCGGGCGAACTCGGCGTCCTGCCCGCCCATGTCAACACCAGGACCGCCCCCTGCCGGTCACCCGCCACGGCTCAGGCCTGGTCCTGGTCGTCGGAGGTAATCGAGTCCACGTCGGTCGGCTGCGCCTGGCCGCCGCTCTGCCCGTCCCCGCCACCGCCGCCGGTGCTGGTCGGGTTGCTCTGGTCGGAGCTGGTCCCGTGCCTGCCTATCTCGACGGTGCGGCCCTGCCCGTCGAGGAAGACCGCGACCTGGGTGTCCGGGTCGATGACCGGGGTCAGCGCCGGCCGGGGCGGCGTGTCGGCGAAGGGACGCATCCGGGTGGTGCCCCGCGGGGCGGTGACGGCGTTGGACATCCTGGTTCTCCTCCACCTGATGCGTGACGCCGGCGATGCAAGCGGTGACCAACGGTCATCATGCCGCCCGGCAAGCTCCGTTGGGAGGGGTTCCGCCGAACCGGATCGCGCTGAAAACCGCCGGCCCGGACCATGCGAAGTCCGGGCCGGCCGCTCTGTCCGCTGTCCCTCTCGTCAGGGTGCGGGGACCAGGGCTTCGACCAGGCGGCGGACCAGCTCGGTGTTGCCCTCCGCCCGGACGCTGCCGTGCATCCGCAGGTGGTGGACCGCTCCGGTGATCGCCAGGGCGAGCATCGCGCAGTCGACCGCCGCCGGGACGCGGCCGAGGTGCTGCTCCGCCTCCAGGTACCGCGCCATCGCCTCCTCGACCGCGCCCGGCCCGGGCGCGCCCTCGGCCCAGGCCTGCCGGACGCGTTGGGTGACCTCGTGGCGGGACAGCGCCGCCGCGGTGATCGCCGGCCCGTTCGTGCCCAACAGGGCGAGCGCCGCGCCGGTCAGGTTCTTCCGGACGTCGCCCGCCCCCGCCATCCCGGGCAGCGGCCGGACCTCGGCGGCGATCGTCTCGAAGCGGTCCAGCACCAGCTGGGCGACGAAGTCGTCGAGGTCGGCGAAGTGGTTGTACAGCAGCCCCTTCGCGCAGTCCGCCTCCTCCGTCACCGCGCGGTTGGTCAGACCGGCGGGCCCCTCCCGGGCGAGGACGCGCTCGGCCGCCGCGAAGAGCCGCTCCCGCGCGTCCGGGATCGCTACGCCGCGTGGTGACATCGGTTTGGCCTCCGCATCGCGCTTGCCAGTATGGGCGTCTGCCCATACCTTGAATGGGCAGACGCCCATACTAGCGGTCCGACAGGAGCGATCCCATGCGCCGGCTCGTCAACTCCGCACAGTCCGAAGCCTGGAACGGCGACGAAGGCCAGTACTGGAGCGACCACCACGACCGCTGGAACGCGGTCAACGAAGGCTTCAACCCCCCACTCCTCGCCGCCGCCGCGATCAACCCCGAGGACCGCGTCCTCGACGTCGGCTGCGGCGCCGGCCAGACCACCCGGCTCGCCGCCCGCGCCGCCCTCCACGGCTCCGTCCTGGGCCTGGACCTCTCGCATCCCATGCTCGCCCGGGCCCGCGCCCTGGCCGCCGAGGAGGGCCTCGGCGACCGGACCGCGTTCGAGCAGGGCGACGCCCAGGTCCACCCGCTCCCCACCGCCGGCTTCGACGTCGCGATCAGCCGCTTCGGCATCATGTTCTTCGAGGACCCGGTCGCCGCCTTCGGCAACGTCGCCCGCGCGCTGCGCCCCGGCGGCCGGCTCGCCTTCGTCTGCGTGGCCGATCCGGCCCGGTGCGAGTGGACGCAGGTGTACGGCGCGGCGCGCGCCGCCCTGGCCGTCCCGCCGCAGGACGACACCGCGCCCACCGGCCCGGGGATGTTCTCGCTCGCCGACCCCGCCGAGATCCGCCGCGTCCTCGGCGCGGCCGGCTTCGCCGAGGTCCGCACCGAGGCCGTCGAGGCCGACGGGCGTTTCGGCCGGGACGCCGCCGACGCCGCCGGCCACCTCCTGGGCTCCGGCCCCGGACAGCACCTGGTGAACCAACTCGACGGCCCGGACGCCGCCGACCGCGCCCGGGCCGCCCTCGCCGCAGCCCTGACCCCGTACGAGCACCCCACTGGCGGCGTCCACCTGCGCACCGCAGCCTGGCTGGTTACCGCCGCCCGCCCCTGACCGCCGCCGCCCGGATGAACCCGCAGGCCCGGACCGCGCGTTACGGCGGTCCGGGCCCGGGCTCAGGAGGTGACCACACGCCACGGGTCGGGTCCCGGGGCCCGGTCGATGTACTCGTCGGAGTCAAGGACCTCCCCTGTCAGGACCGCGGCCAGGAACTCGGGCATACCGCCGTCGAAACGGACGAACTCGCTGATGCCGAAGCGCCACACCACGACCGGCCACTGGTCCGGGTCGCCGGCGGAGGTGTCTCCCGGCGGTTCCAGACCCAGCTGGGCTTCCAGCCCGTGCAAGCTCTGCGCCGGAACGCCGGACTCACTGGGGCGGCCCGATGATCCCGCGTACTTCTCCCAGAAAGTCGATCACGGGTCGGTTCCTGTCGACTTGGGGCGGTTCGCAGTCCCCTTGCCGGTTCCACCGGTGGGGCCCTGCGTGATCACACAGTGCTTGAACGCTTTAGTTCCGAGGTCGTGGTAGGGGTGCTCCAAGATCTCGGGGACTCCGGTGCTCGGACGGAGGGCGGCCTGCGGGAAAACGCGGTGGCGGACCGGGGTGGTCACTGCTACCTTTCCGGAGGCCGTGCGAGAGAACGAGGAGGTGGTACCCGTGAACGCAGTATCGACATGGGTGCTCCCCTCCGGGGTCACGGTCGGACGATAGCCTGGTCGTCCGGGAGCGCCGTCTTTTGAGCACTCCCGAAAGGCACGACCATGCACTTCACTTCCGAACAGCGTCTCGACGGCGACGTCCTCGAGCGCGAGTTCACCCTCGGCGACATCCCCGGCATCCTGTGGACGCCCGAATCCGCCTCCGCCTCCGCGTCCTCCTCCGAGTCCGCGCCGGCGCCGCTGATCCTGATCTGCCCCCCGCCGCTCGGACTGCGCCGGGTGTACCCCCGGCTGGCGGGGCGGGCCCGGCACTACGCGGCGGAGTACGGCTTCGCCTCGGCCACCATCGAACTTCCCGGGAGCGGTGACCGTCCCCGTTGGCCCGTCATCGAGCAGGCCCGCGCGGACCTGCGCCGGGTGATGGAGGCCGGCGAGCCGGTCACCGGCGAGATCGTCGACGCCCTGGTCCTCCCGCTGGTCGACAGGTCCGTCCCGGAATGGCGGGCGGTGCTCGACGCGCTCCTCGCGCTGCCCGGGATCGGCGGCCCGGTCGGGTACGAGGGGGGAATCATCTCCATCGGCGTCCGGCTGGCGGCGGTCGAGCCGCGCATCGCGGCCGCCGGCCTCTTCGCCGGGAGTCTCGTGCCCGCCGCCATCATGGAGGAGGCCCGCCAGGTCACCGTCCCGCTGCACGTCCTGTTGCAGTGGGACGACGAGGGGAACCCACGGCAGGCGTCCCTGGACCTGTTCGACGCCTTCGGCTCCCAGGAGAAGACCCTGCACGCCAACATGGGCGGGCACACCGGCGTCCCGCAGTACGAGATCGACGCCGGGGCCCGCTTCTTCGCCCGGCACCTGAGGTGACGCCGGGCCGGCCCTGAGCCCTGGGCCCGGCCGGCTCTGAGCCTGGGCCCGGACCGCGTCCACCGCGGTCCGGGCCTGCGGGTGAACTCGAACACGGCGTCACGAGCCGGCGGTGGCCGCCTCCAGGGTGGTGGCCATCACCGGGCTGGTGAAGGTGTTCGTCGCGTCCCCCGTGGACTGGTGGTAGGAGCCCCACTTGAGGTAGTTCCGGTCGCCGTCCCAGGTGGTGCCCTTGAACGTGCCCGACCCCGTGGTGAAGGTCTGCTTCACCCCGTCGAACCAGAAGTCGATGGTGCCGTCGGTGCGCCCCAGGTGGATCTTCAGCGCGTACGAGTGCCACGTGTTGTTCGTGGTCTGCGCCGTCCACAGCGAGTGCGACACGTGGTCGAGGTCCCACTCCTGGAGGCGGACGCGCCCGTTGACGATGTCGATCTCGATCGGGTGGTTGGCCGTGTCGGTGCTCGGCGAGCACTTCAGCTGGAACACGTACCGGCTGTTGGTGTCCTTGATGTCCACCTTGGACGACCAGCCCAGGTAGAAGGTGTCGCCCTCCTTCAGGTCCGGGCTGAGCGTCTCGCAGCGCTCCTCGTTCGCGGCCTGGAAGGCCCGCCACACGCTGCCCTTGACGGAGTCCTTGACGACACCGAAGTTGCCGGCCGCGCACTGGACCGCCTTGAAGGAGGACGGGCCGGTGCTGGTGCTCGGGGTCCACAGGACCGTGCCGGCCGCGCTGCTGGGCGTCACCCCGGCGCAGGTGATCGCGAACGTGCCGAGGGCGACGGCCGCGGCGGCGGCCTTGCGGCGGTGGGTCAGAAGGGACATGCCTCTCCCGGGGGATGAGTGGCCGATACGAGCGAGCAGTGATTCGACCACCCGCCGCGCCCGTCCGGCCAACGAAACGGCCGACGGATGATCCTTTTCGGACACTTCCGCCGGCCGTCCCGCCGTCCTGAACCCGGGCCCGTACCCGTCCGTTACGGGGTGGGCCGCGTCCCGTCGGAGGCGCCTTCGTCGTACGAGGAGGTGCCCTCGTCCAGCAGCGGCTCCTGCGTCTTGAGGTGCGCCGGGGCCAGCGCCCGCAGCGCGTGGTAGCCGGTGATGACGACCAGGGTGCCCAGCGCGATGCCGCTGAGGCTGAAGGTGTCGGTGAACTTCATGGTCACGTTGCCGATGCCGATGATGATGCCCGCCGCGGCCGGCACCAGGTTCAGCGGATTGCGCAGGTCCACCCCGGACTTGGTCCAGATCTGCGCGCCGAGCAGGCCGATCATGCCGTACAGGATGACGGTGATGCCGCCGAGCACCCCGCCGGGGATCGCGGCCACGATCGCGCCGAACTTCGGGCACAGGCCGAACAGCAGCGCGAAGCCGGCCGCGCACCAGTAGGCGGCCGTGGAGTAGACCCGGGTGGCGGCCATGACGCCGATGTTCTCCGAGTACGTGGTGTTCGGCGGGCCGCCGACCGCGGTGGAGAGCATCGAGCCGATGCCGTCGGCGGAGATCGCCGTGCCCAGCTTGCCGTCCAGGTTCGAGCCGGTCATCTCGCCGACCGCCTTGACGTGCCCGGCGTTCTCCGCGACCAGCGCGATCACCACGGGCAGCGCGACCAGGATCGCCGACCACTGGAAGGACGGGCCGTGGAAGGTCGGCAGGCCGATCCAGTCCGCCTTGCCGACGCCCGACAGGTCCAGGCGCCAGTGGTCGGTCAGGTGGCCGGCGCCGTCCACCGAGTGGATCTTCCCGAAGACCCGGTCGAACAGCCAGGAGATCCCGTAGCCGAAGAGCAGCCCCAGGAAGATCGCCACCCGCGACCAGAAGCCGCGCAGGCACACCACGGCCAGGCCGGTGAACAGCATCACCAGCAGCGCCGTCCACTGGTCCTGCGGCCAGTACACCGAGGCGGTCACCGGGGCGAGGTTGAAGCCGATCAGCATGACCACCGCGCCGGTGACGATCGGCGGCATCGCGGCGTGGATGATCCGCGCCCCGAACCTCTGGACCGCCACCCCCACCAGGAACAGCACCACGCCCACCACGAACACCGCGCCGGTCACCGTCGCGCTGGTGCCGCCCTGCGCCCGGATCACCGCGGCCACGCCCACGAAGGACAGCGAGCACCCCAGGTAGCTGGGCACCCGGCCCCTGGTGGCCAGCAGGAAGATCACGGTCGCCACGCCGGACATCATGATCGCGAGGTTGGGGTCGAGCCCCATCAGCACGGGCGCCACGAAGCTCGCCCCGAACATCGCCACCACGTGCTGGGCGCCGAGCCCTACCGTGCGGGGCCAGGAGAGCCGTTCGTCGGGGCGGACGACCGCCCCCGGCGCGGGCGTGCGCCCGTCACCGTGCAGCTTCCAGCGCACGCCGAGATCCATGGTGAGGTTTCGCTTTCTCTGTACTTCCGGGGAACCGTTCGCACCATTCTCCCGGCCGCAGGGGTGTCCCGGCGGTCACACGGACCCGCGTGAGCTGCGGAGACGTGGGGAGAGGCCTGACGGGCCCGGTGCTGTCGGGGATCTTACGGCCACCGTCCGCGCGCCCCGGATCCGGCCGGGGCCGGACGCCCGTTCGCGAGGCGTCACCCGTGGGGGTGTACTGCCGCGTCGCCGCCGCTCGTACCGGCGACCGGCCTGAAGACTGGCCGCATCCCGCAGGACCCACCGAAGACCGAAGGACGTGCCATGGCCGAAGAGCTGTACGCGACGCTGAAGACCAACAAGGGCGACATCGTGATCCGGCTGCTGCCCAACCACGCGCCGAAGACCGTCAAGAACTTCGTGGAGCTCGCCACGGGCGAGAAGCAGTGGATCGATCCGAACACCGGCCGGCAGAGCAACGAGCCGCTCTACGACGGCACGGTCTTCCACCGGGTCATCGAGGGCTTCATGATCCAGGGCGGCGACCCCCTGGGCGACGGGACCGGCGGCCCAGGGTACGAGTTCGCGGACGAGTTCCACCCGGACCTGGCGTTCGACAAGCCCTACCTGCTGGCCATGGCCAACGCCGGGCCGGGCACCAACGGCTCCCAGTTCTTCGTCACCGTCGGGCCGACCACCTGGCTCACCGGCAAGCACACCATCTTCGGCGAGGTCGCCGACGCCGCCAGCCGGAAGGTCGTCGACGCCATCGCGACGACGGAGACCGGGAGCAACGACCGCCCGGTCCAGGACGTGGTCATCGAGAAGGTCGTCATCGAGACCCGCTGACCGGCGACGGCACCGGGCCGGCGAGGGCACCGGGCCGGCGAGGACGCCGGGGCGTCCAGCGGCCCGCGCCCTGGACGCCCCGCAGCGCGGGTCAGCCCTCGCGCCGGCTCCACTCGTTCGCGCCCAGCGGGTAGTCGTAGCCCGGCCGCCCGGTGCCCGCACTGGTGCGGAACGGCCTACCGGCGCCCGCGTCGACGCGCACCGTGCCCCGGCGCCCGCCACTGGACCAGTCCAGGGCCAGCTCCCAGCGCACGTCGTGCGCCCGGGTGCGTGCGGTGACGTAGAAGACCTCCGGGTCGGACTCGCTGACCTTGCGCGGGAAGTCCCGCTGCCCGCGCCGGGCGGTGACCGTCGGGCTGCCGCTGTCCAGGTCGACGTCGAAGGAGGCGCTCTCCACGTCGCTGCCGCAGCCCGTCCCCATCGCGTAGTCGTTCCAGGCGAGCGGCGCGCCCTTGGTGACGACCCGTACGTGCAGCGCCTCCAGGACGACCGTGTCCTTCCCGGTGCCCTGGACGGTCAGCGCGACCCGCTGCTCGTCGGAGGCGACCGCGCCGTTGGCCGCCGCCCAGCGCGGCGCCTCCTGCTCGTTGGCGGGCGGGCCGACCTGCTGGGGCGGCCGGTCGACCAGGAAGTGCTGGTAGCACGGGTTCTCGTAGACGTAGGGGCGGGTCGCGACCTTCAGCGGATCGGGGGCGGCGGCGGTGGTGGGGGTGGTGGGGGAGGCGGCGGCCGGGGCGCCGCTGGTGGAAGCGCCCGTGCCCCCGGGGGAGGTGCCCGTCGGGGTGGAGCCGGCGGGGGCGGAGGGCGCGGGACTCCCCTCGCCCGGGGGAGCGGAGGAGACGCCCGCCGGCGAGGGCCAGGCGGTGCCCGGCTGCTCGGCGGCCGCGTTCCCGCCGCCGCTCCCGTCCCGGTTCCCGTCCCCGCCGACGGGTGCGAGGCTGAGCGCCACCGCGCCCAGCACGGCCGCCGTCGCGACCGCGGCCACCAGTACGCCGCGCCGGCCCCGGCGCGGGGCGGGACGCCCGGGCACCACGCCGACGGTGACCGGCCCGTCCGGCCCGTCCTGTACAACCGGCGTCACATCCGGTACGGACGGCGGCTCCGGCTCCCGTACGGCCGCCGTCCCCGCCGCCGTCCCCGCCTCCGGCCGGGCCCGGCGCGCCGCGTCCGCCAGGATCCAGCGCCGGTGCAGCTCCGTCAGCTCCTGCGGCGTCGCCCGGCACAGCCGCGCCAGGCGGTCCAGCGGCGCGAACCCGGTGGGCACCACGGTGCCGATGCAGTACCGGTGCAGCGTCGAGGTGCTCATGTGCAGGCGCTTGGCCAGCGCCCCGTAACTGAGCCCCGAACGCTCCTTCAGCTCGCCCAGCAGTGCCGCGAGATCATCCGCCGCCGAGCTCCCCGTCGTCCGCGGCCGTTCCATCGCACATCGCCCCCACGTCTCATCCCCGCGTTCCAGGGCCCCGGCATTCCCCCTGCTCAGGGCCCGTCCCAGTGTCCCACCGTCCCGGATCGGCCGTTGACCGTGGCGGCCGGGACGGATCACCGGGCAAGCTCCGGCCATCCAAGCACCACACCGACCCGAGCACCCAAGGGGACACGGCCACATGCCCGGCATCCGCACCTCCCGCACCCGCCTCCTGACCGCCGTCGCGGGCGTGGCGATCGCCGCGCTCTCGCTGAGCGCCTGCAACGACGACGCGGCGGACGCGGGCGGCAAGGGGACGTCGGCGGCCTCCCCGGCGCCCGCCGCCCCCGCCGCGAGCGCCCCCGCCCCCGTCCAGAGCGGAGCCTCCACCGCGACCCCCGCACCCGCCCAGAGCGGCGCCCCCGCTCCCGCCAAGCCCTCCGCGAAGGCCCCCACCGCCGCCCCGAAGCCCCCGGCGGCCGCCGACGGGAAGGCCGTCACCTGCGAGGGTTCCGTCACCAGGACCGTCGCGGCCGTGCTGCCGCGCCCGATCAACCACCTGCTGCTGACCGTCACCAACACCGGTAGCGCCCCCTGCCACCTCTACGGCTACCCGGCCGTGCGCTTCGGCGAGGCCCAGTCGGTGCCGCCGGTCATCGAGGACTCCAAGCCGCAGGCCGTCGTCACGCTGAGGCCGGGCGAGTCCGGCTACGCCTCGGTGAACCTGTCCGCCGCCGACGGCAGCGGCGGCCATGGCCGCACCGAGACTTCGCTGGCCGTTTACTTCCAGGGCGCCTCCGGCGGCGAGAGTGTCGGCGCGGGAAGCAACCCTTCGCTGCCCTCGAAGGGTCTCCACATCGACGACTCGCTCAAGGTCACCTACTGGCAGCAGGACCCGGACGTCGCCGTCACCTGGTAGTCCCGGCGCCGCTGCCCGGGGCGACGCTCTGCGATCATGAGATCGCCTGCCGTCATATGCTTGTCATATACATCTGATTAAGTCTGAGGGGGGTGCGTGGAGTTCCGACTGCTGGGCTCGGTGGCCGTGGTGGCCGCGGACGGCCGGGAGCTTCCGGCCGGATCGGCCAAACGACGCAGCCTGCTGGCCATGCTGCTGCTCCACCCCGGAGCACCCGTCACCGTCGAACGGCTCACCGAGACCCTCTGGGACGAGGAGCCGCCCCGGCACTCGCGCACCGTCATCCACAACCACGTCTCGGGGCTGCGCTCCCTGCTCACCGCCCACGACGCCCCCGCCGCCGGCGTCGAACTCGTCACCGACAACGGCGCCTACCGGCTGCGGGTGCCCGACCAGGCGGTGGACACCGTACGGTTCGAGCGCCTGGTGGCCCGCGCCCGCGCCCTGGACGACGCCGGCGAGGCCGCCACCGCCCTGCGGGAGGCACTCGGCCTGTGGCGGGGCCCGGCCCTCGCCGGCACCACGGCCGGCCTGCCGTTGCAGTGCGCCGCCCAGGCCCTGGAGGAACTGCGGCTGACCGCCGCCGAGGAACTGGCCCGCGCCCACGGCCGGCTCGGCGACCACGGCACGGCCGCGAACCTGCTGCACACCGAGGCCACCGCCAACCCGCTGCGGGAACCGCTGGTCGCCGAACTCATGCACGCCCTCGGCCGCGCGGGGCGCCGCTCGGAGGCCCTGGACTGGTTCCACCGCACCCGCCACGCCCTGGCCGAGGAACTCGGCATCGGCCCCGGGCCGGAACTCACCGACGCCTACGACCGCCTGCTGCGCACCGACGCGCCGCAGCGCACCGACGTGCCGCAGCGCGCCGACGTGCCGCCGGGCCGGTCCCACCGGGTGCCGCCCGCCCGGCTGCCCGGCGGCCAGGAGCCGCCGGACCGCCCGGCGCCCGACCGCGTCCCGCCCGCGCGGGTCGCCACCGTCGGCGGCCTGGCCTCCGTCCCCGACCAGCGGCCCGCACCCGCCGCCGTACCGGCCCCCGCCGTACCGGAACCCGTACCGTCCGCCGCCGTGCCGGAACCCGTACCGTCCGCCGCCGTGCCGGAGCCCGCGCAGCCCGCCGCCGGCCCGGAGCCCGCGCCGCCCGTCCTCGTCCGGCCCCCGGCGGTGCCCGTCGGCGAAGCCGGGCCGCAGCACACCCCCTGGCCCTTCCCCCGCCGCCCGCGCGGCTTCGCCGGCCGGGAGGACGAACTGGCCGCGCTGGACCGGGCCACCGCCGCCCCCGGCGCCGTCGCCGTGCTCACCGGCGGCGCCGGCGTCGGCAAGACCACCCTCGCCCTGTACTGGGCGCACCGCCGCCGGCAGGACTTCCCCGACGGCCGGCTCTTCGTCGACCTGTGCGGCCACAGCCCGCTGCCCGAACGCGACACCGCCGCCGTCCTGCGCGAACTGCTGCTCGCCCTGGGCCTGCCCGCCGAGCGGATGCCCGCCACCCCCGAGGCGATGGCCGCCCGCTACCGCGAACTGACCGCCACCCGGCGGATGCTGATCGTCCTGGACAACGCCCGCCGCTCCGACCAGGTCCGCCCGCTGCTGCCCGACGGCGACGACTGCGTCACCCTGGTCACCAGCCGCGACCGGCTCGGCGGCCTGGTCGCCTCCGACGCCGCCCGCCCCGTACCGCTCGCCGAACTCTCCTCCCCACAGGCCGTCACCCTGCTCGCCGCCACCCTCGGCCCCGACCTGGTCGCCGCCGAACCCGAGGCCGCCGCCCGCCTCGCCGGCCTGTGCGACGGCCTGCCGCTGGCCCTGCGGCTGGCCGCCGCCCGCCTCGCCACCGGCCCGGCCCGCGCGCTGGCCGCCCTCGCCGACGAACTCGCCGACGAGCAGGACCGCCTGGACCTCCTCGACGTCGAGGACACCAGCGTCGCCGCGGCCCTCGCCCTGACCGTCCAGCACCTGAGCCAACCCGCCGGCCGGATGCTGCGCCGCCTCGGCGCCCACACCGGCGCCACCCTCGACAGCCGCACCGCCGCCGCCCTGGCCGGCTGCCGCCCCGAGGAGGCCGCCGCCGCCCTGGCCCAACTGGCCACCGCCCACCTGATCGTCCAGATCGGCCGGGACGCCTACACCCTGCACGACCTGGTCCGCCTCTACGCCCGCAGCCTGCCCGGCGACACCGACACCGAGGTGCTGCCCCGCCTGCTCGACCACCTGCTCAACACCCTCCTCAGCGCCTGCGCCGCCGCCGAACCGGGCAGCGAACCCTGCTGCGCCCTGCCACCCGGCACCCGCCGCCCCGCCGAGGTCCGCCCCTTCCCCGACCGGGCGAGCGCCCTCGCCTGGTACGCCACCGAACGCGACACCCTGCGCGGCGCGGTCGAGGCGGCGGTCGCCGCCGGACTGCACGACCGCGCCTGGCGCCTGGTGCTGCTCCAGTGGCCGCTGATCGTCTGGCAGGTCCGGGACGGCTGGGCACCGCTGCTCGAACACGGCCTGGCCGCCGCCGAGGCCGACCGCGACCCCGGCGCCCAGTCCCGCGCCCGGGCCCTGCTGGGCTGGGTGCTGCTGGAGGAGGGCCGCCCCGAGCAGGCCCTCGTCCACCTGGAACGCGCCCCCGACCTCGCCGCCCGGGCCGGCGACGGCACCGCCCAGGCCGTCGCCCTGGTCAACCACGCCCTCGCCCTCGCCCGCCACGGCGACCGCGCCGGCCGGGCCCGGGTGAGCGGGCTGCTGCTGAAGGCCCTGTCACTGGCCGAACGGGCCGGCCGCGCCGACCTGGTGGCCCTCGCCCGCCAGCACCTGGCGGGCGAGTGCCTGGCCGCCGGCGCCGCCGAGGAGGCCGCCCACCACGCCGCCCGCGGCCTGGCCGTCGCCGAACCGCCCTTCCCGGTCACCCGCCGGGTCGTCCTGCAGACCCTCTACGGCCGCGCGCTGGCCGCCACCGGCCACACCGAGGAGGCCGCCCTCCACCTCGGCGCCGCGCTGCGCACCGCCCGTGAACACCAGTACGGGGAAGGGGAGTCGGAGGCGGGCGCGGCGCTGCGCGCCCTGTCGGCCGGCAACGCCGCGGTGGCCGCCGACCCCACCGGTGCCGTCACCGCCGCCGCCGTCGCCACCTGACGGGCAGACGGCCGCGCGGCACCGGCGGGCAGCACTGACGGGCCGACCCGCAGGGAAGGATGGACACCGGGGGGAGCCCGGGCAGCGGGCGAAGCCGGCACACCATCTGCCCGAGGGGGACGCGCGATGACCACGCCGCCGGAGCCGGACCGTCAGTCCGAGCTGCTGGAGCTGTACAAGCTCGCCGTGGAGATGGCCGACCGGGTCTCGGCCCGCCGGGGCAGCGCCAACACCTTCTTCCTGTCCGTGCAGACCGCGCTGGTCACCCTGATCGGCTTCGGGATACCCAAGCTGTCGGAGTCCCCGTGGTGGGTGGCGACGGCCGTCGCCCTGGCCGGCATCACCCTCTCCGGCGCCTGGTGGATGCAGCTGCGCAGCTACCGGGACCTCAACGGCGCCAAGTTCCAGGTCATCAACAGCCTGGAGCACAAGCTGTCCGCGCGGATCTACACCGACGAGTGGGACGTCCTGCGCAACGCCGGGGCGTCCGGCCGGCGGCACCGGCCCTACACCGAACTCGGCACCACCGAACGGATCGTGCCGATGATATTCGCGGTGGCCCACCTGATCCTGCTCACCGGCACGCTCGTCACCGGCACACTGGCCGTATGAGCCACCTCGATCCCATCGCCGAACTGATCCGCTCCTGCCTGCCGACGGAGGCCACGCCTCCCGCCGGCTCCGACGACCTCTTCCGCATCTACGCCGTGCTGCTCCAGGCCAAGGGCGAGCAGGTCACCGACGAGGACGTCCACAACGCCTGGACGGCCTGGACCCAGAGCACCGACGACAGCCACCAGGCCCTGGTGGCCTTCCGCGACCTCGACGCCCGCACCCGCGCCCTCGACGCCCCGTACACCCTCGCCATCCGCACCGCCGCCCGCCGGCTCCACGACCCCGCCGACCGTTAGCAGTCCGAAGGTCCCGCCGTGTCCGGGAGGTGCGGCGGGTGCCCGGCGCGGGGACCGGGCTCCGGGTCGTACTGGGCGAGGCCGTGGCCGAGCGACCAGTCGACCGACGCGTTCTCGGTGAGGACGACGAACACGTTGCGGGGCTCGGTGCCCGCGTACGCGTGGGCGAGTTCGGCGATCCGGCGGTACAGGGCCCGCTTGCGCCCGGCCGGGCGCCCGGCGCGCAGGGTCACGGACACGTACACGATGCCCTCGTCCCGGTCCACGCCCAGGTAACCGCCGTAGCGCAGGGTGCCGGTGACGCCGTCGTGGCCGGTCAGCACCTGGAAGTGGTCGTCGGCCGGGATGCCGATCGTCTCCTGCAGGGCCTGGTGCACGGCGCGCCCGAGGGCGTCCAGCCGCTCGGGGCCGGCCCCCAGCGCGTCGATGCGGACGAAAGGCACGGCACGGCTCCCTCCCCGAGGTTCCTGAAGGCCTTGAGACTACCCCCGTACATACCAGTAGGTACAGGAGGGGTGGTCCGGCGGCGGCCCGGGCGGGACCGCCGCCGGTTCGGGTGCCGGCTCAGGCGCCGGGCGCGGCGGCGGCCAGCTCGTCGACGGTGCCGGACATGACGGTGCGCAGGTGGCGGGTCAGGTGCTCGAGGGGCCAGTCCCACCAGGCGAGGTCCAGCAGGCGGGCGATGTCGGCCTCGTCGTGGCGCAGCCGGATCACCCTGGCGGGGTTGCCGCCGGCGACGGCGTAGTCGGGGACGTCGGAGGTGACGACGGACCCGGCGGCGACGATCGCGCCGTGGCCGACGCGCACCCCGGGCATGACGGTGGTGCCGTGGCCGAGCCACACGTCGTGGCCGATCACGGTGTCGCCGCGCCCGGGCAGGCCGGTGATCAGGTCGAAGTGCTCGGCCCAGGCGCCGCCCATAACGGGGAAGGGGAAGGTGGAGGGCCCGTCCATCCGGTGGTTGGCGCCGTTCATCAGGAACCGCACCCCCGTGGCGAAGGCGCAGAACCGCCCGATGACGAGCTTCTCCGGCCCGTAGTGGTACAGCACGTTGCGGGTCTCGAACGCCGTCGGGTCGTCCGGGTCGTCGTAGTACGAGTACTCGCCCACCTCGATCAGCGGCGAGGTGACCAGCGGCTTGAGGAGGACCACCCGGGGCTGCTCGGGGAAGGGGTGCAGCACGGTCGGGTCGGGCACGGCGGGGATCACGAGGGGGCACCGCTTTCGCGTGGACGAGGGGTCTCGGGGCGCCGGAGCGCGCCCTTCCATGATCCACCGGGCGGGGCCGGGGTCCAGCGGGTTTCCCGGCCCCGCCCGGACGCCCGCCCGGGATTCACGAAACCTCCACACGCGGTCACCGCATCGATCGGCCGGGGCGGGGTAGTCGGGGCGTTCGACCGTGCCGACTCGAGGAAGGACTCCGATGGTCACGACCACTGGTGAACTGACCGCCTCCGCCGCTTCGCCGACGAAGGACACCTCCCGCACGGCCGCCTCCGCCACGGCGGGGCTGCGCGACCTGCTGCCACCGGAACTCGCCGCGGCCGACGACCTGCGGGAGGTCCCGCCCGCCGACGCCCGCGAACTCACCCGGGTGCTGCTGCGCCGGCTCGCCGCCCTGGAGGAGGGCACCCGGGAGTACTCGTACGTGCGGGCCACCCTGGTGGAGATGAACCTGTCCCTGGTCAGGTTCGCGATCCGCCGCTTCAACGCGCACCGCGAGCCGCAGGAGGACCTGCTCCAGGTCGGGGCGGTCGGCCTGATCAAGGCCATCGACCGGTTCGACCCCGAGCTGGGCGTCGAGTTCACCACCTTCGCCCTGCCCACGGTGCTCGGCGAGATCCGCCGGCACTTCCGCGACACCACCTGGGCCGTCCACGTGCCCCGCCGCCTCCAGGAGCTGCGGATCGTCCTGGCCAGGGCCCAGGAGCGCCTGGCGCAGGACCTGGACCGGGCCCCCACGGTGGCCGAGCTGGCCGACCACCTGGAGATCTCCCAGGAGGAGGTGGTCGAGGGCCTGACCGCCGCGAACGGGCACACCGCGGGCTCCCTGGACACCAGCGCCGAGGACGACGACCGTCCCGGCTGCCTGGGCGAGCGCCTCGGCGAGGAGGACCGGGACCTCTGCCGGGTGGAGGACCTGGTCGCGCTCAAGCCGCTGGTCGGCGCCCTGCCGGAGCGCGAGCGGCTGATCCTGTCGATGCGCTTCTGCGAGGACCTGACGCAGTCGCAGATCGGCGCGCGCCTGGGGCTGTCCCAGATGCACGTCTCCCGGCTGCTCTCGCGTACCCTGCGGCGCCTGCGCGAGGGGCTGGAGGAGGACTGAGGCGGGGGCCCGGCCCCCGACCCCCCCGCTTGGCCGCGGGACGCCGCCTACGTAAGGTCGGAGGGCACGGACACGAGGGGACGACGATGACGCCATCCGACGACGACCAGCGGGCCCCCGGGCCGGCGGCCTCCCCGTACCGTGCGGAGCTGGCGGTGCGCACCCGCCCCGCGGCGGCCGGTGCGGTGGTCTGCGCCCTGGCGGGCGACCTCGACATCGAGACGCTCGCCCCCGCGGCCGACACCCTCACCGCCCTGGTCGCGCAGCGGCCCGGCGCGGTGGTGATCGACCTCGCCGGGGTCGGCTTCTGCGACTCCTCCGGCTTGAACCTCCTGCTCAAGACCCGCCTGGCGGCGGGGGAGGAGGGCGTGGAGCTGCACCTGGCCGCGGTGCCGCCCACCGTGATGCGGGTCCTCGAACTGACCGGCACCCAGGCGGTGTTCTCCATCCACGAGTCGGCCGAGCAGGCTCTGGAGACCTGAGCGCTCCCCGGCGCGCCGCGCGGCGCGCCGGGGACGTCTGCCGTAAGGGACGCGCACCGGGGGCCGGGGCAGGCATAATCCCGGGAGCGCCGGGAAACCGACCATGCGAACCGCCGTCGATCCGAAGGGTGCCCTCACATGACGATGAGCCGGGGAACCCTGGACGGTGAAGCGCACCGGGCCGGGCCGGTGCTGCCGCCCGGCGGCCAGCGCAGACGGCTGCCCCTGGCCGGGCTCCCCAAACCGGTCGCCCGGGCCCGGGCCTTCACCACCGAGGCCGTCGGCGACTGGTACCCGCCCGCCGGGGCGCCCGGCGCCCACGAGGGCGTCGGCGCGGACGTCGTGCTGCTGGTGGCGGAGCTGGTGGCCAACGCCATGCTGCACGGTGACGGCCCCCTGGAGCTGGTCCTGCACGCCACCGGGCAGCGCCTGCGGGTGGAGGTCAGCGACCGCAGCCCGGCCATGCCCGCCCTGCGCCTGCCGCACGAGCCGGCCCTGCCCGGCGGCCACGGCCTGTTCATCGTGCAGCGCACCGCCGACCGCTGGGGCGCCGAGCCGAACGGTCAGGGCAAGGCCATCTGGGCCGAGTTCGACGCCCACCGGCTGACCCGGGGCTGACGCGCGGCTGACCGGTGGCCGGGCGCGGCCGGGCGCGGAAGACGCCGGACGGCGGCCGGCCGCCGCCCCGGGCGGGGGCGACGGCCGACGGCCCCGTCCGGCCGCGGGTCAGATGGCGCGGTTGCTGTAGAACGGGCCGTAGTAGAGCGCGTACTGGTCCCGGAACACGGAATCCGGCTCCTCCGGCGCCCCGCTGTCGAGGTCGGGGCTGTGCTTGATCTCCTCCTTGGTCCGGTCCACGTACACCTTCTGCTCCGCGATCTCGATGCGGATGACGGTGCCGGCCGGCAGCAGCACCCGCTTGCCGAAGATCCACGGGCCGGTGTCCACGACCAGGTACTGCGCCCCCACCTCCTCGGACAGCTTGTCCACCTTGCCGACGGGGCCGTCCACAGCCTCCACGTGGAACCCGATGAGGTCGGTACCGGCGCTGTGGCCGCTGGTGCTGCGGAACTCCCAGATGTCGACGTTCCCGCTCATGCGTTTCTCCTTCCGTGGCCCGGGCCGGCGGGGTGCCGGGCCCGGCGCGGACGCGCGATGACCGGTTGCCCCGGACCGCCGCATCCATGCCGCCCCGTCGGACGGCGCCGGCGGCCGCTGCCCGCCTGTGCGGTCCGTCACCGGCAGGAATGGCCGCGCCCCGCCGGGAAAGGCGAGCAGGCGACCGGCGGCGCCCATCCGGGCGCCCGCCGGCGACACCCGGCGGAAGGGAAGAACGGCAGATGTGGTGGAGCCTGCTACGCCTGGCCCTGGCGAGCGCCGCGGCGGTGCTCTTCGCCTACGGCCTGGACCGGATCACGCAGTTCGCGGTACGGCGCCTGGCCGCCCGCGCGGGCGCCGCCGGCATACCCCTGGTGGTACGCCGCTGCCGGCTGCCGCTGCTGGTGCTGACGGCCTGCCTGCTCCTGCTCGGCGCCCTGCCCTGGATCGCCGCGCCGCCCGCCGCGAGCGAGGGGCTGCGCCACCTGGCGGTGATCCTCGCCATCGCCTCCGGCGGCTGGCTGTGCGCCCGGGTGGTGGCGCTGGTCGTGGACAGCACCCTGCGCCTGGCCGTGCACCGCCGCGACCCGGCCTGGGCCGGGCGCGCCCGCACCCAGGCCGACCTGCTCGGCCGGATCGGCCAGGCGATCGTCGCCGTGGTGACACTGGGCGCGGTCCTGATGACCTTCCCGGCGGTGCGCGGCATCGGCACGAGCCTGCTCGCCTCCGCCGGACTGGTCGGCGTGGTGGCGGGCGTGGCGGCCCAGAGCACCCTGGCCAACGTCTTCGCCGGCGTCCAGATGGCCTTCGGCGACCTCGCCCGGATCGGCGACGTGGTCGTGGTCGGCGGCGAGTGGGGCGAGGTGGAGGAGATCACCCTGACCGCTGTCGTGATAGCGACCTGGGACCAGCGGCGCCTGGTGATGCCCATGTCGTACTTCGTCGGCCGCCCGTTCGAGAACTGGTCCCGCCGCACCAGCCGGATCACCGGCACCGCGCTGCTCCACCTCGACCACCACGCCCCGATCCCCCTGCTGCGCAAGGAGTTCGACGCCTTCCTGGCCGGCAACGGGCTGTGGGACGGCGAGGGCAGCGCCCTCCAGGTGGTCGACACCACCCCCACCACCGTCGTCGTGCGGGTGCTGGCCACGGCGGCGGACGGCGCCGACGCGTTCGAGCTGCGCTGCCAGCTGCGCGAGCACCTCATCGGCTACCTGCGCGACCACCACCCGTACGCCCTGCCCCGGCTGCCCGTGGCACCGGCACCCGGATCCTCCCCGGACGCCGGGGCCGTCGCCGACGCGCCGCCCCCGGTGCCGCAACCGCGGGCCCGGCCCGGCGCGGACGGCGGGTGACCGGAGCCGTTCCGGGCCTCCCCGCCGTCCTCACCGGCCGTCCGTCCTCACCGGCCCTCGACCGCGCGGGCGTCGCCGGTCAGGGCGTAGCGGCGGCAGGCCAGCAGCTCCTCGCAGGTGCTGCCGAGCTCCTTGCCGAGCAGGTGCAGGACCGCTTCGGCGTCGCGGCCGCGACGTAGCCCGGCGCGACCCGCAGGGCCAGCAGGCCCAGCTCCCGGAAGCCGCCGAGCACCTGCTGCTGCGCGTCCAGACCCCGCGCGACGACGTGGCGCCAGGCCTCGACGTCGTGGCCGTCGGGGCCCCGGACGCCCTGGAGGTCGACCGGCGGCACGTCCGGGCGCTCCCGCAGCTCGGCGACGGCGTCGGCGACGGCGGCGCCGACCAGGGCGGGCTGCGGCGCCGCGCCGCCGGCTTCGGAGCGCACCCGGGCCAGCCGCTCGGTGATCAGGTCGGTGAGTTCGGCCAGCCGGCCGCGCAGGTCGACGACCGCCTGGACGGACAGCACCGGCCAGGCGTCCCAGCCGTGCGCGAGCTCCGGCCCGGCCGCGCGGCCGACGGTCTCCTCGATCGCCCCGGCCACCGCCGCGAGGTCCAGCAGCCGGTAGGCGGTGGGCCGGGAGAGGCCGAGCTCGGCCAGGGCGTAGGCGTCCCAGGAGGGGAAGCCGAGTGCCGTCCAGACCCGGGCGCGCCGTGCGGCGCGCACCCGCCGGGTCAGGACCAGGGCGGCGGTGCGCGGCTCCGCCACCGCCGCCCGCAGCTCGTCGGTCAGCCGCCGGGCCTCCGCCGTCTCCGGCGTGCCGGCCGTCGCCGCTGTCTCCGCCGGTTCCGCCGCGTCGGTCGTGGGGTCGGGTTCGGGGGGAAGTCGTCCGCTCATGTGTGTGCTCTGCCCGCTGCCGAAGGTGCGAATCAGGACGAATCGGGGCGATTCCTGTCGTCGGGGGCGGCGTCCGCGCCGCCTCCGCCCGCCGCGCCGCCCTCCGTGCCGCCCGGGGCGGCATCCCGGTCGGCGGCATCCGGGGCGGGCTCGTCGGGGAAGGAGACGTCGACCCGCTGCTCGGGACGGCGCTCCTCCTGCCGGGCGACCGAGGACAGCACCGCCTGGTCGGCCTCCGTCAGCGGCGGCTGCAACAGGCTGCGCGGCCACAGCCGCCGGGCGAGCACCACGTTCACCTCGGCCGCGTACACGGTGACCTGCGCCGCCAGGTAGAGCCAGGACAGCAGCCCGATCACCGTCGCGAAGAACCCGTAGACCTGGCTCGCGTGCCGCAGCGCGTGGGTGACCAGCAGCGCGCCGCCCGCCTGCAGGGCGGTGAACAGCGGCCCGGCGAGCGCGCAGCCCGGCCACAGCGCCCGCAGCGGGACCTCGCGCGGGGTGAGCACCCGGAAGCAGGCCAGGCACAGCGCGGCGTTCACCAGCGCCGAGACCACCAGCCCCCCGATCCGGGCGGCCGTCCCGGCCAGCGTGCCGCCGACCAGCGACGCCGCGGCGGTGCCCAGCACCAGCCCGCTGCCCAGCACCGCGAACAGCAGCAGGCTGCGCGCCAGCCGCGGCCAGTAGCCGGGCCGCTGCACCCCGGGCACGTTCCACACCTCGGCCATGGCGTGCTGGAGGACCTGCGCGATGCCCAGGGCTCCGTACAGCAGCCCGAGCGCGCCGATCACCAGCGCCAGGCCGTTGCCCTGGAGGGAGTGGACGTTCTGGCGCAGCTGGTCGCCGATGATCGGGAAGTCGGCGAGCGCGGAGTCCACGACCGCGTGCTGCGCGTCGGGGTGGCCGTGCAGGACGAAGCCGAGGACGGTGCTGAGCAGGAGCAGCAGCGGGATCAGGGCGACGAAGCCGTAGTAGGTGATCAGGGCGGACAGCAGCCCGCCCCGGTCGTCCCCGTACTTGCGCACGACGCCGATCACCAGGCCGGTGGCCCGGTGGCGCTGCTGGAAGCCGTCCACGGCCCGTAGGCCCCGCTCGATGGGATTCACACCGCGCGTCTGCCCGCGGCGCGCGGCCCGACACCCCCCGGGATTGGTCCGCCGCCTCGCGGGCACCCGCGAGGCGGACCCGCGAGGCGAGCGGGCGACGGACCACGAGGTGAGGAGCCGACGGTGAACGAGATCCCCCAGGGCGGCGCGGGCGGCGTGCCGCTGCACCACGACGGAGACGACGCCTCCCGTGACCCCCGGGCCCCGGGAGCCGGACCGGGCGCCGAGGAGCGGAGCACCGAGGAGCAGGGCGAGGCGACCACCGCCGAACCCGGCCGGGCCCGCCGGCTCGACCCCGACGAGACCACCGGGGACGGCGGCGACGGCGGGGCGGACGACGGGGACGGGGACGGGGACGGGGACGGCGCCTGACCCGTAGGGCCGCGGGCTCGAGCCGCGGGCCGGGCGCCGCCGCCCGCGGTCACGGCGTGCGGGTGACGGTGGAGGCGACCAGGTGCTCGGCCAGGCCCTCGCGGCCGAGCTCGCGGTACCAGCGGCGCTGGCGGTCGGCGCCGCTGCCCCGGTGCTCGAAGCCCCGCCACAGCGCGTCGACCCGCCCGGTGTCGCCGGTGGCCTCCAGACCGGGGGCGGCGTAGGCGCGCAGCTGCCCGACCACGGCCGCGGCCGGGCGGGCGAGGCCGTCGGCGGGGGAGACCAGATCGCCGTGCGTCCCGGTGCGGGCGGCGTGCCAGGTGGCGGCGCGCAGCAGTTCCTCGGGGGTGTCCGGGCGCGGGCGCCCGGCCCGTTCCTCCAGGACGGCCGCGGCGACCAGGCCCCGGATCAGGCCGGCGAACAGTTCGGCGTCGGCGACCGTCAGCTGCACGTCCGTCGCCCGCACCTCCACCGTCGGGTAGCGCGCGGACAGCCGGGCGTGCCAGTAGAGCTGGCCCTCGTCGGCGACGACCCCGGCCGCGCGCAGCGCCGCCACCCGCCGCCGGTGGTCGGCGGCGTCGCGGAAGGCGGGCGGCGGGCCGCTGACGGCCCACTGGTCGAAGTGGACGGTCCGCCAGCTGGCGAAGCGGGTGTCACGGCCGCGCCAGTAGGGCGAGTTGGCGCTGAGCGCGATCAGCACGGGCAGCCAGGGCCGCAGCCGTACCAGGGCGCCCACGCGCTCCTCCTCGTCGGCCACGCCGACGTGGACGTGCATGCCGTTCAGCATCAGGTCGTCGACCAGGGCGGGCGCCTGGCGCCGGGCCCGCCGGTAGCGGGTGTCGTCGGTGACCGGCACCCCGCCGGCGGGCGCGAACGGGGCCGAGCCGACCGGAACGACCCGGCAGCCGTGCTGGGCGGCGGCCGCGTTCAGCGCGGCCCGCACCCGCGCGAGGTGGCGGCCCACGGCGGCGAGGTCCTCGCAGACCGGGGTGGCGCTCTCCACCTGGACCTGGAGCAGCTCGTGCTGCGCCTCCGGCGGGCGCAGCGCGGGCGCCAGCGAGGCGGTGGCCAGGACCTCGGCGGCGCGGGGGAGCGGCGCGCCGTCGCGGGGGTCGACCAGCAGGTACTCTTCCTCGACTCCGAGTGTCAGCATGCCCGTCCGGCTACCCCGCGGGGCCGTTCGCACGCGGCCGGCGGGCGCCCGCCGTCGCCGTCCCGGCCGGCACCGACACCCTCCACCTCGCCTACGGCCCCGACACCACCGGCACCGACTGACCGACCCGGCCTCCTCCCGGGGCCCGAGCCACCGCACCCGGGCGGGCCCCGCCCGTACCGGCGACCCCCGCGGCAGGTACAACTACTGCCACCACCCAGGGGAGGAACCGAAGGTGACCGACACGACGACCCCCGCGGCCGACGCCGCCCCCCACCACGACCACTACCCCACCCTGACCGAACTCGACGACACCGCACGCCGCCTGGCCCACCAGCGGCCCGACCGGTGCCGGGTGCGCACCGTCGGCACCTCCCGCGCCGGCCGCCCCCTGACCCTGCTCACCGTCGGCCACGGCCCCCACGACATCCTGGTCGTCGCCGGCGCCCACGCCGACGAGTTCGCCGCCCGCGCCGCCGTCACCGACCTCGCCCACCACGCCCTCACCCACCCGCACCCCGACCTCGCCTGGCACTTCCTGCTCTGCCTCGACCCCGACGGTGCCCACCTCGCCGACGGCAGCCGCACCGCCCGCACCCTGCCCGACTACTTCGCCCACTACTACCGCCCCGCCGCCGAGGACCAGCCCGAATGGGCCCCCGCCATCGGCGCCGACCTCCCCGAGAGCCGCACCCTCCTCGACCTCATCGACGAACTGCGCCCCACCCTCCAGTTCTCCCTGCACAGCACCGACGTCGGCGGCACCTTCGTCCAGGCCACCAGCGACCCCGCCGCCCTCGCCCACCCCTTCGCCCGCTCCGCCGCCCACCGCGGCATCCCCGTCGAGACCGGCGCCTTCGACACCTTCCACCTCCACGAATCCGGCCCCGGCGTCTACCTGATGACCCCCCACCACATCGACCACCAGGAACGCACCACCGGCATGCTCACCCCCCACCAGGACGGCGGCGGCCGGACCGGCACCTGGTTCGCCCCCCAGCGCCACGGCGGCCAGACCGTCCTCGTCGAAGTCCCCGCCTTCACCAGCGCCCACCTCGGCGACCACCGCCCCGCCGACGCCGCCCACCGCCACCTGCGCATCACCGCCGACCGCCTGCGCCACCGCGGCACCCTCCTCACCGCACTCCTCGACGCCGCCCTGCCCCACCTGCGCAACCCCGACACCCCGCTGCTGCGCGCCGCCCGCACCCCGCTGACCGCCCTGCACCGACTCGCCGACGCCTGGGACCCCGAGGTCCACGGACACGACCTCCTGCACACCCCGATGACCCGCGCCCGCCTCACCGGCATCGACCTGTGGGCCCACCGGGTCCCGGTCCGCGCCGCCGCCCTGCTGCGCCGCGCCGTCCGGGTGGCGGGCGCCCCCGCCGCCCGCGAGGCCGCCCGCCTCGACCACCTCCTGCGGGACTGGTGCGCCCAGTACCAGCGGCGCTTCGACCCCGTCTGGCTGCCCGTCGCCCACCAGGCCGCCCACCAGGCCGACACCGTGCGCGCGGCCGTCGCCCTGCGCCACGGCGCCGGGGGGTCATGACGGCGGTGCCCCGGCGGGCGGCGGGTGGACTCGATCAGCCGGCCGTGCGCACGGCCCGGTCCCAGAGGTCCGGCCCCGCACGCAGGAGTTCGCGCACGGCCGTGGTCTCCTCGCCGGTCGCAGTGCTCCCGCAGCGGCGCGAGCGCGTGGAACGCGAGGAGGTCTCCGCGTTCGTCGACGACGAGCCCATCGGGAGCGTCGCCCTCGCCCGGCCGCCAGATCAGCGTCACGTCCCCGCTCCTGGTCGCGATGCGGTACGGGTAGTGGTCAGCCACGCGGGTCTCGCTGACGCCGTGGCGGCACCTGCCGCGGTGGCCATCCTGCCCGCGGCGCACCGCCCGTCCGGGCCGGCGGGGTGTCAGCCGAGCTGCCGCAGGGCGGCGGCGGCGAAGGCGTGGTCCTGCTCGGGGGCGGCGCCGCCGACGCCGACGGCGCCGATCAGCCGGCCGTCGCGGTGGACCGGCAGGCCGCCGGCGAGGAACAGCAGCGGGCGGTCCAGCGCGGTGGGCAGGGAGTGGAACGGGCCGTCGGGCTTGACCAGGTCGACCAGGTCGGCGGTCGGGGCGTCCAGCTGGAGGGCGGTGTAGGCCTTGCGGGTGCTGGTCTCGCCGGAGATCAGCACGGCGCGGTCGTCGCGGCGGAAGGCGAGCAGGTGGCCGCCCGCGTCCAGGACGCTGACGCTGACCGTCGCGCCGGCGGCCTCGGCGGCGCTGCGGGCGGCGCGGACGAGGGTCTCGGCGTCGGCGGTGGTGAGCGGGGCGACGGCAGTGGTGGTGCTCATGGCGGGTTCTCCGGGGTGGGGGATCAGTGGTGTACGGGGACGGGCACGGCGGCCGGGGCCGCCGGGCGGGAGCCGCGGCGCTCCAGGGCGGCGGACCACAGGGCCAGCAGCAGGGCGGCCGCGGCGAGGGCGGCGCCGACCCAGTTCGGGGCGGTGTAGCCGAGTCCGGCGGCGATGACGGCCCCGCCGAGCCAGGCGGCCAGCGCGTTGCCGAGGTTGAAGGCGCCGATGTTGACGGCGGAGGCCAGGGTGGGGGCGCCGTGGGCCTGGTCCAGGACCCGCTTCTGCAGCGGGGGGACGGTGGCGAAGCCGAGGGCTCCCACCAGCAGGACGGTGACGGCGGCCAGGACCTTGTCGTGCGCGGTGAGGGTGAACAGCGCCAGCACCACGGCGAGTCCGCCGAGGCTGGTGTAGAGCATCGGCATCAGCCTGCGGTCGGCGTAGCGCCCGCCCAGCAGGTTGCCGAGGAACATGCCGACGCCGAACAGCACCAGCAGCCAGGTGACGGAGCCGTCGGCGTAGCCGGCGACGTCGGTCATCATCGGGGCGATGTAGGTGATCGCGGCGAAGACCCCGCCGAAGCCGAGCACGGTCATCGCCATCGCCAGCAGCACCTGCGGGTTGCGGAAGGCGGCCAGCTCGCGGCGCAGGTGGGCGCCCTCGGGACGGGGCAGAGCGGGCACCAGGCGGGCGATGCCGAGCAGGCCGATCACGCCGAGCGCGGCGACACCGGCGAAGGTGGCGCGCCAGCCGACGGCCTGGCCGACGAAGGTGCCCAGCGGCACGCCGACGATGTTGGCGACGGTCAGCCCGGTGAACATGGTGGCGATGGCGCCGGCCTTGCGCTCCGGGGCGACCAGGTCGGCGGCGACGACGGAGCCGATGCCGAAGAAGGCGCCGTGGGCGAGCGAGGCCACGATGCGCCCGGCCAGCATCACCGGGAAGGACGGGGCGAACGCGGAGAGCAGGTTCCCGGCGGTGAACAGGCCCATCAGCAGCATGAGCATGGTCTTGCGGCCGATCCGGGTGCCGAGGGCGGTCATCAGCGGTGCGCCGAGGACCACGCCGAGGGCGTAGCCGGTGACCAGCAGGCCCGCGTCGGGGATGGAGACGCCGTAGTCGCCGGCGATCTCGGGCAGGAGACCCATGATCACGAACTCGGTGGTCCCGATCCCGAATGCGCCGATGGCCAGGGCGAGCAGAGCGAGCGGCATGGGCCCAACCCTTCTGTGATTGCTTGAGTGAGCTCCTTGCATGCCTCGACAATAGTTGCAGACGCGCGTTAAGTGCAAACGCGGACAGGGGGCGTGTGCGAGGGTGGCGCCGGGCGGGGCGGAAACGCGGCCGGGCCCGGCCCGTCCCGGAGCCGCGCGTGCGGTTCAGGACGGGCCGGGCCCGGGGGAGTGGAGTCGTGGGAGCTGTGGGGCCGGCCGGGGTCAGCGGGCGGGTGAGGCGGCGTCCACGGCCTCGACCGCCTTGACCAGCGAGGCCAGCTCCGGATGGCGGGCGGCCTCGTCGAGCGCCTCGCGCAGGGCGGCGTCGTTGGTCGGCCGGGCCTGCTCCAGGAGCCTCAGGCCGTCCTCGCTCACGTTGGTGTAGATGCCGCGGCGGTCGGTCGGGCACAGGTAGCGCGCCAGCAGGCCGCGGTCCTCCAGTCGGGTGACCAGGCGGGTGGTGGCGCTCTGGCTGAGCACGACCGCGTCGGCGACCTGCTTCATCTGCAGGTGCCCGCCCTCGCCGTCGTGCTGGCGGCTGAGCACGTCGAGCAGCGAGTACTCGCGCACGCTCAGGTCGTGCCGGGCCTGCAGGGCGCGTTCGATGTGGGACTCGATCCGGCTGTGCAGGAGGGACAGGGCGTTCCAACCGCTGGCGAGGGCGGTGAGTGCGGGATCCGTGGCGGTCATCGGGCCCGGCCTCCTTCCACGTGGGGCTGGGTCCAGGATAAGCCATGGATCAAAATATCGGCCAGAGCTCATATTGCGCTCATGCAAGTAATTTCCCGTGCGGCCGGTACGGGCGGGCGTGGTCGGGGGCGAGGTGCGAAGTGTCGGGCGGCGCCCCGTCGTTGAGGGGCGATGGCGCAAATGGTTCAGACCATTGACGCGAGGGGAGACCAGATCCTACGGTGTCGGGCAACCGGTCTGGCGCGGGCATGCCATATCTCGGGCAGGCCGCCGTGCGCACCCCCACGCGCACGCGCACGCCCCGCGCCGGGCGCACACTCCATCCACCCCCACGGAGGAGCACCATGCGCAAGCGCCACCTGATCGCCGCCGCCGCGGCCGCGATCGTCCTGCCGATCGCGGCCGCCCTGCCGGCCGAGTCGCACGGCTTCATCAACCTGCCGCCGAGCCGTTCCGCGCTCTGCGGCGCCAACGCCGTCCCGTGGGACTGCGGCGACATCCAGTGGGAGCCGCAGAGCGTCGAGGGCCCCAAGGGCTTCCCGAGCCGCGGCCCGGCGGACGGCACCATCTGCGCCGGCGGGGACGCCCGCTGGGCCCCGCTGGACAACCCCCGCAACGGCGCCTGGCCGACCACCAGGGTGACGGCGGGCCAGCAGCTCACCTTCACTTGGGAGATCGAGGCCCGGCACTCCACCACGAACTTCAAGTACTACCTGACCAAGCCCGGCTACAGCGCCAGTCAGCCGATCACCCGGGCCGCCCTGGACCTGACCCCCTTCCTGACCGTCCCCTACAACGGCCGCCAGCCCGCCGCCACCACCACCCACACCGCGACCCTGCCCACCGGCCGCACCGGCCACCAGGTGATCGTCGCGGTCTGGGAGATCGCCGACACCGGCAACGCCTTCTACTCCTGCACCGACGTCCAGTTCTGACCGTCCCGCCCCCTCTGTGTCCCGCCGGCGCCGCCCGACCCCGGGCGGCGCCGGCGGGACGCCCGTCCCGCACATTCCCCGCCCCGCCCGTCCCGCAGACCCCGCCCCCGCGCCGCAGAAGCCGTGAATAGGTACATTGACGACATTCGGCAGCAGTGCCAGGCTTCGCGCGTCCACGAAAGAAGGCCGACCGCCTTCGGAAAGGGTCTCCATGCGCCCCGACCTCAGCCCCGCCGTCCTCGCCGAGCTGCGCCGGCCGCGGCCCTATCCGGCGGTGTCGATCCTGATGCCCACGCACCGCCGGGAGCCGGACAACGCCCAGGACCCGGTCCGGCTGCGCAACCTGCTGGCCGAGGCGAAGGAACGCGTCCAGGCCGACCCGAAGGTCTCCCGCGCCGACCGGATCGACGTGCTGGAGCAGCTCGACCGGGCCCTGGCCGAGGTCGACCTGGTGCACGCCGAGGACGGCCTGGCGATCTTCGCCGCCCCCGGCGAGCACCAGGTCTGGTCACTCGGCCGCACCACCCCCGCCCGGGTGGTCCTGTCCGACACCTACCTCACCCGCAACCTGGTCGCCGCGCACGCCGCCGAGCGCCCGTGCTGGGTGCTGGCCGTCGCCGCCGACAAGGTGGTGCTGTGGGGCGGCACCGAGGAGCGGGTCACCGAGGACAAGGACCACGGCTTCCCGCTGGTGCGCGTCTTCGACAACCCCGACCCCGAACGGCAGGAGCAGATCGGCGACACCCCCAGCACCTTCCGCGACGAGGGGACCAAGACCTTCCTGCGCCAGGCCGACACCGAGGTCGGCAAGCTGCTGGCCGCCGCCCCCCGCCCGCTGTACGTGGTCGGCGAGGCCGCCGCGCTCGCCCTGCTGGACGCCGTCGGCCCGATCGCCAAGGAGGCCGACGCCCAGCTCCCGCACGGCGGCCTGGCCCAGGCCGACGCCGAGACCGTCCGCAAGGTGGTCGAGCCGGCCGTGCGCGCCCGCGCCGAGCGCGAGGTCGCCGAGCACCTCGCCCAGCTCGACAAGGCCCGCGGCGCCCAGCAGTTCGCGGCCGGCCTCGACGAGGTCTGGCAGAACGTCGGCCAGGGCCGGATCGCCCGCCTGGTGGTCGAGGAGGACTTCCGCACCACCGTGCGCGACGACGGCGAGCACCTGGTGCCCGCCGAGGCCGGCCAGGACGGCGCCCGGGACGACGTCGTCGACGAGGTCGTCGAACGCACCCTGGACACCGGCGGCCTGGTCGGCTTCGTCCCCGACGGCACCCTCGCCGACTCCGGGCGGATCGCCGCCGTCCTGCGCTACTGACCCGCCCTCGACCCGGCCTGCCCGCCGCCGTCCGTCTGCCCGGTGGGCGGGCGCGGGCGCGCCCGCCCACCGGGCGGAGACGACAGGTACGGAAACGAACCGGCCACACGGCGCACGGAATCCGCCGGTTTCGCGAAGCGCACGCGCAATGGTCACGAACGGTTTTCGGAGCCGTGGCGTCCGGTTCGGCGACCTCCCCTAGCCTGCCGCGCATGACACCGAGTCACCGCCCCCGCGCGGGCCGCCGCACCGGCCTGCTCGCCGCCGCCGTCGCCGCCTCGCTCGGCCTCACCGCCGTCGCCCTGAACGCCCCCAGCGCCGTCTCGGCCGAAGCCGCCCCCGCCGAAGCCCCCGCCGCCGCCTCCGCCGCGGCCGGTGCCCCGGCCCCCGGCGAGGTCGTCCTCGACGAGCACTTCTCCGCCCCCGCCCTGCCCGCCGGCTTCGCCGCCGTCGAGGGCGACTGGAAGGTGGAGGGCGGCCGCCTGGTCGGCACCTCCGTCAACTCCGGGCAGCAGAGCCGGATCACCTTCGGCCGCCACCTGGACGACTTCCGCATCGAGGCCACCGCCCGCTTCGAGACCGTCCAGGACGGCGCCCGCTGGACCGCCCTCGGCCTGGACGTCCCCGCCTCCGGCGCCACCCCCTGGTCGATCGCCACCCTGCGCACCGGCACCACCGCCGCCAACGGCCTCGAATTCGCCCAGCGCACCCCCGCCAACGCCTGGAACGTCACCGACACCGCCGCGGCCCCCACCGCCGCCGGCACCGGCCGCGACGTGCGCGTCGCCGTCGAGGTCCACGGCACCACCGCCCGCTGGATCCTCGACGGCAGGGAGGTCATGCGCACCACCCAGGTCGCCCGCAGCGCCGACGGCGGCCAGGCCCTGGTGGTCAACGGCGCCAAGGTCTCCTTCGACGACCTCAAGGTCACCGCGCTCGCCCCCGGCGGCCGGCTGCGCCCGGCCGGCTCCCCGCTGACCGTCTTCGCCCACCGCGGCGCCTCCTCCGCCGCCCCCGAGAACACCCTGGTCTCCGACGAGATCGCCCGCCGCGGCGGCGCCGAGTGGATCGAGAACGACGTCCAGCCCAGCAAGGACGGCGTCCCCTACGTCCTGCACGACGACACCGTCGACCGCACCACCGACGGCAAGGGCCGCATCCGCGACCTGACCGCCGCGCAGCTCGACACCCTGGACGCCGGCTCCTGGTTCGGCCCCGCCTACGCCGGCACCCGCGTCCCCACCCTGGCCGCCCAGCTGGAGGACCTGCGCACCCGCGGCGGCAACCTGCTGCTGGAGATCAAGGGCAAGCACAGCCGCGACGAGGTCGCCCGGATCGTCCAGGAGGTGCGCGACCACCGGATGACCGGCCGGGTCTTCGTCCAGAGCTTCGAGGCCGACGCCCTGAAGTACACCCGCGAGCTGGCCCCCGAGCTGCCGCTCGGCCTGCTGCGCGGCGCCCTCGACGCCGACCCGGTGGCCGTCTCCAAGGAGCTCGGCCTGTCCGCCTACAACCCCTCCGACGGCGCCCTCGCCGCGCGCCCGAACGTGGTGAAGGACCTGCACGCGGCCGGCGTCGCGGTCAACGTCTGGACGGTCGACTCGGCCACCCGCTGGAAGGCCCTGGAGGCCGCCGGCGTCGACGGCGTCATCACCAACCGCCCGGCGGAGCTCGCCGGTTGGAACAGCGCCTGGCTCCAGGGCGGCGCCCCCGTCCAGCCCGCCGCGCCCACCGTGGCGATCACCTCCCCGGCCGCCGGCGCCACCCTGGACCGCGCCCAGCGGCCGGTGACCGCCGTCCAGGCCACCGGCGCCGACACCGTCCGCCTCACCCTGGACGGCAAGGAGCTGGCGCCCGGCACCGCCCTGGACACCACCGCCCTCGCGCTCGGCAGGCACACCCTGCGCGCCGAGGCCACCGGCCCCGGCGGCCGCGCCGAGACCACCGCCGAGTTCACCGTCGCGGCCACCCCCACCGGCCTGGCCGCCCTGGTGCTCACCTCCGGCGCCGACCGCAACGCCGTCGCCACCCTGACCGTGATGCTCGGCCAGGGCCAGTACCAGCCGCTCGCCCACTGGGCCGAGAACCAGGCCGGCCGCGGCGTCCCCGCCGACCGGGCCGCCCTGATCGCCGCCGACGCCCGCGCCCTGGACACCGCCGCCCGCGGCTGACCCCGCGCCCGGGCCGTGGCCCCACACCGTCCACCGACGGTGCGGGGCCACGGTGCGTCAGGCCTGCGGGGGACGGTGCGCCGGACGGGCGGCGGCGGTGCGTCAGGCGTACGGGGCGCGGGCGGTACCCAGGGTTCGGCGCGGGATTGGGTAGCGCTACGCATTGTTCCCGCCCCGGCCCGGCCGGTTTCCTGGAGCCCGCCCCAAGCCGACGACCCTCACCCTCCCCGGAGGTCGCCCCATGACCCGTCGCGAACGCCTGCGGCTCTACGCCGACGAGCACTTCACCGCCCCCGACCCCGGGCTGGTCCTGCCCGCCCGCCGCAGCGGCCTGCGCCGGCCCGGCCTGGCCCGACTGGCCCGGCTCTCCCGGCTCGTCGAACGCGCCGGGCACCACCGGCACGGCTGACGGCCTCCACCGGCACCGCCGGCCCCCCGGACCGGGTCCCGCCCCTTTGAGGGAGCGGGCGGGACCCCTCACCTCAGGAGGCGTCGTCCTCGGCGGCCGCCAGCGCCTCGCCCAGCCCCGCCCGGCCCACCCCGAGCTTGCGCAGCGCGCTCGCCACATGGTGCTCGACCGTACGGGTCGACAGGAACAGCGCCCGCGCGATGTCCTGGTTCGCCGCCCCCCGCGCGGCCAGCGCCGCGACCTGCCGCTCCCGCGGGGACAGCCGCTCCCCGTAGCCGCGCCGCCCCGGCGAGGCCGCCCGGCCCAGACCCGCCTGCCGCCGCAGCCGCTGGCAGCGCGCCGCGTCCGAGGCCGCGCCCAGCGCCAGGTAGGCCCGCTCGGCGGCGGCGAGCCGCTCCCCGGCCGCCGCCCGGTCGACCCCCGCCGACACCGTCCCGGCCCGCTCCTCGGCCCGCGCCCGCTCGTACGGGCGCCCGATCCGCTGCCAGAGCCCGCCGGAGCGGACGAACTGCGCGCACGCGCCGACCGGATCCCCGTCGGCCAGCAGCAGCCCGCGGGCGAAGGCCAGCGCCGCCGACGCGGCCGGCGCGTCCCGCCCCTCCAGGTGCGCCCCCGCCTGTTCGGCCAGCTCCGCCGCACCCGCCCGGTCACCGGCCGCCAGCAGCACCTCGACCGCCACCGGCAGCAGCTCGGCGGCCCGCGGCCAGGCCCCGGCCCGGCGCAGCGCCGCCAGCGCCGGCGCGAGCGTGGCCGCCGCCCGCGCGACGTCCCCCTCCGCCAGTTGCAGCGCCGCCAGCCCCGCCGCCGCCCGCAGCGCCCCGGTCACCTGCGACTCCCGCTCCCCGTACGGGCCCGCCTCGGTGAAGTGGGCGTGCGCCACGGCGAGTTGACCGCGCGCGGCAGCCAGCCGGCCCAGCAGCAGCGCCTGCTCGACCCCGGCCATCGCGAGGTCCGGGAACTCCGCGCCCAGCGCGGCCAGCCGCTCCTCCAGCCCCTCCCAGCGCCCGGCCAGCCCGTCCAGCCGCACCAGCGCGATCCGGCTGTAGCACTCCAGGTAGGGGATCGCCGCCTGCCGGGCCAGGCGCCGGCTCTCCTCCAGCAGCAGCGCGGCCCGCCGGTCGTGGCCCAGCTCGACGGCGATCTCACCGGCGTTGTACAGCGCGCGGGTGGTCTGCCGGACGATCTCCGGGCGCTCCGAACCGCGCGGCAGCGCCTCCAGCCGCGCCCACACCGCCGGGTCGCCCTCGCGCGCCTGGAAGGTCAGCCGGGTGGCCCGCACCGCGGCGGCCACCTCCTCGTCCGGGTGCGCGGCCAGCGTTCGCTCGGCACGCTCCAGCCACTGCCGGGCGCGCTCGCCGGCGCCGTCGCGCTCGTTCATGGCCAGTGCCACCATCGCCCGGGCCGCCCGGCCCGGGCGCAGCTCCAGCTCCTCCAGGGACTCCTCCATCCGGTCGAAACCGGCCCGGTCCCCGCCGTGCACGGCCATCAGGAAGCCCAGCGAGAGGCGGATCTCGCCGCGGTCGGGCACCGGCAGCCGCGGGTCCGCGATGATCGCGGTCAGCGCCGCGGCACTGGCCACCGAGTCCACGCCGTCGGCGGCGATCCGCGCCAGCGCGAGCGCGGCCCGCCCGCGCCGCCGCGGGTCCAGGTCGGGTTCGTCCAGAAGGCGGCGCAGCAGCGCGCCGGCGCTGCCGCTGTCCCCGAGCGCCACCGCCTGGTCGGCGGCGGCCTCGGCCACCTCCTGCCAGGCCGCCCGGTCGCCCAGCGCCAGGGTGTGGTGGGCGATCTGCACCAGCGGCCTCGGCTCGCGCGCGCCCAGCGCCGCCACCGCGCGCCGGTGCAGGGCGCCGCGCCGCGGCCCGGGCAGCCGGCGGTAGGCCACCTGCTGCGCCAGGACGTGCCGGAACCCGTAGCGGGCCAGCGGCCGCTCGTTGAGCACCGCCGCCCGCAGCGCCTCGGTGAGGCCGTCCGCGGCGGCCTGCGCCTGAAGTCCGGCCACGGCGGCGAGCAGGTCCTCGCCGGCCGGCACGCCGAGCACCGCGGCCGCGGAGGCGATCGCGGCGGCCTCCGGGGACAGCGCCGCGAGCCGCTCGGTGACCGCGTCGCGCAGGCCGCGCGGCACCTCGGACTGCTCCAGGTCGGCGGCCAGGTCCGCGGCGTTGGTCAGCGCGCCGGCGCCGCGCCGCTCGCACAGCGTGATCAGGTCCTCCTCGGCGACCAGCGGCAGGCCCTCGCTGCGGTCGAACAGCACCCGGGTGAGCGCCGCCGTCGCGCGCGGGCCGAGCGCGGCCCGGGCCAGCTGGTCGACCTCGGCCTCGGCGAGCGGGGACAGCCGCAGCAGAGCGCCGCCCACCCCGGCCGGACGCCGGTAGGCGGCGCCCAGCGCGGGGGTGTCGGGCGGCAGGTCCTCGGCCCGGTAGGTGAGCACCAGGGCCAGCCCCGCCGGCACGTCCCGGGCCAGCAGCAGGAGCAGCTCGCGGGTGGCGTCGTCCACCCAGTGCAGGTCCTCGACGACCAGTACCGTCTCGCCGAGCGCGCCGAGCAGCGCGCGCACCGCCTGGACCAGCAGCCGCAGCCCCGGCGGCCCCTCGCCGGCGGCCGCGGGCAGCGGCGGGAGCCGGTCGGCGAGGTCGGGCAGCAGCGGGCGCAGCGCCCCGGCGCTGGCCGCGATGCGGTCGGCGGGCGGCAGGAACGGGCCCACGCCGCGCAGCGCGTCCACCACCGGGCCGAAGGCCAGCGGCTCGCGCAGCGGGTGGCAGAAGCCGGTCAGCACCCGGCGGCCCGCGGCGGCCGCGCCGGCCGCGGCCTCGGCCACCAGGCGGGACTTGCCGAGGCCGGCCTCGCCCTCGACCAGCACCACGGCGGGCGGGTGGAGCATCGCCTCGGTGAGGCGGTCCAGTTCCGGCCGGCGCCCGACGAACGCGAAACCGGAGCCGGGCGATCCCGGCTCGACCGGCCGACTCACGGCCGCCCGGCCGGTTCGGGTGCGCGGCGCTCGCCGAGGAGGGGTGCGAAGGCCATGGGCCCATCATGCCGTGACGGCCCGCGGCGGTACCCGCCGGGGCGCCGTCGCCGTACGGGGGTGCGGCTGGTGTTCCCGGGGTGTGGCTGTCAGGTCAGGCGGTGCGGGCGGGGACCGGCGGCCGGTGCGGCAGGACGCCCCGGCCGGGCAGGTCGAGCACCGCGCAGCCCAGCGCCTCCAGCCGGCGCACGGTGGCGCGGGCGCTGCGGTCGTCGAGCGAGAAGACGAACGGCCCGGGCACCAGCACCACGTTCACCCAGCCCTGCCCGGCCCTCTCCACCAGCCGCTCCAGGGCGGGGCGCCGGTCGCCCGAGCGCACCCCGTCGTCCACGAAGGCGCAGGGCACCGGCAGACCGCGGAACCGGGCCAGGCGCTCCAGCGCCGCGCGCTGGTACTCCAGCCCGGCCGGGTCGGCGGGGTAGCAGCGCAGGTACAGCGCGGGCCGGGCCGGGCGCGGGGGGTGGTCGAGCATGTCGTTCACCTGACCTGTTCGGTGAGGAGTGCGACGGGCCTGGGGGAGGGGCCGTCCACTCCAGCAGGCCCCGGTGAACAGTGCGGGATCAATAGGGGGCGCCACCCAATCGTGCGGCCGCCGGACGGGCCGCCGGCGGGCGCGCCCCGGCCGGCCCGGGAATCCCGGGGGCCACTCCCGGCACTCGGTCGCGGTCCGGCGCGTTGATGAAGCGTCAACCAACTGGCGTGTACGGCAGGTTCGCGGGCGTCCGCCCGGGGCCGGCCGACCCGACCGTACGACGGAGGAACCGGCATGATCGACAGGCGCACCTTCACCAGGGCCGTCGGACTCGGCGCGGGCACCACCGCGCTGTCCCTGGCCGCCCTGCCCCAGACCGCAGGGGCCGCACCGGCCGCCGGGGCCGCCGGGGCCGCTGAGGCGCCCGCCGCCGCGCCCGCCGCGCCCCGGACCGGCTTCGCCCGCCTGGCCCAGGTCCGCGCCGGCGTCCTCGACGTCGGCTACGCCGAGGACGGTCCGGCCGACGGCCCCGCCGTGATCCTCCTGCACGGCTGGCCGTACGACATCCACAGCTACGTCGACGTCGCCCCGCTGCTCGCCGCCCAGGGCTACCGCGTCATCGTCCCCTACCTGCGCGGCCACGGCAGCACCCGCTTCCTGTCCGACCGCACGACGCGCAACGCCCAGCAGTCCGCCGTCGCCCTGGACGTGCTCGCCCTGATGGACGCGCTGGGCGTCCGGCGGGCCGTGCTGGCCGGCTTCGACTGGGGCTCGCGCACCGCCGACATCATCGCCGCGCTGTGGCCCGAGCGGGTCAAGGCCCTGGTCTCGGTCAGCGGCTACCTGATCACCGACGTCCGGATGCAGAAGGAGCCGCTGGCGCCCGCCGCCGAGCACACCTGGTGGTACCAGTTCTACTTCGCCACCGAGCGCGGGCGCATGGCCATGGAGAACCGGGACAAGCGCCGCGAGCTGTGCCGCCTGGTGTGGCAGCAGGTCTCGCCGACCTGGGCCTTCGACGACGCCGTCTTCGACCGCACCGCCGCCGCCTTCGACAACCCCGACTACGCGGCGATCGTCATCCACAACTACCGCTGGCGCCTCGGCCTGGCCGAGGGCGAGCACCGCTACGACCAGCTGGAGCGCCGGCTCGCCGCCCGCCCGAAGATCGCCGTCCCCACCGTCACCCTCGACCCCGGCCGCGACCCCTTCACCGCCCCCGGCGACGGCACCGCCTACCGCGACTTCTTCACCGGCCCCTACCTCCACCGCACCCTGCCCGACGTCGGCCACAACGTCCCCCAGGAGGCACCCGAGGACTTCGTCCGGGCCGTCCTGGACGCCGACCGCCTCTGACGGGCGCTGAGTTCCTCCGAGCGCGACGACCGGTCCGCTCGGAGGATTGTCCGGAGCCCGGCGGGTGTTCGGCGCGGACGAACCCGGGCCTCGCCCTTCCCCGTGCGTTGTCCGCGGACATCGCGGGTTGTCCGCCACTCACCTGGTCCTTCGCGTCCTCTCGTGGACGGACAACCCATGCGGCTCCCAGGCTGGAGCCCCCACCGGTTCCCAGGAAGGGACTACCTGTGACACACAGCCTCGACCCGGCCGACATCGTCGTCGTGCGCGCTCCGGATGCGGAGACGGCCATCACGCGCGACGACATCAGCTGGGGGCCCGCGGACGACAACAACAACAACGACTCCGGCCGCAAGGACTGGGGCATCGACGACCTCGACTGACCCCACCCGGGCAGCGCCCGTCCGGCAGGCCCCCCGGATCGGGGAGGGGCCGCGCTCCCGGCGCAGCCCCTCCCCGAAAAGCACCGAGAGCGCCAAGACCACCAAGGACGACACGGCTTCCGGTCACCGCGTCAGCAGGACCGGCCGACCTCTGTGAGGAGACGCGAGATCCCGATGACCTCTCCGACGGACCGGGTGGGGACCGAGCCCGGCGAACGGCTCTCCCCCGACCTCTCCCGGCTTCTGCACCCGGTGTCGCTACCGAGGTTCCGCGAGGAGTACTGGGAGCGGCGGCCGCTGCACATCCCGAGGAACGACCCCGGGTACTACGCGGACCTCCTGACGCTCGACGACGTGGACGGGCTGCTGAGCCGGTCCGGCCCGGACTTCGGGAACGTCCGGGTCGTGCGCGAGGGCAAGGAAGTGCCGGTGTCCGAACTGGGCGCGCCCGGCCGCAACATGACCGCCAGCCGACTGGAGGCGCTGTACGAGCGATACCGGACCGGCGCGACCGTCATCCTGAACGCCCTCGAGCGCCGCTGGGAGCCGCTGGCGCGGCTGACCTCGACTCTGAGCGCCGAGGTCAACGCCCGGTTCCAGGTGAACGCGTACCTCACCCCCGGCGGGCAGGCCCGCGGATTCGACCCGCACTACGACAGCCACGACGTGATCGTGCTGCAGGCGTACGGCAGCAAGCGCTGGCGGCTGTACGGGGCGCCGTACGCGCTGCCGCTGGAGACCCGCAGGTACGACCACTCAGGTCAAGTGCCGGAGGTCCAGGAGGAGTTCGACCTCCAGCCGGGCAGTCTCCTCTACCTGCCCCGGGGCACCGTTCACGCCGCGACGTCCAACGACGCCGCGTCGCTGCACCTCACCATCGGTGTCCACCCGGTCCTGATACCCGCGCTGATCAACGACGCGGTCCGGGAGGTCTTCGAAGGGGACGAGCGCTTCCGCCGGAGCATGCCCATCGGGTTCGCCAACGACAAGCACCTCCAGGAGCAGGCCGAGGGGGTCCTCGCCGAGCTGGTCGAGACGCTCGCCGCCCGGCTCTCGCCCCGGGAAATGACGGAGAGGGCCGTGCAGCAGACGGTCTCGATCGCCCCGGTGGAGCTCCGCGGTCACCTGGGCGACCTGGAGAGCCTGCCACGACTGGGCCTCGACACCCGGGTGCGGCGCCGTCCGGACCTGCGGTGGGGCGTGACGTTCGGCGAGGACGCCGTCGAACTCGGGTTCCACAGCAAGACCATCCGGTTGCCGCTCCACGTGGCCGACGAGGTCAGGTTCGTGACGGAGAACGACGGGCAGGGGTTCACCGCCGGCTCGATCCCCGGCGGTCTGGACGAGCCGGGCTGCCTGCTGCTGGTGCGGACGCTGGTCCGCGAAGGATTCCTCACCCTGTCCTGACGGACGGCTGGCCGGCCGGTCGGTCGGCCGGTCGGCCGGCCCGACACGGACGCGCCCGACGCAGCGAAAGGGAGGAGCCCCCCGTGGCCGGGGACCGGAAGGACAGGCGGCACGCACCACTGGTCAGGGCCCTGGGCCTGTTCGTTCCGCACCGGTTCCGGCTCGGCGCCGTGCTGCTGCTGGTGGCGGTCGGATCGCTGACCGCGATCGCGCCGCCGTTCATGCTGCGGCAGATCCTCGACGTCGCGCTGCCCCAGGGTCGGCTCGGACTGCTGACCGCGCTGGCCGCCGGGATGCTCGCCCTGGTGGTGGCCGGCACGTGTGCCGGGGTGCTCCAGGCGTACCTGTCGGTCACGCTGGGGCAGCGGGTGATGGACGACCTGCGCACCGCGGTCTACACGCACCTGCAACGGATGTCGCTGTCCTTCTTCACGGCGACCCGTACGGGGGAGGTGCAGTCCCGGATCACCAACGACATCGGGGCCATGCAGTCGACGGTGACCGGCGCCGCCGCCACGATCGTCGCCAGTGCCACCACCGTGGTGGCCACGCTGCTGGCGATGCTCTCCCTGAACTGGCAGCTCACGGCGGTGTCCCTGGCGGTGCTCCCGGTCTTCGTCCGGATCAGCCGCAGCGTCGGCGAGGAGCGGCGCGGGATCGTCGAGCGGCAGCAGAGCCTGCTCGCCGTGATGTTCAGCCTGATCGAGGAGTCGCTGTCGGTCAGCGGCTTCCTGCTGGGCCGCACGATGGGGCGCACCGACACGCTCGTCAGGGAGTTCGCGGGGCGGTCCCGGGACCTCGCGGATCTGGCGGTCCGGTCCTCGATGGCCGGACGGTGGCGCCAGTCCACCGTCTCGATCATCGTGGCCGCGATGCCGATCGCGTTCTACTGGACGGCCGGAGCCATCGGCGGCCATGGTGGCCCGACCGTGTCCGTGGGGACCGTCGTCGCGTTCACCGCTCTCCAACAAGGCCTCTTCGGCCCGGTGGTGACGCTGCTGCAGACCGGCATCGGCATCCAGAGCTCCCTGGTCCTGTTCGACCGGGTCTTCGAGTACCTGGACCTGGAGGTCGAGGTCGCGGAGCCCAGGAACCCCGTTCCGCTCCCCGGGCGCCACGGGCACGTCCGCTTCGAGCGGGTGAGCTTCTCCTACCCGGCTTCGGGGCCCGTCCTGCGGGACGTCGACTTCGACCTGCCGGCCGGTGAGAAGCTGGCGGTCATCGGCGCCACCGGCGCGGGCAAGACCACCCTCGGCCAGCTGGTTCCGCGCCTCTACGACGTCACGGGCGGCCGGATCACCATCGACGGCGTCGACGTCCGCGACCTCAGCTTCGCCACCCTCGCCGAGACGGTCGGCATCGTCCTACAGGACACCCACCTCTTCCACACCACCGTGGCCGACAACCTGCGGTTCGCCAAGCCCGGGGCGACCGCGGGCGAGCTGGTGGCCGCCGCCCGGGCCGCCCGGATCCACGACCTGATCGAGAGCCTGCCCGAGGGGTACGAGACCATCGTGGGGGAGCGCGGGTACCGGTTCTCCGGCGGTGAGAAGCAGCGTCTGGCGATCGCCCGGACCATGCTGAGGAATCCGCCGGTCCTCGTCCTGGACGAGGCCACGAGCGCGCTCGACACGATCACCGAGAAGGCGGTCCAGCGCGCGCTGGACGCGCTCTCCGCCGGCCGTACCACGATCACGATCGCCCACCGGCTGTCCACCGTCCGGCACGCCGACCGGATCATCGTGCTGGACGGCGGCCGGGTCGTCGAGTCGGGGACCCACACGGAACTCCTCGCCCGCGCCGGACGGTACGCGGAACTCTGCCGGGCGAGCGGTTCCTCCGACACCGCCTTTCCCTGACGTGACGTCAATGGCCATGGTGTCGGCATCCGTTGGCCTCGGATCGCCGGAAGCAATCGGTGAGTCGTGCGAACCTGGCGGTGCGACGACCCAGCACGTCCCGTCCTCGAACGACCTCCGCAACCTCCTGGCGATGAAGCGGGCCTGGTCGACCACGCCCCGGCAACGGCGGAAGCGGGTCGGCCCCCCGACCGGGACGGGCGAGGGGCGCGGCGTCGGCGGGGCGTCCCGCGGCTTCGTGGGGGAGAAGCCGCGAGACGCCCGTCAACGGCCGCCGGTCACGCGGAGGTCGTCCACCGCTGCTCGGAGCCGCCGTAGCAGGGCCACTGGACGACCGGGGCGCCCGGCGTCGTGCTGGAGGCGCCGACCGCGGCGCACAGGCCGCTCGCCCGGTTGCGCATCTGGGCGAAGCCCGTGTCCGGGTTGCGGTCGAAGTACCAGGTCTGCTCGTACCCCTTGTCGCAGCCGTACTGGATCAGCTGGACGCCGGCGTTCGGCGAACTCGCCGGATCGGCCAGGCACTTGCCGCTGTTCTTGTTGACGATCTCGTACCCGCCGCCGGAGTTCGGCACAGGGTAGAGGCCCCAGTACTGCTCGGCGCCGCCGTAACAGGACCACTGGATGATCCCGGCCCCGCCCGCCGTGCTCCCGGCGCCGACCGACAGGCAGTGCTGGCTGTGGTAGTTCCAGAGCTCCACGATCTCCCCGTCCGTGAGAGAGGCGGCGGCCGAGGCCGGCGTCACCCCCGCCGCGAACGCGATCGCGGCGGCGAGCCCCGCGGCCCCCGCGCCGAGCTTCCTCCGGGTACGTGCCGTTGCGCTCATGCGTGTTCCCTCCGTGTCGGGACGTGCTGCTCACCGGGCACCGGCGTCGAAGGTGCCGGCCGTGTCGGGGGCGTCGATGGTGCCGAGGGCGTCACGCGGTGCGGATGTCCCACCACTGCTGGGACTGGAAGTTCTTGCCCCACAGCTGGGCCTGGGCGCCGTGGCCGGGGACGTTGGTGTCGCGGTCCAGCACGGTGTTGTTGCCGTTGTTGAAGCGCACGTTGTAGATGGCCAGGTCCCCGGAGGGGTGGTACCACTGCTGCTGGGTGGTGCCGTTGCACTGCCACAGCTGCACCCGGGTGCCGTTGGCGCCGCCCCCGTTGGTGTCGGCGTCCAGGCACATGCCCGGGAACCGCACGCTGCGCAGGCTGCCGTCGGTGGACAGCAGCCACTCCTGCTGGGTGGTGCCGTTGCACCCCCACACCTGGACCTTGGTGCCGTTGCCGCCGGCAGTGGCGTCGGCGTCCAGGCACTGGCCCGGGGTGGCCCGGTACAGGCTGTAGATCCGGACGTAGACGCCCGCGGCGAGGGAGCCCGACGGGGAGGGAGCCTGGGCGGCGGGCGCCTGGCCCTGCGCCCAGGCCACGTGGTGGGCGGCGGCGGCCTCGGCGGGCTGGGAGGCCTGGGCGGATGCCGCGCCGGTGGCACCGGCGGTGAGGGCTGCCACGGCGGTCGCGACGGCGGCCAGCTTCTTGTGAACGATCACGGGTCCTGGATTCCCGGTTGTCCCGGGCCCCCGAGCTGACCGCGGCGCTGGTGCCCGAGCTGCTCCGGCCGGTCAGAGGGAACCCGATGGCCAAGACGGCCGTCGAGATGGCGGTACTGGACGCCGAACTGCGCACCGCCGGCATCAGCCTCGCCCAGTACTTCGGGGCGACGCGCACCGAGCTCGCGGTCGGCGTCTCGGTCGGCATCACGGACACCGTCGACGAGCTGGTCAGCGCCGTCGACGGCTACCTCCGCGCGGGCTACGCCCGGATCAAGCTGAAGATCGAACCCGGCTGGGACATCGAGCCGCTGCGAGCGGTCCGGGAGACGTTCGGCCCGGACCTCGCCCTGCAGGTGGACGCCAACACCGCCTACGGTCCGGCGGACCAGCCCCACCTGCGCAGGCTCGACGCCTACGGGCTGACGCTGATCGAGCAGCCGTTCGCCCCGGACGACCTGCTGTCGCACACCCGGCTGGCGGCCCGCATGGACACCCCGATCTGCCTGGACGAGTCGATCACCTCGGCCCGGGACGCGGCCACCGCCATCCGGCAGGAGGCCTGCTCGATCGTGAACATCAAGCCCGGCCGGGTCGGCGGGTACCTGGAAGCCCGCCGGATCCACGACCTGTGCCTGGCCAACGGCGTACCGGTGTGGTGCGGCGGCATGCTGGAGACCGGGCTGGGACGGGCGGCCAACCTGGCGCTGGCCGCGCTCCCGGGCTTCACGCTGCCCGGCGACATCTCGGCCTCGGCCCGCTACTACACCCGCGACATCACCGACCCCTTCGTCCTCCACGACGGCCGGCTGACCGTCCCCACCGGCCCGGGGATCGGCATCGTCCCCGACCCCGACGCCCTGGAGGCCGCCACCACCTCCACGGAAGCCCTCACCGTCTGACCGGCCGTAGGGCCCCGGGCACCGCCGCGCGGCGCCCGGGGCTCCTCCCGGCCGGTCGGGCCGCCCGAGCGAAAGGAACGCATCGGTGAACGCATCGGTGAACACATCGGTGACGAGGAACGGCGAAGACCCGCACGACTCCCCGCCCCCGCCGGGAAGCCGTCACCGGCGACGGCTCGGTACGGGGGGAACGCGCCGGCCCAGGAGGGCGATGGTGGTGACGGTGATCGCCGCACTCGCCCTCGGCGTGGCGGTGGCGGCTCCGGCGCAGGCCGCACACGCCGGCGACGACCGCCCCGCCCCCGGCAGCCGGCACAAGGGCCTCGCACGGGAACTGGACCAGGCCCTCGAGCACGCCTCCGCCGATGTCGGCGACCCGGGAGTCCAGGCGGTGCTGATGAAGGACGGCCGCGTGGTCTGGTCGTCGAGCCGGGGCACGGCGGACCTGGAGTCCCGAACGCCCGTCACCGACAGGACGCTGTTCTACTACGCCAGCTTCGGCAAGCAGGTCATCGCCGCGTTCGCCCTCCACCAGGTGGAAGCCGGGGTGCTCGACCTCGACACGCCGATCAGCACGTACCTGGGGGAGGAGGTCGCGGGTTCGCACGTCGTCACGGTGCGCATGCTGCTGACGCACACCACCGGCTACCCGAACGTGTACGCCGACCCCGCTGTGGCGCCGCTCCTCCCGTTCGCGTCCCCGGGAACCGAGGACCGGTACGACCCCGACCGGCCGTGGTCGTTCGCCATGCTCAACGCGGGCATCCGCGAACCGGTCGAGCCCGGTGCGCGCGAGGACTACTCCAACACCGGCTACCTCGTGCTCGGCCGGGTGCTGAGCAGGACGGCGGGCGGTGACGAGGCGCTCGAGCGCGCCGTCCGGCGCTTCCTGGGGCGCGCGGGCGACGTCAAGCCGATGACGGAGGACCAGCTCACCCTGCAGCGGTCCGAGCGCGCGCTGCGCCGGTTCGCGCACGGCTACCTCCAGCGGGACGACGGATCGCTGACCGACGTCTTCACCGCCTACGGCGCCACGGGCATTCCCACCGACCTGTACGGCATGCCGTTCACCGACGGGCTGTTCGCCGGCACCGCCCGCGGTGCCGCCCAGTTCCTGGACGCGCTCTTCGTCCGCGACAGGCTCCTGTCGGCGAGGACCGTCGACGCGATGATCACGCCCTCACCGCAGTCGGCCGCAGCGGGCGGCAGCTACGGGATGGGCACGGACCGCGCCGTCGTGGGAGACCGGATCTGGCAGGGGCACCGCGGAAGCTACCCCGGGTTCAGCGCGCAGGGCGCGACGGACCTCCGGCGCGGAGTGACGCTCGTCGTCGTGACGAACCGGTACGCCTCGCAGCGCTCTCCCGCGGACGTCATCTGGGAGCGGCTCGCCGAGACGTACGCGAGGGCCGCACGCTGAGCCCGCCCCGGCGGTCCCGGCGGATCCGGAGGATCGGCTACCGGCGGTTCGGCGGAGTGGCGCCCGCTGCCGGATCGACGTCCGCCGCCCGCTCTCGGGCCGCCATCACGTCCTCGCCGTGCTCGAAGGCCCAGGCGCCGAACGCCCCGATCGGCTCCAGCAGCGTCCGCCCCAGCCCGGTGAGGGAGTACTCCACGCGCGGCGGCGACCCGGCGTACGCGCGGCGCTCCACCAACCCGTCGGACTGCAGCCGGCGCAGCGTCTCCGTCAGCACCTTGGGGCTGATCCCGCCGATCCGCTCGCGCAGCTCACCCGGCCGCGCGGGCGCCTCCCGCAGCGCCCACACCACCACCGCGTTCCAGGTGTTGGCGAGCAGGTCGAAGGCGAGCCGGGCACGGCAGTCGGCGAGGAAGCCCTGATCAGTGGTCACTTACCAGATGGTGCCCGAGCGGACTCCTAGTGTCGTCCCGAATTCGACGCACGCCACCACAGGAGGCTGGACTGATGAGGATCGGAATCGCCGGCACGGGCACCATGGCACGGGTACTGGGCACCCGCTGGGCGCTGGCCGGGCACGACGTCCTGGTGGGCGGGCGCGACACCGGCCGCGCCGCCGCGCTGGCGGAGCGGATCGGCGCCCGGGCGGGGACCCTGGAGGACGCGGCCCGGCACGGTCGGGACGCCGTGCTGCTGGCCGTGCCGTACGCGGCGGCGACCGGCGTGGTGGCGGCCCTGGCCGGCGCCGTACGGGGCCGCACGCTGATCGACTGCACCAACCCGGTGGCGCCCGGCTTCGTCCTGGAGACCGGCGGCGGCCCCTCGGCGGCCGAGCGCATCGCGGCCGCCGCGCCCGGCGCGTCCGTGGTCAAGGCGTTCAACCTCTGCCACGAGAGCGTGTGGGGCCTGACCCCGCCGGTCTTCGGCGGCCGCCCCCTCGCGGTGCCGCTCTGCGGCGACGACGAGGCGGCCCTCGATACGGTACGCAGCCTCGTGCGCGACCTGGGCTGCGAACCGGTCAACGGGGGAGGACTCGACCGGGCGGGCCTGCTGGAGGCGACGGCGGCGTTCCTGATCGGCCTGTGGGTGGGCGAGGGCGTGGACGCCCAGGCGATCGCCCCGCCGCTGGCGTACGCGGGGGTCGACGCCCCCTGACCGGCGAGGGGCCGGGGGGCGGCCTGTCAGGACGGTCGGAGGAGGCCGGGTGATCGTCAGGTCCTGTCGGTCGCCCCGTGGTGGTCGCTGAGAGGGCGGGTCTCCCTGTCGGCGGGCCCTTGCGGAGCGCAAGGGCCCGCCGGGCGACGAACCGTGGTCGCCGGCGCCGGGGACGGCGGTGTTCGAGCGGCTCGGTGGGGTGGCGCTGCGCAGGAAGTCGGACGGGCCGACTTCCTGCGCAGACGAGGGGTCGGTGGGGGTGGAGCATCAGGCATGGTGGTCGAACTCGCCGGATTTGAGGGCGTGGAGGAGGTCGGCGAGGGCGGTGGGGGTGGTGCGGAGGATGAGGTGGCCCTCGTCGGACTCGCGGAGTTCGACCGCCCCGGCGACCGTGCGGACCTCCACGCAGTTCTCGACGTTGCCGCTGAAGGAGGACTTCTGCCACTCGGTGTCGGTCATGTCGGGCCTTTCATAGGTTCTGTGCGATTCTGTGGATCAAGTCACGAGAGTCGGTCTCGCTCAATGCCGAAGCTTCAGTGCGATCGAAGATGTAGCGGTAGCTGTTCAGCTCGCTGACGGCATCGAGGTATTCGGGCCCTTGGGAGGACTCCCGTTCGACTGTGTCGAGTTCAGGGACTGCGCCGAAGGCGTAGGTGAGGTTCTCGGCAGCCCCAGGGAAGGTTTCGATGTCGAAGGGCACGACTCGGACGGCCAGCCAGGGCAGCTCGGAGTCTTCGAGCAGCGAGGAGAGCTGCTCTTTGAGGGTTGGAGTGCCGCCGAACCGTGTCCAGAGGACTGACTCGTAGATGAAGAGCGTCGTCGGCTTCGGGTTGCGGCGCAGGTCTGCCTTGCGTTGCATTCTGAACGCCGTGCGCGCTTCCAGCTCATGCCGGGGCAGGGGCGGGAAGACGCGCCCGAAGACGGCCGAGGCATAGCCGAGGGTCTGGCAAGGTCCTGGCATGTGAGTGAGAAGCCACAACTTGAGCTCGTGGGAAGTCTTCTCCAATTCCGCGTTCTCCAGGAAGCCGTCCGGGACCGTGCCCCGGTACTCCTCCCACCAGCCCTTGGAGCGATCCAGGACCATGGCTTCCAGCGCATCGATCAAGGGCTCGTTCATGCACTTGCAGGCAGCCGCGAAGGAGCGGAGCCGTTCGGGGCTCACGCCGACCTTGGCCGCCTCGATCTGGCTGATTTGAGTCCGGTCGATGCCGAGTGCTCTGCTCAGGTTGGTGGTCGACAGGCCGGCGGCCTCGCGCATCTTCCTGAGCTCGGTGCCGATGCGCAGTTGGCGCAGCGTTGGGTGTGCTCGTGGCGGCATTCGAACCTTCCTGGCCGGTGTGGACCAAGTCTGCCGCGCTGCTGTGCGCAGGGTCCACCTGAGGGTGAACCTATCCAGAATTGGGATCACATGTGATTCCGATGGCGTATGGTCGATGTCACATCGATCCGACGGATCGTCAGTAACGCTTGCTGGCAAGCACCGCAGAGCAGCCACGTCCATCTCCACCGGCCTGGCTCACGGCGACCCATGTTCCGCCGGTTCCTCCCCACTCACGCCTCGGGAGAACTCCCATGCGTCACATCAACACCCCCACCATCGCCATCGCGCGGCAGACCCTCCGTACCACCATGACCCGCGTCGGCTGGTCCCCCTCCACCACCTCCGACGCGCAGCTCGCCCTCTGCGAGCTGCTCGTCAACGCGTGGCGGCACGGTCACACCCCCGCTCCACTCGTCGAGATCATCTCCACCAACGGCAACCTCCGCGTCTCCGTCACGGACGAGAGCCCGATCCTCCCCGCCACCCCACCGCTGTCCCTGCTCGCCGAATCGGGGCGGGGCCTCCAGCTCGTCGCCGGGCTCACCCACCGGTGGGGCGTCGACACCCACGAGCGCGCCAAATCGGTCTGGTTCGAGCTGGACGGTGCCGCGTGATGGCGCGCCGCCACCCGATGCTGCCGACCGACCCCCGGATCCGGCACTACACCGACGACCACATCCGCACCCTCCTCGCCGAAGTCCAGGAGCGCGGACGGAAGTTCGGGCTGGTCTTCCCCTCGGCCTCCACCGACCAGACCATCGACGGCCGCGTCCTCGTCCGCTTCGACACCGCGCCGGCCTCGACCCTGCTCAACCTCCTCGTCCTGCTCCTCGACGCCGAACGCGAGATCCCGTGCGGTTCCTGATCGGGACGGCCTTCGCCGTCCTCCTCGCCCTCGCCTTCGCGACCGTCGCCCTGGGCGTCGTCACCGCCCTCCGCACGACCCCGCCCGACGAGGACGCCTGACCCACCCGTCCCGCCGGCCGGTGGAACGCCCTCTCGCCCCGGCAACGACTCGCACTGGTCGGATGATTGCGGTGGTCCCGGCCGGGCCGGGACCACCGCAACGCGGACGGGTGAGTCCGAACTTCCGCGCCGGGCGTGCCTGGCACCAGGACGGCCCGGTGCTGTAGCGCTCGATGATGATCCGGCTCGCCCGCGGCCCGCCCGCCCGCGCCCGCGCGGGCGCGGGCGGCCGCGCAGGAAGTCGGCCGGTCCGACTTCCTGCGCCAAGCTCGTGCGCGGGGTCACGTGCTGCCGCCCCTACCGCCCACCGGCCCTGCCGCGCAGGAGGTCCGCGATGCGTGCGTCGACCTGCTCGCGGGCCAGGGCCTGTTGCGACAGTGGATCTCGGTCGTGGATCACCACGCCCTGCGGGGCGTGGTGACCTGACGAACGGACAGTGGACCCGGCTTGAGCCGTGACGGCCGGGCCGGGTGCGAGCCGACAAAGCGTACGACTCCCGCCCCGCAACCGGGCCTGCCTGCGCAAACGCGGGGCTAGTCGACCCTGACCACGTACTTGCCCCGCACCCCGCCCGCCTCCAGCGCCCGGTGCGCCGCCGCCGTCTCCTCCAGCGGGAAGACCGTGTCCACCGCCGGCCGCAGCTTCCCCTCCGTCACCTGGCGGGCGAGGTCGTCGAAGAGCGCACGCCGGGGGTTGCCGCTGAAGAAGCGCACCCGGCCGCGTCCGTGGACGGCGCTGGCCGCGAGGTAGCCCAGCGAGGCGGCGGGCCGCGTCAGGTCGAGGGCGACGGTGACCATGCGTCCGCCGGGCTTCAGCATCCGCCGTACGGTCCGCAGGTCGGTGCCCGCCGTGTCGAGGACCACGTCGAACAGTCCCGGTGCCGCGGGGGACACGGCCCGGTGGTCGACGGCGTGGTGGGCGCCGAGCGTGCGGACGAAGTCGAGGTTGGCGGCGCGGGCCAGGGCCGTGACCTCGGCGCCGTACGCCCGTCCGAGCTGGACGGCGGCGTTGCCCACGCCGCCTGCCGCGCCCCGTACGAGCAGCCGTTCGCCTGGGCGCAGTGCGGCCTTGTCGCGCAGGGCCGTGATGGCCGTGGTGGCCACCGGCAGCGCGGCGGCGGCCACGAGGTCCAGTCCGTCCGGGACCCGGCCGAGCCGCTCGGGCCGTACCGTCACGTACTCGGCGGCGCTGCCGAATCCGGAGCCGCGGCCCAGGACGCCCCACACCCGGTCGCCGACCGCTACGCCGGTCGCGCGGGCGCCCAGCGCGGCGATCTCGCCGGTGAAGTCCAGCCCGATGCGCTGCGGGAACTTCCGGCCGGTGAGGAGACGGGCCCGGCCGGAACGGGCCGCCAGTTCGCCGGCGTTCACGCTGAACGCGCGCACGCGCACGAGGACCTCGCCGGGTGCCGGTCCGGGACGTGGCACCCGGCCCACGTACAGCACCTCGGGGCCGCCGAAGCGGTCGAACAGTACGGCTCTCATCGTGCGGTCGTCCATCGTCGGGTTCTCACCTTCGCCACCAGTGGCCGTGCGGGGGGTCGTGGCGCCGAGCGTAGGCTGGCAAGCGGACGGGATCGTCCACTTGACCGGAGGTGAGAGAGAGCGGTGGGGGAATCCTCTCGGATCGCGGGGCAGGACGGTCTGCGGGCGGACGCCCGGCGCAACCGGCGGCGCATCCTCTCGGCCGCCCGCCTGGTCTTCGCCGAGCACGGCATCGACGCGCCCATGGCGACCGTGGCCCGACGGGCGGGGGTCGGCGTGGCGACGCTGTACCGGCGTTTCCCGACGCGGGAGGCCCTGGTGCGGGCCGCGTTCGCGCACCAGATGGACACCTGTGCCCGGACGCTCACCGAGGCGCTGGCCGACCCCGATCCGTGGCGGGGCTTCCAGCGGCTGGTCGAGACGGTCTGCGAACTGCAACGGGAGGAACGGGGCTTCCCGGCCGCGTTCGTCGCGGCCTTCCCGGACAGCACGCGAGAACACGCGCGGCTACGGGAACAGGCCGAGCGGGACTTCCTGACCCTGGTCCGCAGGGCTCAGGCGGCGGGCGCGCTGCGGGCCGACTTCCACCCCTCCGACTTCGCCGTGGCCCTGTTGTCCCACTGCGGTCTGGTCACCGCACTGCCAGGTGACCGTGCGGCGTCCCGGCGCCTGGTGGCGTACCTGCTCCAGTCGTTCCGCGCCGAGGCGGCCCACGGAGCGCTGCCGGCGCCGAGCGCGCTGTCGCTGCGCAGCCTTCCGCTCGCGGCCGACGGGTCCCGGGGACAGCGGCCCTCCAGGGCCTGAGCTGTCGGCCTCGGGGTGGTCGTGGCCGCGCCGTACCGGGCCGAAGCCACGGAACTCGGGGGGTGTCGGCACCTCGCGGTCCTTCGATCCGGACCGCCGGACCGCCGGTCCGCCACCCACGCCTCCCGGGCGAAGCGCCCGCCCCCGCGATCAGCCGGTGGTGGCGAGGTGGGCGGTGTAGAAGGCGGTGAGCTTGTCGACGGCGGGGGCGACGTACTCCTGCCGGTCGTAGAGGTCGACGTGGCCGGCGCCCTCGATCCGGTGGAGCTCCTTGGGGCCCGTGGCGCGCTGGTGGGCCTCGACGGCCATCCAGGCGGTGACGGCGTGTTCGCCGATGATCTGGAGGACGGGGCGGGAGCCGATCAGCGGGACGGCGAGGAAGGCGTCGTGCAGGGCCATCCGGTCGACGCTCTCCCACGCGAGGGTCTTCGCGGAGCGCTCGTGCCGGCCGCGCGGGGTGCAGTAGTACGCGAAGCCGTCGGCGCCGTGCCGGCCGCCGAGCGCGAGGGCCTGCTCGGCGGTCTCCGGGAACACGCTCAACGCCCCGGGGTCCTCGCCGCGCGCGGCGGCGCTGCGGGCCGCCGCGGCCGACTCCAGCAGCGCCCGGAAGACGGCCGGGTCCTGGGTGCCGTCGGCGCCGAGGCGGAACTGGCGGGCGGGCTCGGCGGTGGACACCGCGGCCACGGCCCTGACCCGCGGGTCCGTGCCGGTCGCGGCCAGCGCGTAGGCGCCCGAGGCGCAGATGCCCAGCAGGCCGATCCGGTCGGCGTCGACCTCGTCGAGGGTCGTGAGGTAGGAGACCGCGGCCTTGAAGTCCTCCACCCGCTGGGCGGGGTCCTCCAGGCCCCGCGGCAGACCGCCCGACTCGCCCTGGTGGGCGGCGTCGAAGGCGAGGGCGACGAAGCCGCGCTCGGCCAGCAGCCGCGCGTAGGTGCCCGACGCCTGTTCCTTCACACCGGTGCCGGGGTGGCCGACCACGAGCGCCGGCCGCGGGCCCGGCGCCGGCGCCTGCGGGGTGTGGAGGTGGCCGGCGAGGGTGATGCCGGCGCTGTCGAAACGGACGGTGGTCCGGGCCATGGGGAACTCTCCATCGGGACGGTGACGGGGTCGTGACGTACCCGCACGGGGCCCGGGGGCCCCGCCCTGCCGGGCACGCCTCCACGGTCCGTCACCCGCCGCCCGCGCGGGAGAGCCGGATTCGTGCCCGGGAAAGAACCTGCCCCCTCGCACACCTGCCGCCACCGTCCCGGCGCGACGACACTGGACGCCATGACCTCGGACTCCGACCCCCGGGCGCTGGGCGCCTTCCTCAAGGCCCGCCGGGCCCAGCTGACGCCGCGGGAGTGCGGCCTTCCCGAGACGGGCGCGCCCCGCAAGGTCGCCGGGCTGCGCCGCGAGGAGGCCGCCGGGCTCGCCGCCATCAGCGTGGACTACTACACCCGGCTGGAACAGGGCCGGGTCCGGGCGTCCGCACCCGTGCTCGCCACGCTGGCCCGCGCCCTGCGCCTGGACGACGACCAGCAGAAGTACCTCTACGAACTCGCCGGCCGCACCGACGCCCGCCCGCGTCCCCGCCGGCCCGTCCAACGCCTGCGCCCGGCCATGGGACGCCTGCTCGACCAGCTCACCGGCACCCCCGCGCTCGTCCTCGGCAGACGCCTGGACGTCCTGGCCTGGAACCCCGCCGCCACGGCCCTCTACACCGACTTCGCCGCCGTCGCCGCCCACCGGCGCAACTACCTGAGGCTGCTGTTCACGGACCCGGTGGTCCGGCCCCTGCACCGCGACTGGTCCCACGACGCCCGGGAGGCCGTCGCCGCGCTGCGCATGGAAGCCGCGGCCGAGCCCGACGATCCCGCCCTGGCCCGGCTCGTCGGCGACCTGTCCCTCCAGGACGCCGACTTCCGCACCTGGTGGGCCGAGCACCGGGTCAACAGCGCCGGTCACGGCACCAAGCACTACCGCCACCACCTGGTGGGGGACCTCACCCTCGACTGCGACACCTGGGCCAGCCCCGACGGCTCCGGACAGCGCCTCATGGTCCTGACCGCCGAACCCGGCAGCCCCTCCCACGACGCCCTGCGCTTCCTCACCTCGTGGACCGCCCGGCGGCCGGACACCGAGCGTGCGGAACCCCCGGCGCGGTGAGCTTCCGGAGTGGGAAGCCGGCGGGTCCGACTTCCCACTCCGGCCACTCCGGGCACTCCCGCCGTCGTCGCCGTCGTTGCCGTGGGGCGTCAGTAACCGGCGTTCGCCCGGTCGTTGAACCAGCCGGGCAGGTTCGGCCACCACTCGCCGGCGCCCGCGTCGAAGGTCAGGCCGTCGCCGGACAGGTGCACGACCTGGCCGGAGTGGGAGGACCAGCTCCGCAGCGAGGAGACCTTGTGGTTGACCAGGACGGGGAAGACCGTCCAGGTCCCGATCGGGAACTCCCAGCAGTCGCCCGAGTAGTTGTAGTCGGTGAACACCTGCGCGTACCCCGCCTGCCCGTAGTGGGTGCAGTTGCCCGCCGCCTGGGCGCCGGGTGCGGCGGCGACGCCCAGCACCCCGGCCGCGGTGGTGGCGGCGGCGACGATCCCGGCCTTGAGCCGGGGCTTCCTGAGTATCGCGGGCATCTCGGTCTTCTTCCGTGGCGTGGTGGGTTGTTGCAGATGATGATGGCCGGTCATCACAGCACCGTCCAGGAGCTGTTCAGGGTGTGGACCACCGGCCCCTGGCCGGCTCCTGGACGGCGGCGGTGGCTAGCTGACGCTGACGGCGGACCAGGCCGCGGCGACCGCGTTGTACTCGGTGCCGCCGGCGCCGTACAGGTCGCGGGCCGCGTTGAGGGAGGCGGTGCGGGCGTCCTTGTAGGTGGTGGTGGAGGTCATGTAGACGGTCAGCGCGCGGTACCAGATCCGGGCGGCCTTCTGGTTGCCGATGCCCGTCACGGTGGAGCCGTTGCAGGTGGGGCTGTTGTAGGTGACGCCGTTGACGGTCTTGCTGCCGCTGCCCTCACTGGCCAGGTAGAACCAGTGGTTGCCGACGCCCGAGGAGTGGTGGACGTCGAGGTTGCCGACCGTGCTGCTCCAGCAGTCGGCCGAGCGGCCGTCCAGCGAGGGCTTGTCGAAGCGGCGCAGCCAGGGCGGGGTGGACTGGTCGCTGAAGAGGTAGTCGGGGGTGTCGATCGGGTTGTCGGCGTACCACTCGACCATGGTGCCGAAGATGTCGCTGGTGGACTCGTTGAGGCCGCCGGACTCGCCGCTGTAGCGCAGGTTGGCGGTGGCGGCGGTGACGCCGTGGGTCATCTCGTGGCCCATGGTGTCGAGGTCGACCTGCTCGGGGTCGGTGGTGCCGTTGCCGTCGCCGGTCATCATGCAGAAGCAGCCGTTGGACCACACGGCGTTGTCCCACCTGGTGCCGACGTGGACGAAGACGGTGGCGGCCCTGCCGTCGTTCCTGATGCCGTTGCGGCCGTGGACGTTCTTGTAGTAGTCGTACGTCCAGGCGGTGTTGGCGTGGGCGTCGACGGCGGCGGTGGAGCGGTCGGTGGAGAACTTGCGCCCGTCGCCCCAGACGTTGGTGGTGCTGGTGAACCTGGTGCCGGAGCTCGCCGTGAGGGAGCCGTAGGCGACGTTGTTGGCGTCCTTGGTGACGTGGCCGCGGACCGGGTCGGTCAGCGTGTAGCCACCGCTGATCGGGGTGGTGTCGATGCTGACCTTGCCGGTGTACTCGGAGTTCCCGGTGCCGACCGCCTGGGGATCGACGTCGTAGGCCTCGATCGGCTCGTCGGTGACGGCGTCGGTGACGACGATCCGTCCGGCGGGCTGGCCGTGGTCGCCGCTGCCCCGGACGGTGGTGCGCCAGGCGAGGCGGGGCGTGCCGTCGGCGGCCCAGACGACGAGTTCGGGGGTGCTGACGGCGTCCTGGACGCCGGGGGAGACGGCGAGCGCGTGCGCGGCGCTGGCCTGGGCGGGCACCACGGGGACGGTGGACTTCAGGGAGGGGTCGTGGGCGGCCGCCCGGCTGGAGCCGTTGAACCGGCCCTTGGCGTCCTGGTGGACGACGAGGTCGCCGCCGACCACCGGCAGGCCCTGGTAGGTGCGGTCGAAGCGCACGTGCGAGGCGCCGTCGGTGTCGAGGACGACGTCCGTGGGCACGAGGTCCTGGCTCGAACCGAAGCCGAACACCTCGGCGTTGTCGGCGACGTTGGCGACGGCCTGGGCGATCGCGGTGTCCCGCGCGCCGGGGGCGGTGGAGGCGGAGGCCGCGGTGGTGGGGATCGTGAGGGCGGCGAGGGCGGCGACGACCGCCACGGCCAGGGCCGCGAGGCGGGGGCGGGAGAAGGGGGTGGTGCTCACTCTGGCTCCAGGATGGTAGCGGTGCGTGAGAAGAGCTACCACCGAGAGTGACGACGGACCGTCAGCTCTGGCCAGAGGATCGGACATAACGTTGTCAAGTTGTGCTTTTGTGTCCAAAGTTATGGAACGGCACGAATCAACCCATGCTTCCGCCGCGGCGATCGAACGCGCCCTTGCAGCGGGTGCGCGGATCGTGGCAGGCCTGTTGCCCGCGAAGTGGCGCAGCTCACAGCCGTCCGGCGGCGGGCGTGATCGACTCGACCGATGCGCCAGTCCTCCAAGCCCCGCCGCCAACTGACGGCCAGTTGCCTCACCGCGACCGCCGCCCTGCTGCTCACGGGATGCGGCACCGTGGTGACCACCGGCTCCGGCGGCGCCCCGGAGGCCTCCGGCACCCCCGGGGCCTGCGGCACCCCGACGCCGAGGCCCACGGGCGCCGGGGCGGAGCCGACCGGGCGCGCCCAGGGCGGGGTGCGGATCACCGCCGTCGGCCCGGCCTGCGCCGAGTACGAGGTGACCAACCCGAACGGCGAACCGCACGACGTCACCGTGGTGTTCAGCCTCCGCTCGGCGGAGGGGGCCGCGCTGGACAACCTCTCCCGGACCGTCACCGCTCTCGCCCCCGGCGCCACCGAGAAGGGGCGGCTCGACCTGAACGGGACACCGAGCCGGCTCGGCGAACCCGCCCTCCCGGGCCGGCCCACCCCGCGGCCCGGCGCCCGCGCGACCAGGCCGGAGATCCTCAAGGTCCGCAGCGTCCCCACCGCCGAGGCGCCCGGCGCCGCCGGCACCTGCCCGCCCTCCGGCCTGCGGCTGTACGCCGACGAGGGCGACGCCGCGATGGGCCTGCGCGTGGTCGGCCTGCACCTGCGCAACTGCGGCACCGCCACCGTCACCCTCGACGGCTACCCCCAGGTGCAGCCGCTCGACCTCGACCGCAAGCCCCTGGACGGGGTGCGCGTCCTGCACGGCGGCGCCGAGATCGCCACCGGCACCGGCGCCGACGCCCCGCCCCAGAAGTTCGCCCTGCGCCCGGGGGAGGGCGCCGGCTCGACCCTGGTGTGGCGCAACACCGTCGACGTCGTCGGCGAACCGCTCAACGCCCCCTACGTCCGGGTGCGCGCCACCCCCGACGCGGCCCCCGTGACGGTCACCCCGGAACTCGACCTCGGCACCACGGGCCGCCTCGGCGCCGGCGCCTGGGTCAGGGAGGACGCGAACGGGCAGCAGCCGTCGACGCCCCCGAGGCCGTGACGACACTGTGATCGGACCGTCGTCAAGCGTCGCGACCAAGATCACTACCGTACGTCGGTATGCACCGCACCGATCCTGACCGGCCCCACCCCCAGCGGGTCTGGCCGCGCAACCTCGCGCTCGCCCTCGTCGCCGCCGCCGTGACCGTCGGGGCCTTCACCCTGCTGCGCCCCGGCGACGACGAGGGCGGGGCCCCGGCCGCCGCGGCCCCGTCCCCGTCCCCGTCGTCCGCGGCGCCGTCGGTCTCCGCCGCTCCGGCCGCCGCCTCCCTGCTGCCGCTCGACCAGCTCTTCCCGGCCCAGGTGAAGGCGGCCGGCGGCGAGGTCTACACCAGGGTCGGATCGACCGTCATGAAGTCCTGCGTCGAACCGGACTCGGTCGGCCCGCGGCTGATCGGCATGATCCGCGCGTCGAAGGGCTGCCTGGGCGAGCAGATCGCCCTGTACACCGACAGCGCCGAGAACCAGTACAACCTGGCCGTCTTCACGATGGCGGACCCCAAGGAGACCGTCCACCTGGTCACCACCCTGAGCATGGCCTTCGACGACTACCAGGTCGGCGCCCAGGCCCCGCCGCCCGCCTCGGGCCTGGCCACCCTGGCGCCGGACAGCGGCATGGTGCAGATGTTCTCCGGCGCGGGGCGGGCGATGGTCGCGGGCCTGGGCCAGTGGTCCGACGGCCGCGCCACCGACTACCAGACCCTCGTCGACCGGCACCTGAAGCCCCTGCAGGACGCGGTCGGCCGGAGCGTCTTCGCCCACGAGTCCGCCCGCTGACCCGGCCGGGGCCGGGCCCATGCGGAACCGGCGGCCCGTGCGGAACCGGCGGCCCGGCACGCTCCCCCGTGGCGTGCCGGACCGCCGGCCTGGAAACGGAACTCGGTGTTCCGCTCGCGGTGTTCCAGGAGGAGCATGCCAGGGCGGCACCCCCGCCGTGTTGGCACCGAGTGGACAGTTGTTGGCACCGGGTGGACTGCTCCGGCCTTCCCGCCCGCTCGTGCGTACGACGTGCTCACCCGGTGCCCGCCGTGCGAGCGTTTCCGCGCCCGCGGCCTCTACGGCTGCCCGGCCCCGGCCAGGGACCGGCGGCGGTGCTCGCGGGGGGAGAGCCCGTACGCGGCCCGGAAGGCGCGGCTGAACTCGGCGGCGCGGGGCAGGCCGCAGCGGGTGGCCACGGCGTGGACGGGCAGGGCGCGCAGCGCGGGGTCGGCGAGGTCGCGGTGGGCCCGCTCCAGCCGCCGGCGGCGGACGAAGGCGGCGACGGTCTCGCCGTCGGACTGCCGGGTGAACAGGCGGTGCAGGTAGCTGACGGAGATGTGGTGGGCGGCCGCGATCACGGCGGGCGTCAGCTCGGGGTCGTGCAGGTGGCGGGCGATGAAGGCCCGGACGTTCTCGACCAGGGCCCGCTGCCGGGTGTCGTCGGGCACCGCGGCCTCGGCGTCCAGTTCCCGGGCGAGCCAGGCGGCCACCAGGTCGACCACGACCCCGCCCAGCCGGGGCGTCTCGACGGGGCCCAGGAGGGCGGCCTGCCGGTCGAGGCCGACGAGGAACTCCGAGAGCAGCGCGCAGGTGCCCTCCCGGGAGGAGAAGCCGCGGCCCAGCAGCTCGTGCACCCGGTGCGGCGGCAGCGGCAGCAGGGCGGTGGGGAAGTCCACGCCGACGGCCTCGATCCGGCGCTCCGCGGGGGCCCGGACGCGGGTGTCGAAGGCCCGCAGGTCGAACGGGTGGGAGCTGTCGAGCATGTGCAGGTTGCCGGGCCCGAAGGTCTCGGTGCCCCCGGTGTCGCGGGTCAGGGCGAAGCCGCCGTCGAGCAGCAGGGTCAGGTGGAACACCCCCCGGTCCGAGCGCCGCACCCGGCGCGCGGTGCGCTGGAAGCGGGTCGGCGGGAAGGAGGTCCGCAGGAGGGTCACCGGCCCGAGCTCCAGGCGCCGCATCTCCGCCCGGAAGTCCTCGGAGTGGACGCTGGTCACCTCGCTGTCCCGGGTGCGGCCGACCAACTCCCGCCAGCAGTCGAACCGTTCCTTCTCGGGCATGCCCTCGCTGCGGAACACGCTCTCCGTGCTCGTGGCCACCGTCCGTCCTTCCCTTCCGGGGTCCGTCCCCTTCCCGCCCGGCCGGGCTCCCCTTCCCCACCGGGTGTCACCGGCTCCTCGCAGCCGGTGACACCGAAACCTACAAGGTCAGGGCGGGTGTGCCGCGCCCGGCCCCGGGATGCGGCCGCCCGCCGCGGGATGCCCGGTGAACCGGCCGCCGCCCGCCTGCCGTTGGCATGAACGCAGGGGCCGGGGTGGCCCCACTCCCATCCCGGACGGCAGGCGGGCCCCCGGGCCCGTACGGCCGTCGACGACACCGTGCCGCGGCCGGCCGGGAGGCACGCCGCAGCGGAAAAGGGGAACGATGAGGAAGAACCGAACGGTCGGGCGCGCCCTGTCCCTGGTCGGCGCCGCGCTGGCGCTGGCCTCGGTCACCGGGCTGATGACCGCCACCGAGGCCGCCGCCTCCGACGACTGGAGCTGCGCGCGCAACCCCCGCGGCTGGGACCACATGAACTGGGGCAGCTGCCTGCTGCCCGGCGACTCGCTGGTCTCCGCCAACGGCGCCTACCGGCTGCTCTACCAGGGCGACGGCAACCTCGTGGAGTACGACGAGCGCGGCACCGCCCTGTGGGCCACCGGCACCAACTCCGGCGGCGCCGGCAAGGTGATCATGCAGTACGACGGCAACTTCGTCGTCTACGACACCTTCAAGAACGCCCGGTGGGCCTCCAACTCCGCCTTCGGCTGCAACCCCAGCGCCAACTGGGTGCGCCTGCAGAACGACGCCAACGTCGTCGTCTACCGGCCGCACGACGACAGCAGCCCCTGGACGCCGGTCTGGTCCTCGTACAACGGCCGCGTCGGCACCTGCTGACAGCTGCCGGGCCCGGGGAGTCTGCTGAAGGCCCTGGCCGCCGGAAGGGCCGTCCCGGCCGGGACGGCCCCTCCGCCGGCATGTCCGGGGTGGACACGATGCGGCCGTGGGCGGTTCCCCGGGTGATCCGGCACCGTCCGTCGGAGCCGTCGGCGACCTCGGCGTCGTTCCGATTCGCCCTCCGTCGACGCCCGAACTCCGGTCGTCAGCGCAGCAGCACCCGCAGGCTGAGCAGTCCCCGGTGCCGCGGGTTCTCCTGCCACCGCGCGGACGCGGCCGGTTCGGCCAGGCGCAGGGCCGGGAAGCGGCGCAGCAGTTCGCTGAAGGCGACCTCGGCCTGGAGCCGGCCCAGCTGTGCGCCGAGGCAGTGGTGGATGCCGTGGCCGAACGCGAGGTGGCGGGTGGCGTCCGGGCGGGTGATGTCGAAGCGGTCGGGGTCGGCGAAGACGGCCGGGTCGCGGTTGGCGGCGAGCAGCGCGATCTGGACGAACTCGCCGGCCGGGATCGTGGTGCCGGCGATGGTCACCGGCTCGGTCGTGCGGCGGAGCGACGCGATGCCGAACGGGCTCTCGTAGCGCAGGACTTCCTCGATCGCGCCGGGAAGGAGCCGCGGATCCGCGCGCAGCGCCGCGAGTTGCTCGGGGTGGCCGAGCAGGGCGTGGACACCGTTCGCGATCAGGTTGACGGTGGTCTGGTGGCCGGCGATCGCGAGCAGGAACGCCATCGAGGTGATCTCGGCCTCGGTCAGCCGGTCGCCCTCCGCCTGGGCGGCGAGCAGGTCGGAGATCAGGTCGTCGCCCGGGTGGGTGCGCTTGTGGTCGACCAGGGCGCGCAGGTAGTCCGCCATGCCCTCGGCGGTCTCCACCGAGACCTCGCCGTCCGCCCCGCCGCCGTCCTGCGGGCCGGCCTCGACCGCGTTGCCCCGGACCTGGAGGTTCTCCCGTTCGGCCTGCGGCGCGCCGAACAGCTCGAAGACCACCGCGAGTGGCAGCGGCAGTGCGAACCCGCTGATCAGCTCGGCCGATTCGAGCCCGTCCAGCTGGTCCAGCAGTGCGCCGACGTGGCGCTCGACCATCGGCCGCAGGGCCGCCACCCGCCGCCCGGTGTACGCCTGCCGGACCAGCTTGCGAAGCCGGGAGTGCTCCGGGGGGTCGGAGTTGAGCATGTGCGTCATCAGGTCGCGGCCCGGGCCGCCCTCGGAGTTCCCGACGTGCCGGGCGAACGCCTCGGTGACGGCCTTCTTGCTCAGCCGGGGGTCGGCGAGGGCGGCCCGGCACTCGGCGTGGCCGGTGACGACCCAGCCTTCGAGGCCGGCCGCGCCGCCGAACCGGACCTTGCGGACGCCGCCCTCGGTGCGCCAGCGGCGGTACGCGGAGTGCGGGTCGGCGTAGAACCGGCCGTCGGCGAACTCCGTCCCGGTGGCCCCGCGTTCGGCGTCCCGGTGGTCGGTGCGCGGGTGGTCAGCGGGCATCGCGTGCCTTCAGGACCCGGATCTCGCTGACGCCGAGCAGGCCGAGCAGCGGCACCTTGGCAGTGCGCTGCCCGGGGTCGACGACCAGGCCGGCCTCCCGGACCCGGTCCAGCAGCAGTTCGGCGAGCGGCATCACCATGTGCCGGCCCCAGCAGCGTTCGGAGGAGTGTCCGAACGGCAGGTAGCCGGGAGTGCCGTCCGGGTCGAGGTGGTCCCAGCGCTCCGGGCGGAACTCCTCCGGGGCCTCCCACAGCGCCGGGTCGCGATGGGAGAGCAGCGGCAGGACGAGGACGTCGTCGCCCGCGCCGATCCGCGGGTCGAGCGCGGGGTACTCGGGCGATGCGCGGCGCAGGATGTTCCACGACGGCGGCAGCAGGCGCAGTGACTCGAGGATGATGTTGCGGTTCGGCGTGCTGTCGTCGAACGGTGCGCCGAGCCAGAGCGCGTTCGCGACCAGGGTGGAGATGGTGAAGCAGACGGGTGCGGCGGCTCGGCGGTACATGCCCATCGCGTACCGCCGGTCCTGGTAGCCGGGCGCCTTCGCGGCCAGCTTCCCGAGTGCGGTGAGGTCGTCGCCGGGCTTGGGGCCGCCGGGCAGTGCGGCGCCGACCGAGATCACCAACCAGGTGAGCAGCGGCGTCAGTTCGAGGTTGCGGCTCATCAGGATCCGCAGCCGGCGCGGGTCCCGGCCGAGGATGAGGTCGCGCAGGAAGAGGTGTCCGGTGAGCGGCCACGGACCGGACAGGTCGATGTTCCGCGGCAGCGGGGCCCGCAGCGCCTCGCGTACGTCGCTGCCGATCGTCCGCGTCACCGAGGACGCCTCGGTGCGGCTGATCGAACGTCCGTGCAGCGGTTTGAACGTGGGCCGTTCGATCTCGGTGGCGCGCCGGGCGGCGAGGATCCGGTCGGTGAGCTCGGGCCCGGCGACCCCGATCGTGTCGGGTTCGAGCCGGACGGCGTCCTTGCCCAGATGGTCCCTGAGCAGGGCCTCGAGCCGGGGGGAGAGCACGGTGTTCCGCGCACGGGCGGAGGCGGGTGAGAGTGCCATGTGAGGTCTCCGAGACATTGCCGGGGCCGGTCTCCGCCCCCGCCCCGGCCCGGTCTCCCGGCGGAGGCCGCGAGCGGGCGGAGGCGGGGGCGGATCAGCTGTTCAGGTACCGGAGGTACCGATCAGCCGGCTTAGTACCAGATGTACCAGGCGCTGGCCTTCAGGCTCTTCTTGGCGAAGGACGCGTCACGGATGGAGAACAGGATCTTCATCATTTGGGTCTCCCTTGGTTACCAGGTGGCTGAGTGGACGTAAGGCCGCTCTGCAGTTGCCCTACGGACCTCTCCACGCGGCCGAACCCCCATCGGGTTCACTCCGGGAGCGCTGCTCGCCGAGGAGGCCCGGGGAGCCGACCGCGCGGCCGAGGGCGCGGCCCTGGCGGCCGCCACCCCCGCCGAGCTGGCGGCGATGGCCGCAGAGGTCCCCGACATCGACCCCGGCAGCCGGAGCACGGTCCTGTGGTGGGTCGCCGCCCTGCACGCGGACGCCGAGGCCATGCGCCTGCTCGCCGCCTCCCCGAAACTGCTGGTCCGCCGCAGCGTCGCCCGGGCGCCGCGGCTGCCCGCCGACGTGGCCGAGCTCCTCGCCCGCGACGAGGACCGCGCGGTGCGGATCTTCCTGGCCGAGTCCTGCGAGGACGCCCCGCCCTGGATGCTCCTGGACATGGCGGCCTGGTGGGACGGCACCCTCTCCTTCCCCGGCCGCCCGCGCAACCACCCCAACTTCCCGCGCGAAGGCCTGCTGCGCCTGGCCGCCGACCCGAACCCGCGCCTGCGGGCCGCCGCGCTCGACGACCCCGAAACCGCCCCCGCCGACGTCGAACGGGCCGCCGCCGACCCGGACCCGCTGGTCCGTCAGGCCGCCGCCGGGCACCTGCGGCTCGCCCCGGCCACCGCGGCCGCGCTCACCGCCGACACCGACGGCAGCGTGCGGCGGCTCGCCCGCACCAACCCCGTCCTGCCCACGCGGGACCTGGTGGCGCTGCTGCTCGAACCGCGCCGCTCCGAGACCGCTGCCCGGAATCCGGCCGTCCCCGCCGCCGTCATGCACCACATGCTCGCCCTCGCCCTCGCGCACACCGCCATCCCGTCGGCGTCGTAGCCCGTCCGTGCGGCGAGGACGCCGGTGCCGGGTTCCGGTGCCGGGCAGGGCTCCTCGGGACCGCGGGACCCGACGGGGCGTCATCAGGGCGCGGGGCCAAGGCGTCGCCAGGACCGAGCCATCGGGTTCACCCCGCCACCGCCGCGGCGCCGGTGCCTTCGCGCCGCCCGGCCGCTACGCCCGGGTGGCGTCGGCGTCCTCCTCGACGTGGCGCCGGAAGTCCTCCAGGTCGTCGATCACCCGGCGGTCGACGAAACCGAGCGCCTCGGCGAGGCGCTCCCAGATCCCGTGCGGCTCGACCTCCAGCTGGAGCATCACCCGGGTGGTCCGGGCGTCCACCGGGTGGAAGGTGACCACACCCCGGTGCCGCACCGGCCCGGGGCCGCTGTCCCAGGCCATCCGCTCCCGCGCCACCAGCTCCGTCGTCACGGCCTCGAACTCCCGCGGCCCGGCCGCGGTCCGCACCACCAGGCTGGCGCCGCGGTCCGACCGGTCGACACTGACCACCCCGCGCATGAACCGCGGGAACTCCTCGACCCTCACCCAGCTCCCGTAGACCGTGTCGAGCGGCGCCGACACCTCGACGGACTCCTCGATCCGGTGCATCGCTCCTCCTCCTGACCTCTCGCCACCGGCCGCCCGCGGCGGCTCCCTGCTGCGCGGCCCGGTATGCACCCGCACCCCCGCACCCCGGCGCCCCCGCGGCCGCGCCCGGAGCCCCGCCCGCCGGCGGGTGCGCCGGTGTCGGTGCTGGTCAGGGCCGGTCGGCGGTGTATAGCCTGACGGGGCGTCGGGCCGCGCCAGGAAGACGGAAGTTCGCCGGCGAACCCTCCTCGGTGACGGCGGCGGCATCCCCCGCGGCACCGGCCGGTGCCGTGCGGACGCGACCGGCGGGCCGGCCCCCCGCGCCGGATCCGCCGACCAGGCCAGGACGTCCTGGAACAACCGCAGGGCCGGAAGGGGCAGTGACGTGGACTACGGACTGATGTCATTCGGATCGGCGCTCGGGGAGCCCGTCGCCGTCGCGGACGTGGCCTCCGAGTACACCGAGGACGTCGAGCGCGTCCAGGGGTACGGCTACCGCACCGTCCACCGCAGCCCGGACGGGGTCGGGCTCACCGACCTCGCCCTCGACGCCGCCCGGGCGGCCCTGGACGAGGCGGGCACCGACCCCGCCGACCTGGACCTGGTGGTCCTCGCGATCACCGACATCCCCGAGTACCTGTACTGGGACCCGGCCGCGGCCCTCCAGGACCGCCTCGGCGCCCGCCGCGCCGAGGCGGTCCTGGTCGGCCAGGGTTGCGTCAGCGGGATCACCTGCTTCGACCTGCTCGCCGGCCGCTTCGCCACCCACCCCGACTACCAGCGGGCCCTGGTCGTCGGGGCGCACCGGACGTGCGAGCCCTACTGGAACCGGATGTACACCAACTCGCTGCTGTTCTCCGACGGCGCCGGCGCCGCGGTGGCCGGGCGCGGCCACCCCGAACTGCGCTGGCGGGCCGCCGAGACGATCAGCGACGGCCGCTTTGCCGACCTGTTCCGGATGGAGGAGGGCGGCGCGGCCGCTCCCTTCCGCGGCGGCCGGGCGCCCGCCCCGGCCCGCGACGCCTGGGGCCTGATGGAGTTCTTCGACTACGACACGGAGCGCTTCCAGGAGTTCGTCGGCCTGATGGGCGAACGGGTGCACGAGGTGGTCGCGCGGGCCTGCAAGCGGATCGGCGCGTCCGTCCAGGACCTCGCCAGGGTGGTGCTGCTCAACGACAACCACGCCACCCTGACGAAGCTGGCCGACCGGCTCGGCGTCCCGGTGGAGCGCACCAACCTCGAAATCTCCCTGGAACGGGGCCACTTCGGGGCCGCGGACCACCTCCTCGACCTCCAGTACCACCGCGCGGCCGGGCACTTCGGCGACGGCGACCTGATCGCCCTGGCCGGCATGGGGCGCGGCATGCACTGGAGCTGCACCCTCCTGGAGTGCTGACCGGCCGGCCACCCCGGTCCGGGACCGCCGCGGCGCTGTCAGTGCCGGCCGCCATGATTCCGCCATGACCGACACCGCAGCCCCGCTGTCCTCCCCGTCCGCGTACGCCGATGCCGTCGCCACCGCCGTCCAGGCCGCCGCCGCGTACTACGCCGACGGCGCCACCCCGCTCGGGGACGACGAGTACGACGCGCTGCTGCGGGCCGTCGCCGCCTACGAGGACGCCCACCCCGGCCAGGCGCTGCCCGACTCGCCGACCGGCAAGGTGGCCGGCGGCGCCGCCACCGGCGACGTCCCGCACAGCGTGCCGATGCTCTCGCTGGACAACGTGTTCTCCGCGGAGGAGCTGGAGTCCTGGGCCGCCGGCCTCGAACGGCGCCTGGGCCGGCCCGTCGCCGCCTGGTGCGTGGAGCCCAAGCTCGACGGCCTCGCCATCGCCGCCCGCTACCGCGCCGGGCGCCTTCAGCAGGTGGTCACCCGCGGCGACGGCCTCGCCGGCGAGGACGTCACCCACGCCGCCGCCGACATCCTCGGCCTGCCCGCCGAACTCACCGAGCCCGCCGACATCGAGCTGCGCGGCGAAGTCCTGCTCACCCAGGACCAGTTCGAGCACGCCAACCGGGCGCGCACCGAGCACGGCGCCACCCCCTTCGCCCACCCGCGCAGCGGCGCCGCCGGCACCCTGCGGGCCAAGGACCGCCCCTACCGGATCGAGCTGACCTTCTTCGCCTACGACGCCGTCGGCCCCGAAGGCCTCGCCCACAGCGCCCTGCTGGAACGCCTCGCCGCCCTCGGCGCCAACACCGCCGCCGCCACCGCGGCCCGCCCGCGGCACTGCGCGGGCACCACCGAGGTCCAGCAGCGCATCGACGAGATCGCCGCCCTGCGCTCCGAACTGCCCTTCGGCATCGACGGCGTGGTGGTCAAGGCCGACCTGGCCGCCGACCGCGCCGAGGCCGGCTCCGGCTCGCGCGCGCCGCGCTGGGCGGTGGCCCGCAAACTGGCCGCCCAGCACAAGGTCACCCGGCTGCTCGGGGTGGAGTGGAACGTCGGCCGCACCGGGATCATCGCCCCGCGCGCGGTCCTCGAACCGGTGGTGATCGACGGCGTCACCGTCACCTTCGCGACCCTGCACAACCCCGCCGACATCGAACGGCGCGGGCTGATGATCGGCGACCAGGTCTTCGTCTACCGCGCCGGCGACGTGATACCCCGGGTGGAGGCCCCGGTGCTCGACGCCCGCACCGGCGCCGAGCAGCCGATCGCCTTCCCCGAGGCCTGCCCGCGCTGCGGCGACGCCATCGACACCGCCGAACAGCGCTGGCGCTGCGTGCGCGGCCGCAACTGCCAGGCCGTCGCCTCCGTCCTCTACGCGGCCGGCCGCGACCAGCTCGACATCGAGGGCCTCGGCGGCACCCGCGCCGTCCAGCTCGTCGAGGCCGGCCTGGTCGCCGACCTCGCCGACCTGTTCACCCTCACCCGCGAGCAACTGCTCACCCTGGAGCGGATGGGGGAGACCAGCGCCGACAACCTGCTCGCCGCGATCGCCACCGCCCGTACCCAGCCGCTCAACCGGGTCTTCTGCGCCCTCGGCATCCGGGGCACCGGACGGACCATGTCCCGCCGGATCGCCGCGCACTTCGGCAGCATGACGGCGATCCGCGCCGCCGACGCCGAGACCCTGGCCGGCGTCGACGGCATCGGCGCCGAGAAGGCCCGCGTCGTCGCCGGCGAACTCGCCGACCTCGCCCCGCTGCTGGACCGCCTCGCCGGCCTCGGCGTCGGCACCGCCGTCACCACCCCGACCGCCCCCGCGGCGGCGGGGGAGGGCGGCACCGGCGACGGGAGCGACGGGAGCGAGGCCGGCCCGCTGGCCGGCGAGGCCGTCGTCGTCACCGGCAGCATGAGCGGCGCCCTCGCCGACCTCTCCCGCAACCAGATGAACGAACTGATCGAACGCGCCGGGGGCAAGGCCTCCTCCTCGGTCTCCAAGCGCACCACCCTGCTGGTCGCCGGCGAGAAGGCCGGCTCCAAGCGCGCCAAGGCCGAGGAGCTCGGCATCCGCATCCTCACCCCCGAGGAGTTCGCCGCCCTGGTGGCCTCCCACCTCCCCGCCTGACCCGGCGCCGGCGGACAGCCAGGGGGCGGCCGGGGGGCTGCCGGGGGTGCCGGGCCCCCCGAGAAACCTCACCCTGCTCGCCGCCCCCGCGTCGGCCGAGACCCGGGCACTGGCCTCGACCGAGTGGCACGGCTACGTCTGCGACGACGGCTACTACCGGATCAGGACGCCGTTCAACCAGCTCGTGGAGAGGAACCAGTACAGCGCCTGGGGGCAGGCCGTCCAGAACCCCGACACCGGTGGCTACAGCCAGCAGTGGAAGCTGTGCCACTACAAGGACGACAGCCAGTCCTTCATCTTCCGCAGCCGGCGCAACGAGAACGAATGCCTGGGCATCTGGAAGCAGAACCCGGACGACAACGGCGAAGGACTGGGCGACTCCGCCGACTTCAACGTGTTCGACTGCTCGGGGTGGATCCACGGCAACCAGGTCTTCTCCCTGCTGCGCCCCGCGCCGCGGCGTACGACCCCGGGGGGACACCGGACCGGGACCGGGCTCCCGGACGCCCCGGACCCCCGGGGCCGGGGCGTGAGGGCGCCCTCGTCCCGTGCGCGGACGACCCGGCCCGGTCGCGGATGGTCGGCTGGAGGCCTCCGGGAAGCCCCGGAAAACCCCTCCCAGCGACAGGAGTTCCTCGTGAACGCGCACGATTCCCACCGCCCCGGCCGCCCCCGCCGGACCACCGCGCGCGGCCGGATCGCGCTGGCCGCCGTCGTCGGCGCGCTCGCGGTCGGGGCCGCTGCTCCCGCCGGTGCCGTCGCCGCCGACACCGGCCCCGCCGCGGCGCGGCGGCCGGACGTCGTCCAGAAGAACCTGGACGCCCTGGTACGGGACTTCGCCATGCCCGGCGCGCTGGCCGCCGTCACCGGCCGGGACGGACGCACCCGCAACTACACGGCCGGGGTGGGCGATCTGGCCACCCGGGCCAAGGTGCCGGTGGACGGCCAGGTGCGGATCGGCAGCAACACCAAGGCCTTCACCGCGGTGGTCGTGCTGCAACTCGTCGAGGAGGGCAAGGTGGCGCTCGACGAGCACGTCGACACCTACCTGCCCGGCCTGCTGCGCGGGGACGGCATCGACGGCGCGGCCATCACGGTCCGCCAGCTCCTCCAGCACACCGCCGGCCTGCCCAACTACACGAAGTACCTCGACCTCACCGGCCCGCTGGACCGGTACTACGAGCCCCGCGACCTGCTCGACCTCGCGCTCGCCCACAAGGCCGACTTCGCCCCGGGCACCGGCTGGCAGTACAGCAACACCGGCTACCTGGTCGCCGGGATGATCATCCAGAAGATCACCGGCCGGCCGGTGGGCGAGGAGATCACCCGCCGCGTCATCGACCGGATCGGCCTGCGGCACACCTACTTCCCGACCCCCGGGGACACCACCGTGCACGAGGCCCACCCCAGGATCTACCACCGGCTGACGCCCGGCGCCCCGCTCACCGACGTCACCCGCCAGGACCTGTCCTGGGGCTGGGCGGCGGGGGCGATGGTCTCCACCAACACCGACCTCAACCGCTTCTACACGGAACTGCTCGGCGGCCGCCTGCTCGGCCCGGAGCAGCTCGCCCAGATGCGCACGACCGTCGCCACCGACGGGAGCCTGGGCGAGGGCGCCCGGTACGGGCTGGGCCTGGCCTCCTACCGGCTGTCGTGCGGCCCCGGCGTCTACTGGGGCCACGGCGGCGGCCTGCCCGGCTCCGTGACCTTCGGGGGCGTCACCGAGGACGGCCGCGCCGCGAACTTCGCGGTGACCACCACGCCGTCCGAAGCGGCCGTGCCGCGGATCACCGCCGACGTGGACGCGGCCCTCTGCAAGTAGGCCGCCGGACCGCGACCGGCGCCGTAGGGGCGGGCGGGGAGACCGGCCGGCCTCCCCGCCCCAGCGGCCCTACTGCGGGTTGCCGTTGGCGGCGAGGCGGGCGCTCATCTCGGCGTGGGCGCGCGCGGAGTGGGCGTTGGCCGGGTCGTGGACCAGGCGCAGGTAGTCGTAGAGGATCCGTACGCACTCGTCGCGGGTGGAGCAGGGGGCGTCGGCGGCCAGGTCGAGGCCCCGGGTGACCTCCATCAGCCTCCCGTCGGCCGCGGCGTACACCGGGTGCCAGACGAGCCGCACCGCCGGGTCGAGCGCCATGACCACGCGCAGCTGCGGCACCTCCTGCGCGATCAGCACGCTCTCCGGGTCGTACGCCCGCAGGAAGATGTGGACGGGGCCGCGGGCACGGCTCACGAAGGCCTTGGACAGGACGTTCCACATCGGCGTCTTGAGCATCCAGTCCGACGTCAGGGTCAGCCTGTCGACCACCCCGCCGAAGGCGGTGGCCTCCAACGGGGTGTGGCCCTTGCCGAGGGCGTAGTCGCTGACCTCCCGGCCGCCCGACCACAGGGCCAGCGTCGGCGTGTCGATCTCCAGGTAGTCGCCGACGACCTTCACCAGCTCCTGGTACCAGCTGTTCGACGCCCGGTGGTCGCGCTGGGCCTGGCGCTCGGTGTACCGCGCCATGGCCTCGTCGTTGAGCCGCCCCTGCTCGGCGATGCCGCCGAGGACGAGCTGCCAGGCGACCTCCGTGACGTCCGCGGAGAACCCCGCCCGGGCCATGTCCTCGCGGAACGACCCCCACTCGCCGTGCCCGGCGGGGTCGGCGGCGTCGCGCCGCGCCTGCTCCCTGACCCCGTCAGCCGCCTGGCGCTGGAGCCGGCGGGTCACCGCCGCGTTGCCCACCGTCCTCTGGAGGTCGGCGAGTTCGGCGGGACGCGGCGCCCGTGCGGGGGCGGCCGGCGCCGACGCCCGCCGCTGCGCCGTACGCCTGGTCGGTGCGGCCCCGGACGTCGGCGCCACCGAGTGGGTCGCGGTCTCTCGCACGCTCCGGCCCTCCTGCGTCGCTGCGCGGCACGCCGACCCTACGGCCCCGGCGCGGCCCCCGCCAGGGACGAAAGGGCAGTCCCGGGGCACCGGCCGGCGCCCCGTCGGCCACCCGGGGCGGGCGGCAGGTGGAAACCGGCCTCGGCGCCACCGCCGAGGCCGGCGGTGGAGGGCGGCGGTGGCGAGGCCGTGGACGACGGCCAGGACCCGGCCCCGTGAGAACCTCGGACGTAGGACCAAATGCCGATGGCCGCGGCGCCCGCGCCCGGGTGGAATGGCCGGATGGATCACGCGCCACACCCCGAGCGGCCGTCCGCCGGCCTCACCGCCGCCGAGCGGTCCGCCTACCTCGACCGGATCGCCCTGCCCGACCCCGGCACGCCCTCCCCGCAGGCGCTCGCCCGGCTCCAGCTCGCCCACCTGCGCACCGTCCCGTTCGAGAACCTCGGCCTCCACCTCGGCGAGCGCGTCGACCTCGACCCCGGCGCCCTGCTGGCCAAGGTCGTGACCCGCCGCCGGGGCGGCTTCTGCTACGAACTCAACGGCGCCTTCGCCGGGTTGCTCACCTCGCTCGGCTACCGGGTGAGCCTGCTGGCCGCCCGCGTCTTCGACGGCGAACGCCTCGGCCCGCCGCTCGGCCACCTCGCCCTGCGGGTGGACCTCGACGAGCCCTGGCTGGTCGACGTCGGCTTCGGCCGCTTCAGCCGCCACCCGCTGCGCCTGGACGAACGCGGCGAACAGGCCGACGCCGAGGGCGCGTTCACCCTCACCCCGACCGGTGTGCACGGCGACCTGGACGTCCTGCTGGACGGCAGGCCGCAGTACCGCCTGGGCCTGCGCCCGTACGAGCTCGCCGACTTCGCCGCCACCTGCTGGTGGCAGGCCACCTCGCCGGACTCCCACTTCACCCGCTCGACGACCTGCTCGCTGCTCACCGCCGACGGCGGCCGGGTGACCGTCAGCGGCCGGCGTCTGATCACCACCACCCCGGGCGGCGGGCGCACCGAGCGGGCCCTCGCCGACGACGAGGCCCTCGCCGCCTACCGCACCCGCTTCGGGATCGCCCTGGACCGCCTCCCGGCGCTTCCGGGCCTCCCGGACCGAGCGGGGGCTGAGCGGGGCTGAGCGGGCTCCGCCCTCCCCGGTCAGCCGCCGGCCCGCCCCTCCGTCCCGGGCGGGCCGGACGGCTGCGGGCGGTCGACGCGGACGAGGTTCGGCCAGTACCGCGGTCCGTCGGTCTCGATCCGCCGCAGGACGGGATCGACGGCGGCCAGCAGCGGCCCGATCCCGTCGGCGACCTCCGTCAGGACGGCGTCGGCCTCGCCCGGCCGCTCCTCGCGCTCGGGGTCCATGACCCGCGCACAGTGCTGCCCGGCCCGCCGGGTCTGCTCCAGCGCCGCCCACCAGGGCCCGTCCAGACCGGAGTCGGGGATGTGGAGGTGGCCCAGGGCGGTCGTGGCGGCACCCTGGAGCGCGGTGCAGATCTCGGCGAAGCGGCGGCCGTCGACCCGCACCGACTCGCCCGGCTGCTCGGCCGCCGCCCGCTGGAGCGCCTGGACCTCGTCGGAGAAGGCCCGGTACCCGTCGACGAGCGCCAGGACGTCCTGCTTCCCGCCGACCAGGTACCACATCAGCAGCTGGAAGACCCGGACCCGTTCGGAGCGGGCGTCGGCCGGCCGCCGCGCCGTGGGGTCGAGCCCGCCCGCCGAACCCGACGGCAGCGCCTGCACGGCGGCGGGCCCCAGGGCCAGCGCCCCGACGAGGGCCCCGACGAGCACCACCCGCCGGACGCCGGAGCGTGCCACCCGGTCGTCCGGCGCGGCGGCGCCGCCCCGCCGGAGGAGGGCGAGCGGCAGCCGCACCAGCGCCGCGGCCAGCGCCGCCCCGAACAGCGCCGGCAGCACCGGGCCCGCCAGCACCTGCACCAGCGGCCAACCGCTCCCCGGCACCCACAGGCAGCTGTCGCCCGTGGTCCGCAACGGCCCGAGGCACCCGTCCGCCGACACCAGCAGGAACACCGCCACCAACGCGCACGCCTGGGCGACCCCCGCCGCCACCAGCGCCCCGACCAGCCACAGCCGCCGGGACACCAGCGCCACCACCACCGCCGTGACCACCATCCCGGCCCACACCGCGACCGTCAGCCACGACACGTACCGCAGCACGAACCCGCCCCCGCGCTCATCCAGCGGCGGACGGCCCGGATACAGCACCGCCTTGACCGCCAACACCCCGGCCACGCACAGCACCCCGCCCAGCAGCCCGCGGCGCAGCGCCCGGCCCAACCCCCGGTGCCCGCCGAGCAGCCACAGCAGGTACGGCAGCGCCCACAGCGCTCCCGCGGCCGCCACGAAGGCCGTCGTGCGCCCGTCCACCCCCAGCCGCGGCATCACCGTGGCGATCCACTCCAGCTCGGCCCCGTGCCGCTCCCACCCGCCGGGGAACTGCCCGACCACCAGCTCCCGCATCCCGCCCCCGCCCAGGACGTCCCCGGCGGTGTACAGGTGGCCGCTCCCCGACCACCAGGCCAGCCCGGCCGCCGCGACCAGCACCGCCCCCGCCAGCGCGGCCACCCTCGCCACCCGCCCGCGCCCCAGCCCCAGCCGGGCGCACTGCACCAGCCACGGGACGTACGCCAACGCGCCGAGCAGCAGCACCAGCAGCACGAGCGGATACGCCGGAAACCAGCGCCCGCCGGCGGTGATGTCCACGACCAGCTCGCCGACCACCAGGCCGGCGCCCAGCCACAGCCCCGCCCGCAGCCCGTCCGGCCCGGCCGTCCCGCGGTGCGCCGCGTACGCCGCCGACCGCCAGGCCGCCACCCCGAGCACCAGCGCCGTCGGCACGGCCGCCGACCACACCCCGCCCGTCCCCCCGGCGAACGGGGGCAGCAGCAGCGGGACGGCGACACCGGCCGCGCCCACCAGGAACGTCTGCAACGGCGCCAGGGTGAACAGCGCCGCCGGATCGTCCAACGCCCGGCGCCGCTGCGCCCAGGTCGGATGCGCCCCCCAGAGCCGGCCGAGCCGGGCGGCCGGGCCCGCCGGATCGCGCACGTCCCACACCCGCCGGTCGGCGCCGAGCGCGACGGCGTCCGCGTCCGCGTACAGCTCCCGGTGGCGCAGCGCGTCGGCGCGGGCCAGCACCACCAGCAGCGCCATGCCCAGCGCGGTGGCCGTCTGCCTCACCAGCGGCGCCCGCCCGGCCGGCCAGAACACCCGGTCGGCGCCCACGAAGAGCCCGAACTCCGCGCCCACCAGCGACCCGCCGACCACCACCACGAACGGCAGCGCCACCAGCAGCGCGAACACCCGCCACAGCGCGGTGACCGCGTACCCCAGGTCCACGTCCCGGTTGCGGATGTGCGCGAACTCGTGGAGCACCACCGCCCGGAACCCGGCCGGATCGCTCACCCGGGTCACCAGCAGCCCCGCGTACAGGCACACGGTGCGCCGGCGCGCGTGGCCGAACACCACCGCCCCCGAGCCGAGCCGGCCCGGGTCCACCACGAACTCCGGCACCACCGGCAGCCGGGCCAGTTCCGCCAGGCGCAGCAGCTCCGCCCGCAGCTCCCCGTCCACGGGCTCCAGCCGGCGCGAGCGCCGCCGCCAGCGGGGCAGCAGCAGGTACAGCGCGGCGGCCGCCAGCAGCACCAGCGCCAGCGCGACGGGCACCGGCCAGCGCGGGTCGTCCGGGGCGGCGGCCAGACAGGCGCGCAGCGCCGGGTCCGCCCTGGGGTCGACCCCCAGTTGCGTCAGGAAGTCCCCGCTGGGGTCGAACCCGGCGGCCAGCGAGCAGGCGTACTCCGTGGCCCGGCCCTTGCGGACCAGCTCCAGCAGGGTCGTCAGCATGTGGTGGCCGGCGGCCACCATGGACAGCAGCAGCAGGCCGAAGCGCAGCGCGGTGCCGGCGGGCAGGACGCGCGGGTCGAGGACCGGCGCGGCGGCGGGGGGCTTCGGCGGCTCGGGCGGCACCGGTGGCACCGGTGGTGCGGCGGGTGCGCTCATGCCGGCGGCTCCGGGGCGCCGGGCCCCGTCGGGGGAGCGGGCGGGGCAGCGGGTGGTTCCGGGGGAGCGGGCGGGGCGGCGGGCGCGCCCGGCTCCATGGCCAGCCGGGCCACCACGCAGTCCGCGAGCGCGCCGGCGGCCGGCTCGTCGAACCCGGCCTCGCGGGCACCCGTGCGCACCCGGGCGTGGACGGCCGCCAACTGCCGCTCGTCCAACGGCGGTACGGGCGGCTCCAGCACGGGCCGGCCGCGCCCGCGCCGCCACAGCCACAGCCGCCGCAGCCCGCCGCCCGCGCGCGCCACGCCGGCGCCGACCGCGGCCCGGCAGGCCTCGTCCACCGCCATCCACACCACCGGCGTGACCAGCGCGGCCGCCTCCGCCAGCCCGAACCCCAGCGGCTCGCCCCGCCGCCGGCGCCCGAACAGCGCCACCACCTCCTCGGAGGACAGCCTGTCCAGCCCCCGCAGCAGCGGAAGCTCCTCCGGTGCCAGCCGTGTCACCACATCCACGACGACGTCCCGAACCGATCCGGCCATCCGCCCGCCCCCCAGAGCTGATCTTTCGTCAACTGCCGACGCGTGAGCGGAACTTACCCCCATCGGAGGTCCGCTATCCAGGGGGTTTCCCGACCGTGCCCGGCGGACGGGCGCCCGGGGCCGGCAACCGCCCCACCACGGGAACACCCCGCCGTGGCGGCCGGGGGCGGGTGCCGGCAGGTTGTCCGAAGAACCGGTGGAGGTCCCTCGGCACGGCCTGTTTGATGGTCCACCTACAAGAAACGGTTCAGCTCGGACGGGAGGCGGGTGATCCGGCCCGGCCGAGCGCACAGGAGGGGGCGCGGGGTGGGGCGTGCTGGACGTCCGCAAGGGCGGTACAAGGGAGAGACCGAGCAGGCGGACGACCTGGCCCGGTTCGTCCGGGAGATGACGTCGGGGACCACCGTCCGCGAGCTCGCCCGGCGCTACCGGGCCAGCAAGACCAGCTGGGGCGAGTACCGCTCGGCGGAGCGGGACATCCCGTGGCACCTGCTCCAACGGCTGGTCCACGACCACGTGACGGACCCGCTGGCCCGGTCGGCGCTGCTGGCGCGCGCCGCCCACCTGCACGAACAGGCGACCCGGGCGGCCGGGGGCCTCCAGCCGCCCGGAGCGGGACGGTCGGCCGCACAGCAGGCGCTGGACCTGGCCCGGCAGGCGCAACGGCAGGCCGAGGCGGGCATGGCAGAGGCGGAGGACCTGATCCGGGTGCTGGTGGCGATCGTGGCCGAGCTGCGGGGCGAACTGGCCACCGGCGCCGAGGACGCGGCGGGCCCCGCCGCACCCCCACCGGCCGGCGGCGCGGCGGAGTCGCGGCGCTCCCGGCTGCGGGAGGCGACGCGCTGCCTGGAGGAGGTGCGCCGCATCCGGGACAGCGCGCGCGAGGCACGGCGCACCGCGGAACGGGAGCAGGACGCCATCGAGGCCCTGGTCGACCAGGAGCTGACGCAGGCCCGGCCGGGTGACACCCGGCCGCCGGGCGCCGAACTGGTGGTGGCCGACGGGGTGCAGGCCCACCTGCCGGTGCTGCGGCGGCTGGGCGCCGGTCTCGTGGAGGTGCGGCAGGCCCTGGCCGACCGGCACCGGGAGGTGCTGCGGATGGCCCCCGCCGCGTCCGGCCCCGCGTCCGGCCCCGGGATCGTCCGCGGTGAGCTGGTCCGCACCCCGGACAACCCCCCGACCGGCCCGCTCGCGCGCGGAGCCGCGTTCACCGGCCCACCGTACGGCGGACCCGCCGGTGCTCGGCGCCCCCGTACGGCCGGAACCGGCACGGCCCTGGCGGCGGCGGCGCTGGCCGGGGTGCTGGTGCTCGCCGGCGTCCTGGTGGGCCTGCACCTGAGCCCGGCGCCGACCCCCCTCGACACCGTCCCCCAGGCGGCCGGCACCCGGATCGTGCCGCAGGCCGGCGCGACCGGCGGCCCGCCCTCCGCGGACGGCCCCCCGGCCCCGGTCCCCGGCCCGACCACCCCGTCCGCCGCCCCCGCACCGGGCGGTACGCCGCCCCCGTCCGCCGGAGCACAGAGCACGCCCGCGACGCCCGCACCGGCCGCGGCAGCGGCCCGGACCGAAGGAGCCGGCGCCCCGCCGGAACCCGCCACCCCCTCGGCCCCGACCGGCGGCGAACGGCCCGCGCCGTCACCGGCGACCCCCACCCCGGCACCGGGGCCGCAGACCGACCCCCCGGTACCCGGCCGCCTCGGCGGGACCCCGACGACCCCGCCGGCGGGATCGGTGGCGATCCGCAACGGCAACAGCCTGCAGTGCATGGCCACCCCCGGCGGCAGCCGGGAGGAGGGCCAACAGGTCCAGCAACTGCCCTGCGGGGACTACCCCGACCACTTCTGGGAGGCCCGGAAGACCGCCACGGACACCGAAGGCGACACCTACTACCGGATCGTCAGCTACAACAGCGCCCTGTGCCTCTCCGTCCGGGACGCCAGCACCGAGGCCACCGCCCAGATCGTCCAGTCCGCGTGCGGGAACAGCCCCGGGCAGACCTGGAGGATCGAGAAGTGGCCGCACGGCATCCGCTTCGTCAACGGCAACAGCCGCCAGTGCCTCGCCGTCTCCCACGGCAGCAACGCCCCGCAGGCCCCGCTGATGCAGTACCCGTGCGGCGACTATCCGGACCACTACTGGGACTACGGCCCCCGCCGGTAGCCGGCCCGCCCCGGGCGCTACCGCGGGGGCCCGGGCCGCGCGCTCTGCCCGTGGCGAATCTGCGGCGGGCAGAGAAACCGCGGCCGCGGGCCGCAGCGGGCCGAGAGTGGAGCGGACGGCATTCCCGGCCCCGCAAGGAGCGCAGATGACCCCCCTCAGCACGTCCCCGCCCCGCGCGGCGGAGGGCGACACCACGCCCACCGCCTTCGACGACCACCTCGCCGCGCAGCTGCTCGCCCAGCGGATCGTCCTGCTCGGCACGCAGGTCGACGACGTGTCCGCCAACCGGGTGTGCGCGCAGCTGCTGCTGCTGTCCGCGGAGGACCCGCGCACCGACATCGGCCTGTACATCAACAGCCCCGGCGGCTCCGTCACCGCGGGCCTCGCCATCTACGACACCATGCGGCTCATCCCGAACGACGTCTCCACCCTGGCGATGGGATTCGCCGCCAGCATGGGCCAGTTCCTGCTCACCGTGGGCGCGCCCGGCAAGCGGTTCGCGCTGCCGAACGCGCGGATCATGATGCACCAGCCCTCGGCGGGCATCGGCGGCACCGCCGCGGACATCGAGATCCAGGCCGAGAACCTCCAGTTCACCAAGCGGGCCATCGAGCGGATCACCGCCGAGCACACCGGGCAGAGCGAGGAGACCATCGCCCGCGACGGCGACCGGGACCGCTGGTTCACCGCCGAACAGGCCAGGGAGTACGGGATCGTGGACCGGGTGGTGGAGTCGGTCGCCGACATCCGCCCGGCCGCCTCCCGCCGACGGATCGGACTGTGACATGGGCTCGTACACGGTTCCCTACGTCATCGAGCGCACCGCACAGGGCGAGCGCACCTACGACGTCTTCAGCCGGCTGCTGAACGAACGGATCATCTTCCTCGGCACCGAGATCGACGACTCGGTCGCCAACGTGGTCATCGCCCAACTCCTGCACCTGGAGTCGGAGAACCCGGAACGCGAGATCTCGATCTACCTCAACTCGCCCGGCGGATCGTTCACTTCACTGATGGCGATCTACGACACGATGACCTTCGTGCAGGCGCCGATCTCCACCTTCTGCGTCGGCCAGGCGGCGTCGACGGCCGCCGTGCTGCTGGCCGGAGGGGACCCCGGGCGACGGTTCGTGCTCCAGCACGCCCGGGTGCTGCTCGGCCAGCCGGCCAGCGGCGGCCGGCAGGGGACGGTCTCCGACCTCAGCCTCGCGGCCAAGGAGATGGTCCGCATCCGCTCGCAGGTGGAGGAGGTGCTGTCCCGGCACACCCACCACGACGCGGCGACGCTGCGCGCCGACATGGACCGCGACAAGGTGCTCACCGCCGAGGAGGCCGTCGCCTACGGCATCGCCGACCAGGTGCTGAGCCGGCGGCTCCCGTTCGCCTGACCCCGCCCGGCCGGTGCGGCGGCGGTACGCACCGCCGCCGCACCGGCCACCGGGCGCGCTCAGGCGGCCAGGCAGAGGCCGTCGTACCGAGCCGTGGGCGCCGTACGGCCCCGGCCCGCCAGGCCCTGACCGGACAGGCCCCGGCCCGCCAGGCCCTGGCCGACCCGGCTCGGGACCGCGTACCGGGCCAGCTCGTCCTGGGCCAGCGAGAGCAGGTCCCCGAGCCCCAGCCCCAGCGCCCGGGCGGCGGCCGCCAGCACCTCGGAGGAGGCCTCCTTGCGCCCGCGCTCCAGCTCCGACAGGTACGGCATCGAGATCCGGGCCGCCTGCGCGACGTCCTTCAACGTGCGCTCCTGCGCGAGCCGCTCACGCCGCAGCACATCGCCGACGACGTCGCGCCACAGCGGCTCCCTGCGCACCGGCGCCGGCGGGGCCTGGGCCGGCCGCGGGGTGCGGGACGCCCCGTCGGACGCGGGCGGCGAGGCCGGCGGACGCAGGGGGATGACGCGGGCTTCGTTCGGCGCATGAGTGCTCACCCCTTCAGCCTAGGGATCCCGGGCCCGGGGGGAAGACCGCGGCGTTCTGCCCTGGGTGAATCCGCCCCCGAGGACCGCGGACGCCCCCTCAGGGCCCCGGCGTTCACCGGCCAGGGCGCTGTCGCCCGGCCGCCGGTGAGTGGATGTCACGGTGGCCGGGCTCTGAGCGGCGGTGGGACGGGCCCGTACCACCCGGTGCTCTTCTCACCCCGATCCGCTCGGCCAAACGGGCGGGCGCCGGGACGCGGACGCCGGGGCCCCGCCACACCCGCCCGGGCCACGGCCGCCGACCTCCGCGCCCCCGCCCGCCCCCGCCGGTAGCCTGCCCGGGTGGACCCCGTGAACGTGAACGAGGCAGCCGCGACCGACCGGCCCGTGCTCTACGAACGGGCCGGGCACGTCGCCCGCGTGACCCTGAACCGCCCCCGGGTGCTCAACGCGATGGACCAGCGGATGCACGCGGAACTCGGCGCGGTCTGGGACGAGGTCGAACGCGACGACCGGGTACGGCTGGTCGTGCTGACCGGCGCGGGCGAACGCGCCTTCTCGGTCGGCCAGGACCTCACGGAACGGGCCCGCCTCGACCGCGAAGGCACCCCGCCGACCACCTTCGGATCCCGGGGCCTGCCCGGCTCGCCGCGCCTGACCGACCGCTTCTCCCTGACCAAACCCGTCCTGGCCAGGGTCCGCGGCTACGCCCTCGGCGGCGGCTTCGAACTGGTCCTCGCCTGCGACCTGGTGATCGCCGCGCACAGCGCCGTCTTCGCCCTGCCCGAAGCCGCCCTCGGACTGGTCCCCGGCGCCGGCGGGGCCTTCCGGCTGGCCCGGCAGATCCCGCTCAAGGCCGCGATGGGCTACCTGCTCACCGGACACCGGATGTCCGCGTCCCAGGCGCTGGCCTTCGGACTGGTCAACGAGGTCGTCCCCGACGAGCGGCTGGACGAGTGCGTCGACCGCTGGACGGCCGACCTGCTGCGCTGCGCGCCGCTGTCGCAACGCGCCCTGAAGGAGGCCGTGATGCGCTCGGTGGACCTGCCGCTGGAGGAGGCGTTCACGACCCGCTACCACTGGGAGCAGGTCCGCCGGGCCAGCGAGGACGCCAGGGAGGGGCCGCGCGCCTTCGCGGAAAAACGCCCCCCGGTGTGGCGCGGGCGCTGAGCGCGCCCGCGCCCGAAGTCCCGGGCCCCCCGGCCCGGCCCGCCGTCGGGCCCGGCCGGGCCGGAGGACCCCACCCCGCTCCGCCGCGGGAGCGCCGCCGGGGCCGGGTCAGTCGCCGGCCGCGCCGCCGAAGGCGGATTCGAACTCGTCGATGTCCTCCTGACCCAGCGAGATCAGCGAGAAGTCCGACGGGGTGTGACCTCCGGGGCCCTCGGAGGCGTGCCGGACCAGCCCTTCGAGCACGGCCCGCCACCGCCCGGCGAGGTCGCCGAGCTCCTCCCCGGTGAGCAGCCCGCGCGGCGACTCGAGGACGAAACGCAGCTCGGGGCCCTCCGGCAGGTCCCGCGCCGAGCCGTTGATCTCCAGCACGTGCCGCAACGGCGTCGACGCGTCGACCCCGCCCTCCGGCGACCCGTGCCCGACCGCCGGCGTCCAGGGGGACGCCCCCGCCCGCGGCCGCTCGCCCCGGGCGCCCGACTCCTCGCCCGAACCGCCGAACCGGCCCAGGTAGTTGAACCCGATCTGCGGCGCCGCCAGCGGCTCCAGCACCGGACGGGTGGCCGGGTTGGCGTACCTGAGCAGCCCGTAGCCCAGGCCGTCGCCCGGCCGCTGCCGCAGCTGCTCCTTGACCCGCTTGATCAGCCGCGCGGCGTCCGCGCCGCCCGCCCGGACCTCGGCCGGGTCGATCGGGCCCGTCTCCAGCCACGCCGGGTGGACGGCGGTGAACCAGCCGACGGTCCGCGTCAGGTCCATGTCCTCGGACAGCGGCACCCGGCCGTGCGCCTCCCGGTCGACCAGGAAGCCCTCCGGCACCGGACGGCCGCGCGCCCGCAGCCACTCCTCCAGCGCCGCGGCGAGCCCGGCCAGCAGCACGTCGTCGACTCCCGCGTGGTAGGCGGCGGGCAGGGCCGCCAGCAGCGGACCCGCCGTCCCCGCCGGGACGGTCAGCTCGGCGCTGGACAGGCCGCCCCCCACGGTGTCGGTCCGCGGGTCCAGCGGCCGCCCGGCCAGCGGCGGCTCGGCCCGGTCGAGCATCCGCCGCCACAGCGGCAGCTCGTCCACCGTCTGCTGCGCCCTGGCCCGCTCCGCGAGGGCGAGCGCCCAGCGGCGGAACGAGGTCGGCTCGGCGGCCACCGCCGCCCGCGCCGCGTCCGCGCCCCCGGCGTCCAGGGCGGCGTCCGCGAGCGCCAGGTCGGGCATCAGCACCCGCCAGGAGACGCCGTCGATCACCAGGTGGTGGGCGACCAGCAGGACGAGGCCGCCGTCCCCGGCGCCCCGGTCCAGGAGCACGGCCCGCAGCATCACGCCGTCGTGCGGCGCGAGCGCGGCCTCGGCCGCGGCGGCCTGCTCGTCGATCAGCGCGTCCAGCCGCTCCTCGTCGAGGCCGCCCGCCTCCACCCGGGTCACCAGGTCCGCCACCGGGACCGCCCAGGACGCGCCGGGCTCGGGGACCACCAGCCGTGCGTCCGCGTCCTCGCCCTCCAGGCGGGCCCGCAGCACGTCGTGGCGCCCGACGACCGCCCCGAGCACGGCGGCCAGCCGCCCGGCGGTCAGACCGGGCGGCGCGGTCAGCACCATCGCCTGGCTGCCGGCGCGCGCCGGCGAACCGGTGCGGGCCGCGATCTCGCGCATCACCGGGGTCAGCGGGACCGGCCCGCCGGGGACGTCCTCGGCGCCCTGCGCCGCGCTGTCGTCGACCGACTCGGCGACCCGCGCGAGCTCCGCGGGGGTGCGCAGCTCGAAGATCTGGCGCGGGGTGACGGTCAGGCCGGCCTTGCGGGCCCGCCCCGCCAGCAGCATCGAGGTGATCGAGTCGCCGCCGAGGGCGAAGAAGGAGTCCTCCGCCCCCACCTGCTCCAGGCCGAGCACCTCGGCGAAGAGCCGGCACAGCAGCTCCTCCGTGTCGGTGGCGGCGGCGCGTCCGGCCGCCCGACCGGAGAAGTCGGGCAGCGGCAGGGCGGCCCGGTCGACCTTGCCGTTCACCGTCACCGGCAGCGCGTCGAGCACGGTCACCGAGGCCGGGACCAGGTAGTCGGGCAGCCTCCCGGCGAGGTACTCCTCCAGCGCCCGCGGGTCGGGCGAGGTGCGCCCGCGGTCGGCCGGCACCACGTACCCGGCCAGGCGCTTGTGGCCGCCGCCGTCCTCGACCGCGACCACCAGCGCCTGCGCGACGTCCGGGTGGGCGGCGAGCACGGCCTCGATCTCGGCCGGTTCGATGCGGAACCCGCGGATCTTGAGCTGCTGGTCGGCGCGGCCGAGGAAGAGCAGCTGCCCGTCCCCGGTCCACTGCGCCAGGTCGCCGGTGCGGTACATCCGCGCGCCCTCGGGCTCGCCCTCGGCGGGGAAGGGGCAGGCGACGAAGCGCTCCGCGGTGAGCGAGGCCCGGCCCAGGTAGCCGCGGGCCAGCCCGGCCCCGGCCAGGTAGAGCTCGCCCGTCATGCCGACCGGCACCGGCTCGAGGAACGCGTCCAGGACGAACACCCGGGTGTTGTCCATCGGCCGGCCCAGCGGCACCGCGTCGGGCACCGCCTCCGGGTCGGTGAAGGGCAGCTGGGTGGCGAAGGCCGTGGACTCGGTCGGGCCGTAGGTGGTGCGCACCACCAGGCCGGGGTGGGAGCGCAGCAGTGTGCGCACGGCGTCGGCGGAGACGACGTCGCCGCCGGTGGACACCTCGCGCACCCCGCCGAAGATGTGCGCGGCCTGCTCGGCGAGCACCCGGAAGTGCCCGGCCGTGGCGTGCACGCTGGTCACCCGCTGGGCCGCGATCAGCCGGCCGCGCTCGACCGTGTCGATGTCCCCGGGGGGCACCAGCACCAGCCGGCCGCCGTGCAGCAGCGTCGTCCAGATCTCGTAGGTGGAGGCGTCGAAGGCATGGTTGGCCTGCACCAGCACCCGTTCGAGGGTCTCGGCGGACCAGCACTCGTCGAGGCAGAACGCGATGACGCTGCCGTACGTCACCGCGACGCCCTTCGGCAGCCCGGTGGACCCCGAGGTGTAGATGACGTACATCAGGTTCTCCGGCCGTACGGGCACCGGGGGGAAGGCCTCGTCCGGCCCGGCCCCGTCCTGTCCGGCCCCGTCCTGTCCGGCCTCGGCGGGGGAGTCGCCGGCCGCGGGGGCCGGCTCCAGGCGCAGTACCTCGGCGGCGCCGAACAGCGCGGCGTCGGCCAGGCCCCGCGCGGCGTTCGGCTCGTCGACCAGCACCACGGCCACGCCCGCCTGCGCCGCCACCGCGCCGAGCCGGGCGGCCGGGTGCCCGCCGTCCATCGGCAGGTAGGCCGCGCCGGTCTTCACCACCGCCAGCAGCGCGGTGACCAGCTCGGGCGAGCGCTCGGCCACCACGCCCACCAGCGTCTCCGGGCCGACGCCGAGCCCGGCCAGTCGGTGTGCCAGCCGGTTCGCCCGCCGGTCGAGGTCGGCGTAGGTCAGCTCGCGCTCCCCGGCCACCACGGCCACGGCCTGCGGGGTGCGGCGCGCCTGCTGCTCCAGGAGTTCGGCGAGCGTCGCGCCCGGCAGGTCGCGGCGGGTCGGGTTCCCGGCCCCGCCCAGGTCCTGGCGCTCGTCGCCGGTCAGCACGTCGAGCCGGCCGAGGGGCACGCCGGGGTCCTCCGCGACCTGGCGCAGGATCCGCAGCATCCGGTCGACGAGGGCGCGGGCGGTGCGCTCGTCGAACAGGTCGGGCCGGTAGTCCAGCCGCAGCTCGATGTCGTCGGTCGGGGTGACCACGACGGTCAGCGGGTAGTGCGCGGCCTCCTCGCCGCCGCCCGCGGAGATCCGCAGGCCGGCCGGGCCCGGCCCGAGGGGGGAGGGCGGCGGCCCCTGCGGCGGACCCCCGGGCCCGGGCGGACCCCCGGGCCCGGGCAGGCTCCCAGGCCCCTGCGGCAGCGGGCCGCCGCTCTGGCGCCCGCTGCGCAGCGCCGTGCCGCCCAGGCCCTCGCCCGGCGGCGAGGGGGGCTCGGGCCCCGGCGCCGGGGCCTGCCCGTCGGGCGCGGCCGGGCGCATCGACGGGGCCACCATCGGGCCGCGCGGGTAGTTCTGGAAGACCATCAGGGTGTCGAACACCGCGCCCGGGCCGCCGGCGCGCTGGATCTCGGGCAGGCTCAGCTGCTGGTGGTCCAGCAGGGCGGCCTGCTGGTCCTGCAGCGCCGTCATGGCCTCGCGGAAGGGCCGGGCCGGGTCCAGCGGCACCCGCACCGGCACGGTGTTGATGAACAGCCCGACCATCCGGTCCGCCTGCGGAACCTCGGCCGGGCGGCCGGAGACGGTCGCCCCGAAGACCGGGTCCAGCCGGCCGGACAGCTTGCCCACCAGCAGCGCCCAGGCGACCTGGAAGACCCGGTTGAGGGTGACCCCGGAGGCGCGCGCCGTCTCCCGCAGCCGCTCCGCGAGGTCGTCGCCGATCCGGTCGATCACGTGCCGCAGCATCACCGGCGGGCCGCCGCGGTCGCCCGGGCCCACCAGGGTGGGGCCCTCGGTGCCGGCCAGCATCTCCCGCCACGCCTCGCGCGCGGCGTCCTTGTCCCGGCGCACCAGCCAGGCCAGGTAGTCGCGGTACTGCGGCACCTTCGGCAGCACCGAGGGGTCGCCGTCGTTGCCGTAGAGCGCCCACAGCTCGCCGAACAGGATCGGCAGCGACCAGCCGTCCATCAGGATGTGGTGCATCGTCACCACCATCCGGTGCCGCTCGGGGCCGGCCCGCAGCAGCAGCACCCGCAGCAGCGGCGGCACGCCGAGGTCGAAGCGCCGGGCGTCGACCGCGGCCAGGCGCTCCGCCCGCGCCTCGGCCTCCTGCGCGCCCAGGTCCCCGAGGTCGGCGTAGGTCCACGGGATCCGCACGCCCTTGGCGATCACCTGCACGGTGTCGCCGGCCGCGCGGGAGCGGAAGCCGGCCCGCAGGCTCGCGTGCCGCTCCAGCAGCGCCTGCCAGGACGCCTCGAGCACGTCGGGCCGCAGCGGGCCGTCGAGGTTGAGGATCCGCTGCCCCACGTACACGTCCCGGGGCGCGTCCTGGTCGTACGAGGCGTGGAACAGCAGTCCCTCCTGCAGCGGGGACAGCGGCCAGACGTCCTCGACCGTCAACTGGGTCATCGTGCTCTCCGTTCGGGTTGGCCGGGGTTGCCCGCCGTCTCGGGCGGCGGCAGCACGCGCAGGGGCCCGCCGCCGGGCGCCAGCGGGGGCAGGTCGTGGTAGCCGTTCGCCGACGGCCGCTCGGTGTCCGGGCTCGGCGCGGGCGGGTCGGCGAACTGGGTGCGGTAGAGCTCCGCGTACAGGCCGCCGTCGCCGACGAGTTCGGTGTGCCGGCCGCGTTCGACCACGTGCCCGTCCTTGAGCACGAGGATCTGGTCGGCCTCGCGGATCGTGGACAGGCGGTGCGCGATCACCAGGGCGGTGCGGCCGGACAGGGCGGTCCACAGGGCCCGTTGCAGGGCCGCCTCGGACTCCGAGTCCAGGTGTGCCGTGGCCTCGTCGAGCACCACCACGGACGGTTTCTTGAGCAGCAGCCGCGCGATCGACAGGCGCTGCTTCTCGCCGCCGGAGAAGCGGTAGCCGCGGTCGCCCATGACGGTGTCGAGGCCGTCGGGCAGCGCGCGGACCACGTCCCAGACCTGCGCGGCCTCGCAGGCCTCGACGAGCTCCGCCTCGGTGGCGTCCGGCTGGGCGTAGAGCAGGTTGGCGCGGATGGTGTCGTGGAACATGTGCGCCTCCTGGGTCACCATGCCGACGGTGGCGTGCAGCGAGGCCAGGGTCAGGTCGCGCACGTCGTGGCCGCCGATCCGCACGGTGCCCTCGGTGGGTTCGTACAGCCGCGCCACCAGCTGGCTGATGGTGGTCTTGCCCGCGCCGGAGGGCCCGACGAGCGCGGTCAGCCGGCCCGCCGGGGCGCGGAAGCTCACCCCGCGCAGCGCGTGGGCGTCGCCGGAGCGCTCCGGGGCCGGCAGCGACAGCGTCTCCAGCGAGGCGAGGGAGACCTCCCCGGCCCGGGGGTAGCGGAAGGAGACGTCCTCGAACTCGACCTCCGGGGCCCCGTCCGGGCCGGCCGGGGGCAGTGCGACCGCGCCGGGCCGCTCCACGATCAGCGGCCGGAGGTCCAGCACCTCGAAGAGCCGGTCGAAGGAGACGAGCGCGGTCAGGTAGTTCGACTGGAGGTTGGACAGCTGGTTGATCGGCCCGAACAGCCGCGCCAGGAGGGTGGCCAGCGCCACCAGCGAGCCGATCTGGATGGCCCCGTCGATCACCAGCTCGCCGCCGACGCCGTAGACCACCGCGGTGGCGAGCGAGGCCAGCAGCGTCACCGTCACCAGCAGCATCCGCGCGTAGACGGAGGTGACCACGCCGACGTCCCGGACCCGCGCCGCGCGCTCGGCGAAGCGCCGGCTCTCGCCGCCCGGCCGGCCGTAGAGCTTGACCAGCAGCGCGCCGGCCACGTTGAAGCGCTCCTGCATGAGCGAGCCGAGTTCGGCGTCCAGCTGCATCGAGGTGCGCAGGTTGCGCTGGAGCCGGCGGCCCACGACGCGGCCCGGCAGCACGAAGAAGGGCACCGTGACGAGCACCACCAGGCCGACGACCCAGGACAGGTAGAAGATCGTGGCGATCACCAGGCCCAGCACCAGCAGGCTGGAGAGCACGTTGGACAGCAGCACCGTCACCGCCTGCTGGGCCTCCATCACGTCGGTGTTCAGCCGGCTCACCAGCGAACCGGTCTGGGTCCGGGTGAAGAACGCGAGCGGCTGGCGCTGCACGTGCTGGAAGACCTCGGTGCGCAGGTCGTAGATCAGCCCCTCGCCGATGCGCGCCGAACTGCGGCTCACCAGGAAGCCCACCAGCGCCTGGAGCACCGCCAGGCCCGCCACCGCGGCGGCGGCACCCGCCACCACGCCCCGGTCGCGGGGCACGATGCCGTGGTCGATCAGCACCTTGAACAGCAGCGGCGTGGAGACGGTGACGACGGCGTCGAACACGGTCAGGCTCAGCAGCGCGACGATCTGCCGGCGGTAGGGCCGCAGGTAGGGCAGGACCCGCCGGGAGGTGCCGGGCCTGACCCGCCCCCGGGCCGGCGCCGCCTCGTCGCCGGGGTCGGCCCGTACGGTGATCAGCGGGCCCGGGCCCATCATGGTGCGGCGACCTCCTTGCCGTTCGTGGCCGTGACCGGGGCGCCGGCCCGCGGACGCTGGTCGGTCCAGGTGCGGTCGACGTAGGCCAGGCACTCGTCGCGGGCGCCCGGGCCGTGGACGACCCGCCAGCCGGGCGGCACCTGCGCGAAGGCGGGCCACAGCGAGTACTGGCCCCGGGGGTTGACGAGCACCAGGTAGGCGGCGTCGGGGTCGTCGAAGGGGCTGGTCATCTTCTCGGTCTCCTTGTCGTTCGGGCGGCGGGGGAGGGGGCGGCCTGGTGGGGCGTCACCCGTCCGGCCGGGCCGTGAAGCGGCCCGCCTTGCCGAGCACGTCGGAGGCGTGGATGCGCAGCGCCTGCTGGACGGCGAACTCGGCCATGTACGCGCGGAAGCCGTCGGCCGGCTCCAGGGCGAGGTTCACCATGCGGCGGTTGGCGGTGACGGCCGGGTCGCGCAGCAGCTCGACGGCGTGCTCCACGGCCGCGTCGAGGTCCGCCGGGTCGACGACCCGGTCGACGAGCGTGCGGGCCTCGGGGTCGGTCGCGCGCACCCGCCGGCCGCCGAGGATGATCTGCCGGGCCAGCCGGGGGCCGGTCACCGCGGGGAGCCGGAAGTCCGCCGCGCCGGGGACGATCCCCTCCTGCGCGGCCGGCAGGCTCAGGTAGGCGTCGGAGGCCGCGAGCACGTGGTCCACCGCGAGCAGCAGCTGCATGCCGCCGCCGATCGCGAAGCCGTCCACCGCGGCCACCCACGGCATGTCGGTGAGCGGGTAGCGCCAGGACGGCTCGTCGGTGCGCAGGCCGAGCAGCAGCTTCCTGAGGTAGCCGAGCTCCCGGCGCAGCAGGAAGCCGGCGAGCGTGATCTCGCCCGCGTGCAGGCGCTTGAGGTTGATGCCGGCGCTGAACACCCGGCGGCCCGCGTAGCGCGGGTGGGTCATCTCGCCGCCGCGGATGAGCCCGATCTCGCACCCCGGGTCCAGCAGCGCGAGGTCGACCGCGGTCTCCATGTCGTCGACCTGCTGCTCGTCCTCGGCGTTGAGGCGGTCCCCGGCGCACATGGTGATCCGGGCCACCCCCGCGCGCCGCTCCAGCTCCGTGGTCTCCAGCCGCACCGTCCCGGTGGCCCGGAACTCGGCGAGCAGGTCCAGCGCGCGCCCGGTGGGCCGCAGCATGGAGTCCATCAGGTGCCCGCCGGCGGGCGGGCAGCGCAGCAGGCCGCGCAGCAGGACGCCCACGTCGGTCTCGTAGCCCAGACGCTCCCTGGGCGGGGCGGTGCGGTCCGCGCGCAGCTGCGCGGGGGTGGGCACCAGGCCGGGCACGGCCGAGGCGGCGTCCTCCACCAGGGCGTCCAGCCGCGGGCGGCGGGTGCGGCCCGCGGTGAGCCGGTCGTAGAGCGGTTCGGCGTGGCGGTCCAGGAAGGCGGTGCGCTGGGCGCGGCCGGCCTCCAGCGCCCGCTCGGTGCGGGCGCGCTGCTCGCCGGTGCGCGGGCCGGGGTCGGGGAACGGGGCGAGCAGCCGGGCGGCCCGGTCGAGGCCGTCCGCGGGGTCGCCCCGTACGGTGGCGGGCGCCGGCGGGGTGGCGGGTGCCCGGGTGTCCGCGGTGCTCACGCCGTCACCTCGTCCGCGGTCCGGGTGCGCCGCAGCGCGCGGTCGCAGGCGGCCAGGTGCGGGCCGAGCGCGTCCTCGAAGCTCATCCACTGGGCGTCGAAGGCCAGTTGGCGGCGGATCGCGAGTTCGGGGCCGGACAGGCGGCGCAGCAGCCGGGCGGCGGCCGCCAGGGCGCGCCCGGGGTCGGTGCTCACCTGGTCCACCAGGCACCGTTGCAGGGCCTCGCGGGCGGTGATCGGCACCCCGAAGAGCACCGTGCGGCGCGCCGAGGCCAGCCCGAGCTGCTGGACCAGCCGGAAGCCGGCCATCCCCGGCCAGGTGGCCTGCCCCTGGACGGACAGCAGCAGCCGCAGGTCGGGCGAGGCCACCCGGATGTCGCAGGCGAGCAGCAGGTCCAGCGCGGCGCCGCCGCAGTCCCCGCTCGCCGCCGCCAGGGTGGGCAGCCGCAGCCGTTCGAAGCGCCGTACGGCCCGCTCCCACTTGGTGACGGCGGCGACGTCGGCGGCCTTGGCCACCGCCTCGCCGGTCGGGGCGCCGGAGAGGAACAGGGTCGCGAAGTCGGCTCCGGAGGACTCCGCCTCGTCGCAGAGGTCGGACAGGGCGCGGGTCGCTTCGGCCGAGATCTCCCGGCGGCCGTCCACGTGCAGCACCGGGCCTCCGAGGAGGACGTTGACAGGCATGGCTGTCTCCCTTGCGTCGGGTTGGGTCACCACTGGATGAGCGCGGATTCGATGGTGGAACCCGGTCCCATGGTCATGAGCACGCCGTAGTCCCCGGCGCGGACCACGCCCTCCTTCAGGAGCCGGTCGTAGGAGAAGAGGAACGAGCCGCTGGAGACGTTGCCGAAGTCGCGCAGCACGGTGATGGTGTGCCGCAGGTCGTGGCGGGTCAGCCCCAGGTTGACGGCGACCGCGTCGATGACCTTCTTGCCGCCGGAGTGCACCAGCCAGTGCGCGACGTCGTCGCGGCGCAGCGACGTGCCGTCCAGCAGCCGGTCGATGACGCCCTCCACGTGCGCGCCGACCAGGTAGGGGATCTGCGGGTCCAGGAAGAAGCTGAAGCGGCCCTGGTCGCGGTCCCAGTCGTAGCGCATCGCGTCGATGGCGTCGACGATCGTGACGCTCGAGGTCCGCAGGATCCGGGGCCCCGGGAGCCGGTCGCCGGACGCGTCCGGCCCCCGGTCCTGCGGCCCGGGGTCGGCCATCACCGCCACCGCCGCGGCGCCGTCGCCGAAGAGGCTGTTGACCACGGCCGTACGCATCGTGGAGTCCATCGTGTAGGCGGCCGAGCAGGCCTCCGAGCAGACCATCACGGCCAGCCTGCCCGGGTTGGCCGCGGCCCAGTTGCCGACCACGGCCAGCGCGTTGAGCCCGGCGTTGCAGCCCATGCCGACGATGTCGGCCCGCGCGGTGTGCCAGTCCATGCCGAGCTTGCGGATCAGCAGCGCGCTCAGCCCGGGGGTGAGGAAGCCGGTCGAGGTCACGCAGCACAGGTACGCCACCTCGGACAGCGCGGCCCCGATCCGCTTCAGGCACAGGGCCAGCGCCTCCGAGCCCATGCTCACGGCCCACGCCTTGTGCTTGTCCAGGAGGTCGCCCTGGCTCTCCCGCAGCCGGGTGCCGTCGGGCGCCGCCGGGGGCAGCACCAGCGAGCGCTGCTGGATGGAGCCCAGCAGGAACACCGAGCGCACCTTGCGGTCGGTGATGCCGAACAGGTCGAGCAGCTCCTCCTGGGAGTAGTGCTCGGGTGGCACGGCGGTGCCCACGCTCAGGATGCGCGGGGCCGTGGCGGTCGGTGCCCGGTCCAGGGTCGCGGTCATGATGCGTCACTCTCCGTTCCGTTGCCGTGCTTCCCGCTGCCGTGCCCACCGCTGCCGGGCGTACCGCCGCCGGGCGTCCCGGGGCTGAGCGCCTCCACGAACCGGGCGAGCCGCTCCACGCCCTTCACCACCTGACGGATCGTCAGACAGCTGATGGCGAGCCGGATCTCCCGCTCGCCCCCGCCGTACGGATGGAAGAACTCCATCGGCGTCCAGATCACGCCGAACTCGCGGGCCGAACGCTCCAGGGCCGCCGTGCCGGTGCGGAAACCGGTGCGCAGGGTGAGGAAGAACCCGCCGTCGGGACGGTTCCACTCCACCCCGAGCTCCCGGCGGCGCCCCTCGGGCAGCCACCGGTCGAGCTGCGCGAGCGTCGCGGCCATGCAGCGGCCGTAGTGCTCGGCGGCCCGGGCGTTCAGGACGGACAGCCGCCCGTCCGCGCCGAGCAGCGCACCCGCCGCGGCCGCCTGGCTGAGCGAGGAGGTGTTGACCGTCACCATGCTCTTGACCTTCGCCAGGTCCTCCGCGAGCAGCCGCACCCGCCCGCGGGCGTCGCGCACCTCCTGGTCCGCCACCACGTAGCCGACCCGCGCGCCGGGGAACAGCGTCTTGGAGTACGTGCCGAGCTGGATGACGCACCCCGAGCCGTCCAGCGCCTTGAGCATGGGGCTGCGCGGACCCGGGCCGCTCAGCCGGTAGGGACTGTCCTCCAGGACCAGCAGCCCCTGCCGCTCGGCCAGTTCGAGCAGCGCGGCGCGGGTCGCGAGGTCCAGCGTGGACCCGGTCGGATTGGCGTGGTCCGGCACCACGTAGACGGCCCTCGGCCGGCGGCCGGCCGCACGCTGCGCCCGCACCGCCTCGTCGAGGTCCGCCACCACCAGCCGCCCGTCGCGCTCGGGCACCGCGACCACCGGGACGTCCAGCAGCCGCGCGGCCCCGATGATGCCGACGTAGCACGGGGTGACCAGGAGCAGCACGTCCTCGGGCGTCGCGAACAGCGTGCGCAGCGTCAGGAACATCGCCTCCTGCGCACCGACGGTCACCACGATCGCCTCGGGCGCGACCTCCAGCCCCTCGTCCTGCCGCAGCGAGTGCGCGACCAGCTCCCGGATCTGCCCCGCGGCCGGCCCGTACTGGTAGAACCGGCTGCGCACTTCGGCCGGCCCCGCGCCCCGGCTCTCCAGGTACGCCGCGTACCGGCGCAGGTGGGTGTGGACCTCCTCGACCTCGAAGAAGCCGTCGTACGGGCGGCCCGGGGCGAAGGACACCGCGTCGGGGTAGCTGAAGGTGATCTCGTTCAGGAAGTTCATCCGGTCGAGGACGGGATCCTCGAGGCTCGAGTGCAGTGTCGTCGAATCGAGCACCACGGTGCCCACCTTTCCGCGTACGGGCCGGAGTTCGGGCCCCGCGCCGGAGGGCGCAGGCCACGGCCCGCGGGAAGGAGGTGCGGCAGGGCACCGGTGCGGGCGAGGTGCGGCGGACGGCCTGCGGCGGGCCCGGGCCGGGCGGACGCCGTCGTCCGGCTTCCGTCCTGCGGTCGGGCACCCGCGGCGCGGCGTGCTCCCGGCCGTAAACGCGGGGCGGCGGGCGCCGCGGGCAGCGGTGCCCGGCCCGAGCCGGGGGTGGGCGCAAGGGCCGGGGGGCGTCCCGCCGGCGGTTCGCCGGGATCGTCCTCCCGCGTTCGCACATCGACCGATTTCGACTTCAACTTCATGGCGGCCCCTCGGACCCGGCCTGCGGGCCCCGGTCCCCGGCAGCGCCACTGCGCGCGCACCACCTGTCCGGTGGCGCGGGCGCGGCGCTCGAACGCGAAAACGGCCGTCGAAGGCGAGGGGGCTGAACGCGGTGGGGGATGTCCGGCATCCCGGCGCGCCCCTGTCGCCGCTTCGAACCGGCAACGGATATCAAACGGATACCTGGAGCAAGGGCCCTGTCTGCTGTTTGTCCTGTTCCAGTACGCGCCCCCGCGCCAGGACCTGTCAAGTGCCGAGCGTTTCCACCCGACTACGGTCCGCTACCGTCCGGGCGGCCGGGCGGGGCGCCGGCCGCGCCCCCGGCACCGGGTGCGGGACTTCGCGGCCGGCCCGGCCCACGGATGCGGACGGCGTCGGGCGGGCTGCCGCCGGGCGCCAACCCCCGTGGGCGGGCGGGCGGTTGGCGCCCTGCGGGCGGGGCCGGGCGGCGCGTAGGATCGGAGGCCGGCCGAGGGCGGCGGAGCGGGGCGGACCGAAGGGGGAGCGGGTGGCGAAGCGTGATGTCCGGCGGGGCGCGGTTCGGCGCGGTGTGCTGGCGCTGGCCGTCTGGTGGCTGTGGATGCCGCTGGTCGCGGCGCTGGTGTGGCTGGTCAAGCACGCCGTGTTCGGCGGGTTCGGGCAGCAGGACCAGAGCTACGTGCTGCTGCTCGAGCGCGAGTTCCTCCCGCACGGCGGGGTGCTGGACGCGGCGCCGCTGTTCTGGATCTGGGCCGCGATCGGCCTGTGCGGCACGGTGGGCGCGGTCGGGTACGTCGCCCGGGAGTCCGGGGCCGGGTACCGCGGGTGGCGGACGCGCCTGACGCTGGCGGCGGTGCTGCTGGCGCTGGCCGGCTCGCTGGTGCGGGCGGGCACCGGACTGTGGGACGACGACAAGGACGAGGGCCGCTTCTACGCGGCGGCCACCGTCCTCGACATCCCCGCCGGCGGGGCGGGCACCCCGCGCTCGGTGCTGCCGGTCACCGAGCACACCCGCGCGGGCGACGGCGGCCGCTGCGACCTGGTGGGCACCGCGGACGTGCCGGCCTGCGTGAAGACCGCGCCGATGCCGGACTTCGACTTCGAGGCGCGCACCGCCTCCTACGCGGCGGCCACCAAGGCGCTGACCGACAGCGCGGGCCTGACCTCCGGGGTCCGCCTGATGGGCCACAGCCTGCACTACCTGCCCGGCCTGCCCGGCGCCGCACCGGGCGGCGGGGTGTGGACGGCCGTCCTGGACGGCTCCGGCGAGCAGCCGATGGAGGGCGTCGCCGTCTGGGACGGTCGCTCGAACTCCGTCGCCACCTGCGCGTTCCGCGGCGAGCACGCGTTCGGCCGGGCCTTCGCCGGCACCGGGGCCGTCAGCCTGCGCAACCTGCTCGCCGAACGGTTCCCGGACCTCGTCTACAGCGACCAGGACATCTGGGGCTACTGCGACGGCGCCGACCCCCGCACCGCCGAGCCGGTGGTGGTGGTCTCGGTGGCCCGCCAGACCGGCTGGCACCGGCGCACCGTCCTGGAGCCGGCCGGGGTGCTGGTACTGCGCGGCTCGCCGGACGGCCGCCCCCACACGACGTACCGGGCGGACGTGGCGCCGGGCGAACTGCCCGGAGCCGTCTACCCGGCCTCGGTGGTCCGCTCCCAGATCCACGAGGTCCAGTGGCTCGGCGGCCGCGGCGCCAAGGACGACCGCGGCTTCGGCTACGCCCACACCTCGGCCTCGACCAACGCCGTCAACCCGGGCGAGTTCCTGCTGCGCTCGAAGGCGGACGGCCACCTGTACTACGTGACGCCGCTGGTGCCGCGGGAGAGCTCCTCGCAACTGGTGGTGGCCTTCGCGGTCCTGGAGGCCGACCGGGTCGGCGGCGGCCTCAACGACCTGCACGTGTACGTGCGCGGCGACGACAGCCCGGCGGTGAACCTGGACGTGCTGGCCAGCCGGATGGTGTCGTACATGGCGCAGCAGACCTCGATCACCATCAGCGCCGGACAGGGCGGCGCGCTGCAGGAGATCGTCCCGTTCGGGCGGGACATGTGGCGCGGCTTCGTGGACTTCAACGGGCAGACCCAGGACTACATCGACCTGTCGGGCGATGCCACGGTGACGCCCAACCTGGTCGCGCTGAGCGGCGACATCACCGCGCCGGGCGGCGGCCGTCCGGTCCCGGCGCCCACCGGATCGGCGCCGACCGGTGAGCCGTCCACCGCACCTTCCAGCGCGCCTTCCAGTGCGCCGCCGCCCGCACCCGTAGGCGGGTGCGGCGGCGATCCGGGGCAGTTGACGACAAGTCAACTCGCCGCCTGCGTCGCCGAGTTGTCCAAGACGTTGCAGGGGCGGGTGCAGGACCCGGCACCCGCCCGGCCCTGACGGCCGGGCCCGCCGCCGCCCCCGGGGCGGAGCCACCGGAACGCGCGGTCCTCCGGCCGTGCACGGACTGGACAGCGGTGCGCGAGTCGTCCAGTCTTCACCACCATGACGTTCCCTCAACACACTTCCGGTACCGCGCGTACCGCGCTCTTCGAGGCGGTCACCGCGGTCGGCGACGAGGCCGTCGCCCTGCTCGCCGACTGCCGCGGCGACACCCGGATCCCCGGCGCCGAGTGGACGGTCGCCGAGGCGGCCGCCCACCTGGCGATGGCCAACGAGCTGATGGCCGCACTGGCCGCCGGCGAGGACCGGCCGTACGGGGACGGCACCCCGGGGGCGCTGGCCGCGGCGAACGCGGCCTCGCTGGCCGAGCGGCCCGAGCGGGACCCGGCCGTGCTGGCCGGGGAAATAGCCCGGCAGGCCTGGGAGTTCGCGGCGGCGGCCGGCCCGCGCACCGGCGCCGAGCCGGTGCTGACCCCGCTCGGCCCGATGGACCTGGACACCCTCGGCGCGTACCTGCTGACCCACATGCTGGCCCACCTGTACGACGTCGCCGTCGCCCTCGGCCGACCGCACCCGGTCGACCGGCGGCGGGTCGAGCTGGCGATGCCGTTCCTGCGCACGGCCATGCCGCTGGTGACGGACGCCCGCACCGCGGCCGGCCACAGCGCCTGCTACCGGCTGCGGCTGCGGGGCCAGGGCGGGTTCGCGGTGACCTTCACGGACGGTGCCGCCGTGGTGAGCCAGGAGCCGCCGCGCCGCCCGGACTGCACGATCGTCGTCGAGCCGGTGGCGTTCTTCCTCCTCGCCCTGGGCCGCTGCTCCACCACCGACGCCATCGCCCGCGGCAAGGTCTTCGCCTGGGGCCGCCGCCCGTGGCTGGCCCCGGCCTTCCCCGGGCTGTTCACCGCGCCCTGAGCCCGCCGGCTCCGACGGGGCTCCCACCGGCTCCTATGGGTTCCGGGCGGGCCGGAAGGACGGCTACCCGGGCGGGGAGCCGTCCTCGGGGCCGCACGGGTCGGCCGGGCGGGGAGCCCGGGGTGCCACCCTGCCCTCCTCGGCCTCCCGGCAGGTCCCGCAGGTGTTCCAGTGGGGCCGGCCGGGGCCGGGGGAGCGGTGGGGGGCGAGGGTCATGTCGGAGGTGTGCCGGCCGCACAGGGTGAGGGGGCCGCAGGCGCCGGAGGCCTCCGCGGGAGCGGCGTGGGCGAGACGCACCGGGTTCTCGGGGTCCGCCGGTAGGAGGTCCGGGCCGAGGAGCCGCACGTTGGCCGGCGTATCGGGTTCGAGCACGATGACGGTGTCCATCCCCTCAACGTCGCCGCAGGAGCGCCGGGCCGCACGCGCACGGTGGCATCCGGACCAGCGGGCGGCGGACCCGGGGCCCGCGGCGGCCCGGCCGGGTTCAGCGCAGGAGGGTGGCGAGGAGCTCGGCGATGGTGGGCCCGGCGTCGGCGGGGTGACGGAGCTGTTTGCTGGTGATGACGCTGTAGTGGTTGGTGCGGCCGAGACGTTCGTGGCTGAGGTATCCGGCCTGTTCGAGGTCGGCGATGATGCGCTGGACGGCGCGCTCGGTGAGCAGGCAGCGGGCGGCGATGTCGCGCACCCGGATGCCGGGGTCGCGGGCGATCTGGACCAGCACGCGGGCGTGGTTGGTCAGGAAGGTCCACTGCCGTTCGGTCGTCGTCCCGTCGTTCATTCCACCACGATAGGCCCACGGGTTTCACGACTAGAGAAACACGACAGAGAATTCGTGCAATGGTTGACATGTCCGGCGAGCGGGCGAAGAGTGGAACGGACGCAATCCGCATCGCCCGGACAGGGCCCGGTGCGGTGGTTCCGTCTGGAGATGGTGTACGTGGACCCGATGAACAGGCAGGCGCTGGAGCGGCTCAGGTCCCTGCTGGCCGAACGTGTCAGTCCGCCCTGCGCGGGCGGGCCGCCGTGCCTGACGTCCGAGATCGTCACGATCGGTGACACCCTCGTGTGCTCCTTCACGGGGGACATGATCCTGGACAGCGAGCCCGTCGCCGCCCGCGCCCTGACCGCCGCGCTCGACCGGCGGCCGGCCCTGCTGGCGATCGACCTCTCCGGCGTGGAGCTGTTCACCTCCACCGGCCTCAACCTGCTGCTCACCACCCGCCGGCGGGCACTGGCCGACGGCGTCCCGCTCGTGCTGGTCGCCCCGTCCCAGCGGACGCTGCGGGTCATGGAGCTCACCGAGACCGCCGCGCTGTTCCCGGTCCACGCGAGCGCCGCGGACGCCGCGCGCCGGTACGCGCCGTGCGGGCGGCCCGCCGCCCTCCCGCCGCGCCCGTAGGCGCTCACAGTCGGTCGTAGACGGCGGACAGCCGCTGGAGCACCTCGGTGGCCCGGTCCAGGGCGTCGTCGTCGTAGTCGGCCAGGTCGGTGTGCAGGGCCTCGGCCAGTGCCTGCTGGCGCTGGTCGTGCCGGGCCCGGCCGGTGTCGGTCAGGGTGACCAGGACGGAGCGCTTGTCCTCGGGCTGGCGGGTGCGGGTGACGTAGCCGGCCGTGACCAGGCCGTTGACCAGCTGGGTGGTGGCGGCGCCGGTGGTCTCGGTGCCGGCGGCGAGCTGGCCGATGGTGAGGGGGCCCTGTTCGGCCAGGGTGCGCAGGGCCCGGGCGTGGGTGAGGGAGAGCGCGCCCGGGGTGCGGGTGGCGCGTCCGCGCAGCCGGGCGTCGGCGGCGCTGAGCCGGTAGGCGGCGCGGGCCAGGCGGTCGAGCGCCCGGGCGCGGTCGTCGGTGGGCGGCGGCTCGGTCATGGCGGGTCCTCCTGGGCGGGTCGACGGCGGCCCGGTTGGCGGTGGCGCCGGGTCGACGGCGGCCGGGTTGACAGCAGCCTAGCCTCAGTACTTAATGACTAAGTACTTATTCATTAAGTACTGAGGCAACTGCACCTCCAGGAGGACACCCATGACCATCCGTTCGACCGGCCAGAGCTGGGCCCTGGACATCGCCCTCGCCCAGGGCGGCTTCGACGCGCTGCACCCCGAGGCCGTCGGGACCATGGAGCAGCTGGGCCACGACCACACCGACTTCGCCAAGGTCTTCGCGCTGGTCAGGAGCGGCGCGATGCTGCCCAAGGCGTGGGCGACGGTGGCCGGCCAGGCCGAGGAGCGCGCCGCCCACCACGAGCGCGGCGGTTTCGCGCAGACCGCCGCCGACCTGTACCTGAGGGCGGCGGTGATGTGGGGCCGGGCGCAGTACTCGCTGTTCGACGCGGCCGACCCGCGCAAGGCGGCCATGCGCGAGCGCGCCAACCACTGCGTGGAGCGCCTGGGCGCGCTGCGCGAGGGCCGGGTGCGGCGGGTGGAGCTGGACTTCGAGGGCTCGCGGATCTTCGCCCTGCTGCACCTGCCGGCCGGCCGGGTCGAGAACGCGCCGGCCGTCATCCTCGGCCCCGGGATGGACATGATCAAGGAGGACTACATCTGGGCCGCCGAGCGCTACTACACCTCGCGCGGGATGGTCGCGCTGTCCATCGAGGGGCCGGGCCAGGGCGAGAGTCGCGCCGGCGGGCTGACCGTCGACCTCGCCAACTACGAGCGGGCGATCGGCCGTTACCTCGACCACCTGGCCGCACTCCCGGAGGTCGACGCCGACCGGATCGGCATGTTCGGCATCTCGATGAGCGGCTACTGGGGGTCCCGGGCGGCCGCCACCGACCGCCGCCTGGCCGCGCTCGCCGCCTTCGAGGCCGTCACCGGCGACTTCGCGACCATCTTCGAGCGCGCCCAGCCGACCTTCAAGAACAACTACATGTACATGGCCGGGTACACCGACGAGGACGCCTTCGACCGCGACCTCGCCCAGCGGATGCCCCTGGGCGACCTGGTCGCCGACATCGCCTGCCCGGTGCTCTACGGGATCGGCGAGTTCGACGAGCTCACCGACCTCGGCCAGGCCCTGGAGAGCTTCGAGCGCATCCGGGCGCCGAAGGAACTGCGGGTCTACGAGGACGAGTTCCACCCGCTCGGGGGAGTGGCGGCCGAGGTCTTCCGGTTCGGGGCGGAGTGGCTGGAGCGGGCCCTGGCCGGCGAGTTCGCCGAGCCCGGACGGGACGTGCGCCACCACGTCCACCGCGACGGCCGCACCACCGACGGCAGCGCCGACCCCACCTGGTGGCTCGGCGCCGCCCCCACCCGGCTCACCGAGGCCCGCCGCCGCTGAGCCCCGGCCCCGGGCGGGTGGTGGTCGCTAGCATCGCGCGCATGCTGGCACTGCTCCACACCTCGCCCGTCCACGTCCCGGTCTTCGACGCGCTCCGCGACCGCGAGCACCCCGGCCTGCCCCTGCGGCACCTCGTCTCCGAGGAACTGCTGACCACGGCCCTGGCCGACGGGCCCGACGCCGTCGCGGAGCACGTCGACCGCCTCCTCGCCCCCGCCGTCGCCGCCGGGGCCACGGCGGTGCTGTGCACCTGCTCGACGATCGGGGGAGTGGCGGAGGCCAGGGCCTCGGCGGTGGGCGTGCCCGTGCTGCGCGTCGACCGGCCGATGGCGGCCGCCGCCGTCGCCGTGGTACCCGCAGCGGGCCGGACGGCGACCCGCGTCACGGTGGTCGCCGCACTGGCCGGCACCGTGCGCCCGACGGCGGCCCTCATCGAGGACGAGGCCGTACGGGCCGCCCGCCCGGTCGCCCTGACCACCGTCGTGGTCGACGGCGCCTGGGAGCGCTTCGAGGCCGGCGACCGGGACGGCTACCTGACCGCGGTCGCCACCGCCGTCGAGGCCGTCGACGACGCGGACGTCATCGTCCTGGCCCAGGCCTCCATGGCGGCCGCCGCGAGCCGGACCACGACCGCCGTACCCGTCCTGTCCAGCCCCGCCCCGGGGCTGCGCGCCGCCGCCGCTGCCGCGTCACGCCCGGCCACCCGGACACCCGGCCCCCGGACCCCGTGACGCCGCCGCCCGCACGGCACCGCCCGCCCGCACGGCCCGCTGCCCGAACGGGCAGCGCATCGTGCCCCTCCACCCCTTACCCGCGACCGCCGCACCGGGTATGCAGGGAGGGCAGCGCGAAACGGCCAGCCTACGAGCGGAGTTCCATGCGCGCCCAAGAGTCGTCGAAGCAGGACCGGCAGCCGCCGCGCACCGCCAGGAGCACGGCCGCACGGCCCGCCGAGGCCGCGAGCAGCCGCACCCCCGACACGCTTCTCGGCCTGCAACGCACCGCCGGCAACGCGGCCGTCGTCCGCATGCTCCAGCGCCACCGGCACCAGCACGACGAGGACGGGCTCCAGACGGCGCCGGTGCAGCGCTCCGCCGTACACGACGTACTGCGCGCGCCGGGCAGGCCGCTGGACGAACCGCTGCGCCAGGAGATGGAGTCCCGGTTCGGCGCCGACTTCTCCGACGTCCGCCTGCACACCGGCTCCGCGGCCCGCGCCTCCGCCGCCGAGGTCGGCGCCCGTGCCTACACCTCCGGCAGCCACGTCGTCCTCGGCGACGGCGGCGGCGACAAGCACACCCTCGCCCACGAGCTGACGCACGTCATCCAGCAGCGCCAGGGTCCGGTGGCCGGTACGGACAACGGGTCGGGGCTGAGCGTCTCCGACCCCGGCGACCGCTTCGAGCGCGAGGCCGAGGCCAACGCGACGCGGGTGATGATGCGGGCACCCGAGCCGAGCGCCCACAGCGACCTCGGGGACCGAACCGCCCCCGTCCAGCGGAAGGCCGACGCCACGGCCCGGGGCGCCGGCACGACGGCCGTCCAGCGCTTCGCCGAGGTCACCACCGAGGAACTGGGAGACGTACGGGTCTCACAGACCGGCCTCTACCTCATGACCGTCGCGCCGGGGACCGACACCCACGTCATCTGGGTCGCGGAAGGCGCCCCCGCGCCCCGGTACTGCACGCCGACCGGGCAGAGCGGGCAGATCGCGGGGCGCACGTACGCGGAGTACGAGCCGTCGACGTCCTTCCTCGCGGACTGCGCCCACACCGCCGAGGAGATCATGCACCAGCAGCGGCTGGCCCTGGGACAGGACGCCAGCGAATTCGCCCTGGGCGGCAGCCAGTTCGGAGTGGGCGACCAGGAGAACGCGCAGGGCGCCGCGGCCTACGCGAACGCCCGGCCCGGCGGCCCCCACGCCGACGGCGAGGAGCGCCCGGCCCCCGGCCAGGCCTTCGCCATCGTGGAGACCGCGTGGCAGGGGAACTACGATCGGCCCGACAACACCAGCGGGTGGCCCTACCACGTGGCGGCCGTGGTCGCCGTGGACGGCGACGACCACATCACCGTGGAGCAGGCCGCGGACGGCGACGACGCGAAGGCCCGCCAGGGCTACGAGGGCATCATCGACATGTACACCGCGGGCACGGACCCCACCACCGGGCAGGCCCTCCCGCACAGCTTCCACGGACGCAACACCGGCGGCCCGGTCCAGCACTTCTCGGCCGGCGCGATCACCGTCATCCTCCAGCCGGTCGGAGTGGGCACCCTCCGAGGCGAGACCGGCCGCCGGAAACTCATGTGACCCGACCTGCCCGCCGACCCCCCCACCGACCGGCCCTCCGGCGCCACCGCCACCGGGCGTGGCATGCCGCGGTGGCGAAGGACCAGGTCCCGCCCGAGGTGTCGGCCGGGGCCAGCCGCCGTTCCGCCGTTCCGCGTTTTTGAGTATCCGTACTCAGGTGGTGCTGTCGGTGCCGGATGAGACTGTGGGGGTTCGCCGGGACTCCTGGGCCCGGCACTGCGAAGGGGGAGAGGGATGAAGCGTGCGGGTTCGGCCGCGGCCGCGGCCGCGGCGGTGGCGGCGATCGCGGTGACGACGGCGGTCCCGGCGGTCGCCGGGGAGAGCGGGGCGCTCGGGCAGGGGACGCCGGGGACGGGCGAGATCCTGCCGTACCCGGGGGCCGAGGGGTTGATCTGGATCCCGGACTGGATCGGTGACGGCGGCGCGGTCACCGGCGGCGCCTACGCGGCCGGTCCGCCCGTCACCGTCACGGTGGGCTGCCAGGGCGGCAGCGGTGGCGCGGGCGAGGTGCGGGTCACCTTCACGCCGTCCTACGGCGACACCACCCCGGTGGAGTTCACCGTGCCCTGCCCGGCCGAGGCCGTCGGCACGGGCTCGGCGGTGGTGACGGCCGAACAGGGCCGGTCCTTCCACGTCGGGGTGGCCGCGTCGGCTGCCGACGTGCACTGGGGCCTGACGGTCACCCAGCCGGACGCCTGACCACCCGGGGCGGGGCGGGATCGTCTTCCCCTCACGGGAATCCGCTCCCGCCCGGCCCTCGGCCCACCCGGCTCGCCCGGCCCACGTCGCCTGGGCCGCTCCCCGCCGCCCGGCCCGCTTCACGACGCTCCCCGGCACCCCCACCGGTGCGGCCGCAGCGCCGGCTCGCCGAGGACGTAGGTCTGCCGGACGGCGCGGTCGTCCCCGAGGGTGGCCAGGGCGAAGAGGCGTTCGCGGAAGTCCCGGGCCACCTCGGTGCGGCGCCTGAGGAGCGGGGTGGCGGCCCAGTCGAGGACGACGAAGTCGGCCTCGCGGCCGGGCTGGAAGCTGCCGATGTGCTGGTCGAGGCGGAGCGCGCGGGCGCCGCCGAGCGTGGCCAGGTAGAAGCCGCGCAGGGCGGTGAGGGTCTTGCGGTCCTGCTCCGGGACGGGGCGGGGGTAGGTGTTGGCCAGGGCGACGACCTTGTAGGCCTCGTTCATGGTCCGGAGCATCGAGTAACTGGTGCCCCCGCCCACATCGGTGCCGAGCGCGACCCGGACCCCGGCGCGGGCGGCGCCGTCCAGGTCGAACAGACCGCTGCCGAGGAAGAGGTTCGAGGTGGGGTTGAACGCGGCGCCGGCTCCGGCGTCGGCGAGCAGGGCGCGGTCCTCGTCGTCGATCCACACGGAGTGGCCCCACATGCTGCGGGGCCCCACCAGCCCGCACCTGTCGTACACGTCGAGGTAGGAGCGCGGGTCCAGGGAGTCGCGGAACTTCTCCAGCACCGCCCGCACCTCGTCGCGGTTCTCGGCGAGGTGGGACTGCACCCACAGCGGTCGGTCGGTGTGCCGGGACTCCTGGTAGAGGCGGCCGGCCATCCGGAGCGCCTCCAGGGTGGAGGTCAGGGCGAACCGCGGGGAGACGGCGTAGCGCAGCCGCCCGGTGTGGTGCCACCGGTCGATGAGCCTGCGGCACTCCTCCTCGGCTTGTTCGACGGACCCGTCGAGGTACTCCTCGGGCACCGTGCCGCCGTTGTCGTCGTCCATCAGCAGCTTGCCGGAGACCATGCGCAGCTTGCGCAGGTGCGCCTCGGCGAAGAAGGCGTCGGTGGCGTGCGGGTGGGTGGTGGTGTAGACGCACGCGGTGGTGGTGCCGGACTCCAGGAGCCGGTCGAAGAAGAACGAGGTGGCGGCCCCGGCGTACTCCCGGTCGGCGAACCGCATCTCCGACGGGTACATGAAGTCCCGTAGCCACGGCAGGAGTTGTCCGCCCGGGCTGGCGACGGAGTCCACCTGCCCGGAGTGGATGTGCGGGTCGACGAAGCCCGGTACGAGCAGGTGGCCGCGGTGGTCGACCACCCGCCCGTGGTGGACGAACTCCCGCGGGCACTCGCGGTGGTGCCCGGCCCAGACCACCAGGCCGTCGCGCACCACCAACGCCCCCGGATCGAACAGGTGGTACGCCCGGGGGTCGTCCCGGCCCTCGCCGTCCGGCATCCACGGATCGTCCGAGAAGTGCAGGACCGTCCCCAGGAACACCGTCACCCGCCGGCCGCGGCCGGTGCCCGCATCCGGGCCCGCACCGTCGTCCGCCACGGATTCCGTCGCCTCGCCGGGGCGTCCGGCACGCTCCTCGCCACCCATGTCCGTCTTCCTCGGACCGCCGGGTGGCGCGCCTTGAGCCGGGCACCGGGAAATCGCGGGAAAAGCCATCCCAACGGTTCACGCCCACCGCACCCCGCCGGGGCACCGCGGGCGGCTCCCGCTCCGGCATCCGGGTGAAATGGCGCGGCATCGCCCGGCGCGGACGGAAGCCGGGTCCGGCGCTGCCAGAATGCAATTTCCTCGAGGTCCACCTGCGCAGGCGGTGCCACCGGACAGCTGGAGCGGAACATGCGAATCATTCGGCCACGCCGTAGTCCGGAAAAGGAACCCGGCACAGGTGCGGGTTGTTTCCCGTGGACGCTCATGTACCACTCGGTGGCGTCGACGACCGAGGATCCCTATCTGATCACCGTCGATCCCGCGCGGTTCCGCCGCCAATTGCGCTGGCTGGCCACCCGCGGGCTGCGCGGGGTGTCGGTGGGCGCCCTGATGCGCTCCCACCGGGAGGGCGCCGCGGCGGGCCTGGTGGGGCTCAGCTTCGACGACGGGTACCGCGACTTCGTGGAGGAGGCCATGCCCGCACTCGCGGAGTACGGCTTCACCGCGACGGTCTACGTGGTGGCCGACCGGCTGGGCGGATACAACGACTGGGACCGCCAGGGCCCGCGCAAGCCGCTGATGACGGCGCGCCAGGTCCGGGAAGCCGCTGCCGCCGGGGTGGAGATCGGCTCGCACGGGCTGACGCACCGGCGGCTGGCAGGCCTGGGCGCGCGGGACCTCGCGGCCCAGGTCGCCGACAGCCGCCACCTGCTGGAGGACCTCACCGGCCGGGCGGTCGGGGGGTTCTGCTACCCGTACGGCTCGCTCGACGACGCCGCGGTCGAGGCGGTGGCGCACGCCGGCTACGCGTACGGGTGCGCGGTCAGCCCCGGCGCCCACGGCGGGGTCTACGCGCTTCCCCGCTGCTACGTCGGCGACCGGGACGGGCCGCTGCACCTGACCGCGAAGCTGGTGCGCGACCGCTGGCGGCGCTGACGCCGCCGACGCCGCCGATGTCGTCGGCGGCCGCTCAGCGGAGGGCGGTGGCGGGTTCCACGGCAGGTTCCACGGCGGGTTCCAGGCGCAGCCAGGACTCGTGCCACAGCAGGGCGCAGCGGCGGTCGCAGCCGGTGGCGAGCGGTTCGCCGCCGCAGCGCAGGCCGTGGAGGATGAACCAGCGCCCCCCGGTGGGGTGCTGCCACCAGGCGAGGGACCGGTGGCGCAGTTCGGTGACGCCGTGCCGGGTGCCGGCGTGGCGCTCCATCCCCGGCTGGAAGGGCACGCCGTGCAGGCGCCCGTCCGGGCCGAGGGTCGCGTGGATCTCCGCGAGGCCGCGCACCGTCGCCCACCGGGTGACGGGCCGGGCGGCGGGCACCGGCGCGGGGGAGGGCTCCAGCCATTCGTCGCGGAACAGCAGCGCGCAGTCCATCCCGCAGCCCTGGGTCCCGTCGGCGCCGTGGCAGGTGGCGCCGGCCAGGGCGACGGTGCCCGACAGGCGCCGTACGCGGTAGTGGTCGTCGATCATCCGGCGCACGACGCGGTCGACCTGGTAGACGCCGCCGCAGAACGACCACTGGCTGCGGGTGAACCACAGGCCGCGGTGGCGGTCCGCGGCGTCGAGGGTGCCGCGCACCGCGGCCTCGTCCTTCACCCGGACCCAGTCCCCCTCGGCGAAGCGGGAGGGCCGGCCGGGCGCCGGGACGTCGGCGCGGCGCTCCCGCAGGCCTTCGCGGGCGATCCGGGCGCGGCGCAGGACACCGAGCGGGGGAAGGTCGCGCAGGGGCAGGCTCTTGTACTGGCACCGGTTCGCGGCGGTTTCGCGGCGCGGCCCCGCGGTACGGGTGAACCGTGCTTCCTCGACGGTCATCGATGAAATCCCATCGGGTCGGAGATATCGGCACAGGCTAGCGCAACCTCCCTTTCCCCGGATCGGCCTCCGAGCCCTTTCGGAGCCATGTCGAGAGAAATAGCACTTAACGCACTAAGGGCCTTCCGGAGTGAAAAACGATCGTTTCCGAAGAGCCCGGGTTCATGGGTGTGTAATGCTTCCACCGCTGCCGAGGTGGAGTGGCCGAGTGGCGAGGCGGCGGCTTGCAGAGCCGTTCAGACGGGTTCGATTCCTGTCTCCACCTTCTCTCCTGTTCCTTCCGGCCCCCGGCCGCCCCGGACCGACCGCCCCGGACCGGGCCGAACCGCCGTGCCCCGGTGCTATGTTCACGGTGTCCGTCCCGCATCCGCAGGAACCTCGGGGGGTCGCCCATGACCGACACCGACCGTGACACCGACCGCGACGGCGAGCAGGCCACCCGGGCCCTGCTCGCCGAATACGCCGCCGGAACCCGCGAGTTCGACGGCCGGACCTTCACCGGCCTGCGGCTCGGCCGGCAGAACCTCAGCGACGCCGTCTTCACCGACTGCGAGTTCGACGACTGCGTCCTCGCCATGGGCACCTTCGGCCGCTGCGAGTTCCGGGGCTGCCGGCTGCGCCGCGTCAACGCCATCCGGGCCGGCTTCATCCAGGCCCGGTTCCTGCACTGCGACGTCGAACAGGCGGCCTTCCGCGGCGCCGACTTCTTCAAGGCCACCTTCCGCGGCGGGACGTTCGGCGGCGACTACCGCGAGGCCTTCCTCGTCCAGGCCGTCTTCGACGAGGTCGTCCTCCGCGGCGCCCGCTTCGACGGCGCCCACTTCGGGTTCAACGTCTTCGCAGCCACCGAGCTCGTCGCCACCACCCTGGACCCGGTGGTCGTCAACGGGCTCTGCCGGATCGACGAGCGCACCATCGCCTCCTCCTTCATCCTCAACAGCCGGGCCCTGGACGTCGCCCGCGACCGGCTCGGGGACGACCGGGCCGTCCGGGAGCTGACCCGCGACCTCGCCGGCCTGGAACGGTTCCTGGTCCGCGCCGGGGCCGACCCGAACTCCGTGCGCGCCTACCGCGACACCGCCCGCGGCGCCCGCGAGCCCGCCCGCCCCAGCGTCTTCATCAGCTACAGCTCGGCCGACGAGTCCTTCGCCGCCGAACTGCGCGAGCAGCTGGAGGCCAACGGCGTGGACACCTGGTTCGCCCCGCACGACATCCGCGGCGGCCGGACGATCCTGGAGCAGGTCACCGAGGAGATCCAGCGGCGCGGACGGATGGTCCTGGTGCTGTCCGAGGCCAGCATGGCCAGCAACTGGGTGGCCACCGAGATCGGCCGGGCCGTACGGGCCGAACGGGAGAGCGGCACCCGCAAGCTCTTCCCGATCCGCATCGTCGCCCACGAGCGGGTGCTGCGCTGGGAACTGTTCGACGCCGACGCCGGCTACGACGTGGCCCGCGCCATCCGCGAGTACCACATCCCGGACTTCCGCGGCGACGGCCTCGCCCTGCCCCAGGCCGTCAGCCGCCTGGCCCGCGACCTGCGGGAGGGCTGAGGCCCCCGGCCCCCACCCCCGCGCCCGGCCCCCCGGCCCTGGCCCTCCTCGGCCGGGGGCGCGCGGAACCGGGCCGGGGGCGCGCGCGTCCGTCCTTCACGACGGCGGCCGATGATCACCGCCGTCGGCCGCCCCTGGAAGGAGCACCGTGACGGACGGTACGTCGCAGCGCACGTCGCCCGCCCGCAGGGGCCGTCGGCGCCCGGCCGCACTGATCGGGTGCGGGGTGCTGCTGCTGGGCCCGGCCGTGCTCGCGGCGGTGCGACTGCTCGGGTGGGACGACGGCACGGTGTGGGCGCTGCCGATGGCCGGGCTGCCGTACGCGGCCCTGCTCAGCGTGTTGCTGCTGGTGGCGGTGGCGGTGCTGCGCGCCCGGTGGCTGACCGGGGCCGCGGCCGTCCTGGTGGTGCTGCAACTGTGGTGGCTGGTACCCCGGTTCGTCCCGGACGGGGCCGACGCCCCGGCCGACGCGCCCCGGCTGCGGGTGGCGACCAGCAACAACTTCATGGGGCAGGTCTCGCCGAAGTCCCTGGTCGACCTGGTCCGCGACCAGCGGATCGACGTGCTCGCGGTCGAGGAGCAGAGCGACTCCGCCGCCGACGCGCTGGACGCGGCCGGCATCCGCGCCCTGCTGCCGCACCGCGAGCGGCCGGCCGGCACCGACACCGCGCTCTACACCCGGCTGCCCGTCGGCTCCGCCGCCGACCCGGCCTGGCCGACCACCAACCTGACCGTCGACGTCGGCGGCCGCCCGGTGCAACTGGTCGCCGTGCACACCTACTACCCGGTCGGCGACGCCCGCCGCTGGGCCGAGGGACTGCACGACCTGCGCGCCGCCGCGCCCGGGCGCAACCGCAACGCCGTCCTGCTCGGCGACTTCAACGCCACCCTCGACCACAAGCCGATGCGCGACCTGATCGACACCGGCCTGACCGACACCCACGAGGAACTCGGCGCCGGCCTCCTGCCGACCTGGCCCCAGGACCACCCCGACTACCCCGTCCCGGCCGTGATCCAGATCGACCACGTCCTGCACGGGCCCGCGCTGACCGCCGTCGACGTCTCCGAGCACGCCCTGCCGCGCAGCGACCACCGCGCCGTGGTGGCCGAACTCGCCGTCCTGCGCTGAACGCCGCCGTCCTGCGCTGATCGCCGCCGGTACCGGCTGAGCGCGGGCGGCCGCCCTCAGCTACCCTCCCCCCTCGTGGACGATCACCCCGAACCCTCGACCCTGCGCGTCTTCGTCGCCCTGGCTCCGCCCGACGACGCCAAGGACGAGCTGGCCCGGGCCCTGCAGCCCACCTACGCCAGGTACCCGCGGCTGCGCTGGAACCGCATCGAGGACTGGCACATCACCCTGGCCTTCCTCGGCGAACTGCCGTCCACGGCGGTGCCGCCGCTGCGGTCGGCCCTGGCCGGCCGGGCCGCGTCGCACCCCGCCCTGCGCCTGGGCCTGCGCGGCGGCGGCCACTTCGACCAGCGACTGCTGTGGAGCGGGATCGACGGGGACCTGGAGGGACTGCACCTGCTCGCCGACGACGTCCGCGACCTGGTCCGCTCCTGCGGGATCGAGTTCAGGGACCGGCCGCTGCGCCCCCACCTGACGCTGGCACGCTCCCGCCGCGACGACCCCGTCAGCGTGCCGCTGGCCGCGGCGGGGCTCACCGGGTTCGTGGGCCGGCCGTGGCGGACCGAACGGCTCCACCTCGTCGGCAGCAACATCGGCCGCGGCCCCGGGCCGATCCGCTACCGCGACATCGAGGCCTGGCCGCTCGGCACCGCCCTCCGAACCGGCGACGACGGGGGCGCAGGCGGCGACGGAGCCCTCACCGGGCGGTAGCCGACGGGCGAGGACCGAAGCGCCCGACGGCGGCCGCGGTCAGTTCCGCCGGCCGTCGCGGGGCGCGGGGACGCGGGGCAGGACGTTCCACAGGGGCTGGCTGCCGGCGGCCCAGCGGGCGAGGGCGGTGCGGTCGACGAGGTGGACCCCGTGCTCGGCGCCCCAGCGGTGGGCGTCGCGGGAGAAACGGCCGTTGGTGACGACCACGGCGACGTGGGCGTGGTGGGAGCGCTGGTAGGTGCCGGCGAGCGCGTACAGCACTCCCACCCCCACCGGCCTGCCGCCCAGCGGGTCCTGCTTGTGCTTGCACTGCACGGCCCAGCGCCGGCCCGTCGGGTCCTCGGCGAGGACGTCCACGCCCTGGTCGTTCGCCCTCCCGACCTTGCGGGCGCGGCAGCCGTCGCGCTCGAACAGGTCACGCACCGCGAACTCGAACGCGTCCGGCTTCATGTGGTCGATCCCGCCGGGACCGCTCAGGGCCAGGTGCAACCGGGCGGCGCGCAGCCGGTGCTCGCGCGCCGCGAGGACGCGGGCCCGTACGACGGCCGCGGCGGCGCCACCGGCGGCCAGGGCGCCGACGACGAGGACCCACCAGTTGGCGGCCAGCCACCGCAGCGCGGCGGCCACCGTGCTGAGCACCAGGAACGCGACCAGGGCGTAGCCGAACCAGCTGGCGTCGTCCCGCCGCCCGGCACGACGCGAACGCGGGCGCGGACGTGGGCGCGGACGTGGGCGCCGCGCCGGAGACGCACGCCGCGCCGGAGGCCGGCGCCTAGCCATCCGCCGCTCCCGACCTCTGCACGTCGGTGTCCTTCCTTCGAGGGCTGCCGCCGCGGACGAGGCACGGGCGGAGCCGGCCGGGCGTCAGCGGGTGGCCTCGACGGCCACGCCGACGAGCTGCAGGACGGCGTGGCCCCAGGAGGTGGCGGCGATCAGGACCCCGAAGGTGACGGCGGTGAAGACGGTGAACGCCTCGTCGCCACGGCTGCGGGCCTCGGTACGGCGGCGGAGCCGGACGACGATGACGATCGCGAGGAACGCCGTGGCGCTGATCGTGTACTGCACTGCCCACCCCGACCCGATGTCGACTCTGTGTGAGGCTCCCGTCACGGGGAGCCTGCCGCATTCGGGTGAGCATGCCAGAACCGCCCCCCGCCCGGGGCAGGTTCGGCCGAATCAGGCGGACGCGAACGGTCCGGCCCGCCGCCCGCCGCCGAACCTCCCGCCACCGCCGTCCGCTGGTCCGCCGCCCCGCCCCCCGCTGCCCGGGCGGAGCGGCGGGGGCTGGCCGAGCGTGAGCATCGCCTCGGCGACCTCGCCGACCGCCGCGTGGGGGATCGCCGTGGCGGCCTCGGCGAGGACGAGCAGCCGTGCCCCGGGGATCTCGCGCGCGAGCGACTCGCCGTTGCCGATCGGGAAGAACGGGTCGCGGCGGCCGTGGACGACGAGCGTGGGCACCGCGATCCCGGGCAGGCGTTCGCGCCAGCGCGGTGCGCAGTCGAGCCCGGAGAACACCGTGCCCAGCTGGTTGGCCGTCTGGACCGGAGGTGCGGTGCCGGGGGTGCGGTCCCAGACGCGGGCGGCGGTCGCGCGGGCGGCGGCGGGGTCGTCGCCGCGGATCTCCGCGCCGGCGGCGGCGAACTCCGCGACCGCCTCGCGGTCGCTCCAGTCGGGCATCCGACGGGCGAACAGCCGGCTCATCGTCGCCCGGTCGTGGTCGGGGAGGTCGTCGTCGGGCGGGCCGGGGGCGACCGCGCGGGTGCCGACCAGGGTGAGCGCCGAGAACGCGCCCGGACGGTCGAGCACGGCCACCTGGGCGACCATCCCGCCGACGCCGATCCCCGCGAGGTGCGCGGGCCCGCCGCCGAGCGCCTTGGCGAGGGCCGCCGCGTCGGTGGCGAGGTCGCGCAGGGTGTAGCCGGGGGCTCCCGGATCCACCGTCGTCGACTCCCCGCTGTCGCGCAGGTCGTAGCGCACCGCCCGGCGCCCGCCGGCGGCGAGGCGCTCGCAGAGCGCGTCGGGCCAGGAGAGCATCGTCGGCCCGCCCGCGAGCAGGACCAGCGGTGCGCCGAGGTCACCGAACGACTCCACGCCCAGCGCGATCCCGCCGGCGTCGACGGTCGTCACCGCGTCACCGGGCGTCGTCGTGCCCGAGACCGCGGTCGGGGGCGCTCATGTCGCCCGTCCGGGGCGTGCCGTCGGCGAGCCCGTAGCGCAGGAGCACGGTGCCCTGCGGGCCGGCCACCGGCGGTTGGAGGAGCGTGAGGTTCGTGGGCACCGCGCCGCCGTCGAACACCTTCTTCCCGACGCCGAGCACGATCGGGTGCACCCACAGGTCGAGACGGTCGAAGAGCTTCTCCCGCAGGAGGGTCTGCACCAGGTCCAGGCTCCCGACGACCTTGATGTTCCGGTGCCGGTCGCGGATCCCGCGCACCGCGTCGGCCAGGTCCGGGCCGAGCAGCGTGGATCCGGCCCACGGGAGGTCGGGCGTGCCGCGGGAGGCCACGTACTTCGGGACGCGGTTGAAGAGTTCGGCGATCTCGCCCTCCTTCTGGTGCGGCCAGTACGCGGCGAAGATGTCGTACGTCCGCCGGCCGAGCAGCAGCGCGTCCGTGCCCTCGTACGCGGCGAGGATCTGCGCCCCGGTGGCCTCGTCGATCAGGGGCGCCTGCCAGCCGCCGAACGGGAACCCTTCCGGGTCCTCGTCGGGGCCGCCGGGCGCCTGCCCGACGAGGTCGAGGGTCGCGAACAGCTCGATGTGGATGAGGCCCATGTCTGCACTCCCGATGAGTTTGGTCGTCCCGGTCGAGATGTAGACCCGCCGGGACCGGAAAACTCATCGCCACGCCGACGGCCGGCTCCCGAACCCACCGACCGCCCCGCCCGGCCACCGCCGACCGCCGGCACCGACCGCCGCCTCAGCCCGCCGCCTCAGCCCGAGCCAGTTCGGCGTCGTACTGACTCGCGTCGAAGTGGAACCCCGGCAGAGGGTGGGGGTCGGGGGCGAGCGGAGACTCCTGCGGCATCTCCCAGTCCGACCACCGCGCGATCTCCCCGAACCGCCGCACGGCCAGCGTCAGGAAGCCGCAGCAGCCACCGGTGCACTCCGGGCCACAGCCGCAGCCGCAGCCGCCGCTGCCGGTCGGCGAACCCGACCAGGTGATGGGTCGACAGGTCCCGCCCCGGCTCGCGACCGACCCCCTCGGGCAGATGCACCAGCTCGGCGTTCGACCCGACGAGGTCCTCCTCGTCCGCGAGCACGAACTCGTGCTCGCGGACGTCCTCCTCCCGACGGCAGTGCAGCCGATTGTGCTCCGCAACCACGACCCGGCGACGGCCGGGTCCTCCTCGGCGGCCGGAGGCGATCCGGGTACCTGATGCGTCCTGACTGAGTAGTCGCGCTCATGTGTGCTCCGGTCCGCCCACGGTGGAATCGGTCCATGGACAGCATCCCGGCCGGCTCCGCGTCGTCACCGCCCGACCGCGACGCGTGGAGGTTCCCACTCGTCGCGACGGTTCTGCTCCCGCTCTGCCAGCTCCTCTACTGGTGCTCCGCACTGGTGCGCGCGGTCGCGGTCGACCAGTGCACGCCGCGGGGTGCCTGTGGGCGGGACTGGGGCCTGCGGTACGACGCCGCCTACGGCCTGATGGGCGTACAGGTGGTGCTCATCGCGGTCGCCTGGGCGCTGCCGCCCCGACCGCGCTGGGTTCCGTGGCGCTTCGTCGCCTCCGCCGTGAGCGTGATGTGCGGCCTGGCGTGCAGTGTGGTGATCCAGAACTTCGGCTGAGGCCTACCGGGGGCCACCCTCGCCCTCGCCACCATCGCCACCCTCGTTGCCCGCTGGCGGGGGTGCCGATCGGCAGGGGGAGGGGTCCGGTACGAGCGCGAATCCCTGCCGATCGGCACATGTGAGGGAGGGGGCGCGACGCGCAGGATCGGGGACATCAGGACGGCGGCCACCGGGGCCGTCGGAGGGAGGGAAAGCCACCATGGTCCGCACTCGTACCCGCAACCGTGCCACCGCCCGTGCCGCCAGGGCCGCCGTCGCCGGCGGGCTGGTCCTGGCGGCGCTCACGGGCGTCGCCCCGGCCTCCGCCACCGGCACCGCCACCGGCACCAGCACCGCGTCCGCCGACGCCGTCGTGTCCGACCAGCGGGAGGGACGACCCGCGCGTCCGGCGAGCGTCAGCGGCAGCGCCCGGATCTCGTACGCCTTCTCCCCGGACGACGAGATCTGGTTCACCGTCGATGCCCAGGCGGCGCCGTACACCCACCCTCTCCCGGGCACCGACGCGGCCGGCGGACTGCCCACCGACGCCCGGGGCACGGTCCGCTACTCCCACCGCGTGGCCGCCACCGGGGAGGTCCACAGCGCGGAGGCCGAGGTGGACTGCCTGAGCACCGGAGGCCCGGTCGCCACGCTGACCGCCGTGATCTCCCCCTCGGACACCGGCAACGCCAAGGAGCGGATCGGTCTGAGCATCCACCAGGGCAGCGCCCGTGAGGGCGGTCGCCTCGGGTTCTCCTGGGGCGTGGCCAACCTGGACGTGGGGGAGGACGGGAAGCCCTACCAGCCGGTGGTGGGCACCTGCATGGCTCCGGCCCCGTTCGCTCCGGTCATACGCGGCGGCTTCACCGTCCACCACACCGAGTTGGAGCCCCCGAAGCCGGCCGCCCCGTAGCGGGGCCCCGCCCCGCCGTGCTCCTCACGGCGGGGCACGCACCGGTAGCCGCTGGTCAGCTCCCGCAGGGCCACCGTTCCGCGCGTCCGCGGGCGCGCTCGCCGGCACCTGCGGGCAGGGCGTCCCCCGTCGGCGGCTCGCCGCGGCGCGTCGAGGCACGGCGCAGCCTCGCCGTCAGGCGGCGAACGCGGCGAGGAGCTTGTCGGTGAGCCGGTCGAGGTAGTCGGGGCCGGTCGGTGTGCGGACGACCGCGAGGCGCCAGTACAGGGGGCCGGCGAGGAAGTCGAGGGCGAACTCGCGGTCCACGTCGGCGGGGAGTTCGCCGCGCTCGACCGCTCGCTCCAGCAGGCGGGCGGCCTTGGGGCGGCGGGTGTCGCGGACGGCGGTCATCAGCACCTGCGCAAGCTCGGGGTTGCGGCCGCTTTCGGCGATCAGGTCGGGGATGATCTTCGACGGGAGCGGGTGGCGCAGTGCCCCGTCGATCTCGGTGAGGAAGGCGAGGACGTCGCCGCGCAGGGTGCCGGTGTCCTTGATCTCGGAGGCGTCCACGGCCACGGCGCGGACCAGGTCGAGGGTCATGTCGAGCTTGGACGGCCAGCGGCGGTAGATGGCGGCCTTGCCGGCCCCGGCCCGCTTGGCGACCGTCTCCAGGGAGAGCCGGGCGTAGCCGACCGCGGCGAGTTCCTCGAAGAAGGCGGCCGAGATCGCCTCGGTCACGGAGTCCTGGAGCACCGGCCCGCCGGGCGTCCGGCGCGCGGGCTGCTCGGAGGGGCCGGGGGTCGCGGGCGGGGGCGCGGGTGTGCTGGACATTCCCCGAAACTACACCAGACGGAACGCTTGCGTCTCGACTAGGCGCGGCTAGTATCTAGATGAGACGGAACGGTTCCGTCTCGACAATATGGGGAGTACCCATGCGATTCCTCTTCGAGGACGAGTCGTTCTCCTTCGAAACCCTCCGGGCCGCCGGATTCGCCAACTACGGCGGCGCCGACCTGGGCGAGGTCATCGCCACCGCCCGCAGCATCGGCGAGGGCGACGAGGAGGCCTGGCTGCGCGAGTGGAAAGCCACCGCCGAGCGCGTCCACGGCATCGGCAGCCGCGCCCTGGCGGCCGGGCACCGGGTCAGCGCCCGCGAAGCCCTGCTGCGCGCATCCAACTACTACCGCACCGCCGAGTTCTACCGCCGCGACGACCCCGCGAACGACCCCGAGGCCAAGAGCCTCTCCACACTCTCCCGGGAGACCTTCGCCACCGCGGCGGCCCTGATGGACACCCCGGTCGAGGCCGTGCGCATCCCCTACGAGGACACGAGCCTGCCCGGCTACCTGTTCCTCGTCGACGACTCCGGCGCCCCGCGCCCCACCGTCCTGTTCACCAGCGGCTTCGACTCCACGCTGGAGGAGGCGTACTTCGCCGTCGCCGCGGCCGCGCTGCGCCGCGGCTACAACGTCCTCGCCTACGACGGCCCGGGCCAGGGCGCGGCGCTGCGCGAGCAGCAAATAGTCTTCCGTCCGGACTGGGAGGCCGTGGTGACCCCGGTGGTCGACCACGCGCTCACCCGCCCCGAGATCGCCGCCGACCAGCTGGTCCTGTTCGGCTACAGCCTCGGCGGCTACCTGGCCGCCCGCGCCGTCGCCCACGAACACCGCCTGGCCGCCCTGGTGCTGGACGACGGCCTGTACAGCTTCGGCCAGGCCCAGGACCGGTTCATGCCGCCGTTCCTGCGCGAGTGGGTCCAGGCCGGCCGGGACGACCTCGTCGAGCCCGTCATGCGCCTGCTCATGCAGGCGAGCACCCAACTGCGCTGGGCCCTGCGCAACGGGGTGTGGACGTTCGGCGCCGCCTCGGTGGCGGACTACCTGCGCCGCGCCGCCGACTACACCCTCGACGGCGTCGCCCACCTCATCGACTGCCCCACCCTCGTCCTGGACGCCGAGAACGACCAGTTCTTCCGCGGCCAGCCCCAGCAGGTCCAGGCCGCGCTGACCTGCCCCCACACCCTCCTCACCCTGACCGATGCCGAAGGCGCGGGCGAGCACTGCCACATGGGCGCCATGTCCCGCTTCCACCAGACGGTCTTCGACTGGCTGGACACCACCCTGGCCCGGGCGGCCACGCCCGCCGGCTGACGGGTGAGGCCGCCGCCCTCCCCGCTCGCGCCGGGGACGGCGGGACGGCACCCGACGCGCAGCGGCCGGGGCCTACTTGCCCGCGCTGCTCATGGAGGCGACCGCTTCGGCGACGGTGGAACGGTAGACGCCCATCTGCGGGTTGAGGACGTGGGTGCCCTTGGGCAGCGGGAAGTTGCGGGTGTTGGCCAGGGGCATGTTGGTGCCGTCGTCGTCGACCAGGACGTTGATCTCGTCGATGCCGGGGGTGGTGCCGGCGGTGGCGCCGCTCGGGTCGAGGTCGATCGCCACGTAGGCGCTGTGGCCCGCCGCCACGGGGAAGCGCAGCGTGCCGGCGGCGAGGATCGGCTTGACGTTGTCGCTCCGGTCGCGGGCCGTGGAGTTGCCCAGGTCGACGCCCGGGGTGGCGCTCAGGCTGCAGACGCCCGTGCCGGTGTTGCGGACCTCGATCACCCACTGGCTCGCGGTCCCGGCGCGGGCCGTGGCCTGGACCGTGAGGTTCCCGATGTCGCACGGACGGGCGTCGGTGCCGGCCTCCCCGCCGCCGGGCCGGGTGGCGCCCGACGGGCTCGCGGCGGGCGGCGTCTTCGCCGGGCGCGTGGCGGTCTGCGAGGCGCCGCCGCCCGCGGTCGGCGTGCTCGCCGCCGGCCCACCGGAAGCCGGACCGGAGGCCGCCGCGGACGGCGCGGCGGACGCCGAGGTGACCGCCGGAGCCGGAGGAGCACCGGCCGTGTCGGAGTTCTCAGGCCCGCACGCGGTCAGCGCCAGGCCCGCCCCGACGACCAGGGCGGCGGAGGCGAACAGCGGACGACGGTTGCGGACGGACATGGTGACTCCTCGAAAGCGGTGTGCACTGGCGTGCTCGACAGATCAAAGGACTTCGGGGAGAGGGCAGTTGGTGGCACCGTCGGCGTCACAATCACCAGGACATGACAGGGACGGGACCGTGACATTCGACCGGGCGCGGCACGGTTGACAGCCGTCCGGCACCGGCGGCGAGGCCTCCCGGCGCCTCCCGCATCACGCACCGGCCCGCCCCCCGGCCCACGCGCAGGCCCGAACTCCGGCTCACGCGCAGGCCCGCAGCTCCGCGAGGTCCAGCGGCGGCAGCCGGGACAGTTCGGTGTCGGCGGCGGCCATGGCGGCGGTGTAGCGGGGGTCGCCGAGGAGGGCCGTGACGGCGTCGGTGATCTCCGTGCGGGTCGCGGTGGGTTCCAGCGCGCGGCCGAGGCCGTGCCGGGCGAAGGCGGCCGTGTTGCCGGGCTGGTCGGCGAGAACGCCCAGGCCCAGGACGGGCGTTGCGCCCTGGACCGCGTCGAGCAGGGAGGCCCGCCCGCCGTGGCTGACGAACAGGTCCACGTGGCGCAGCAGCGCGGGCTGCGGGACGTGCTCGACGACCGTGACGCGGGGGTCCGTGCTCGGCAGGTCCCGCGCGAGGTCTCCGGCGGACACGATCGCGTCGCAGCCGATCGCCGAGAGGGCGGCCATGACCTCCCGGTACACGTCTCCCACGACGCCGCGCAGGCCCGGCATCGCGGTGGTCAGGGTGCCCAGGCTCACGTAGACGAGTGGGCGGGAGGCGGGGAGGCCGTCCGGCCACCCGGGGCCGGCGGCGGTCCGGAACGCCGCCACGGTGCGCCGGACCGCGCGGGCCGACGCCGGGGGCGTCCCGTAGAACCAGTGGACCGGCGCGGGGGTGACCATCGGCGGCAGGACGGGGGTGTCCTGCCCGTACCGCTTGTGGAGGGAGGTCAGCGCGGGCGCGATGTCGGTGTCCCAGAAGTCCAGGAGCACCGGGCCCAGACCGTTGTCCGCCGCCCACACGGGAAGCCGCAGGACCGCCGCCGCGAGGTGCGCGCCGAGATCGCTGCACTCGGCGATCACCAGGTCGGGCCGCGCCCGCTTCCACACGGCGATCAGGTCACGGGCCTTCGCCTCGGCCCGCTCCGGCCACAGCCGGCCGAAGACGTGGCGGTTGAAGGGCGCGTTGCCCGACTCCCTCCAGATCCCGCTCGCCACCCGCTGGACGGCGGGATCGCAGGTCCAGTCCGTTCCCGCCCGGTGGAACCCCACCCCTCGCCGCCGGGCTTCGCGGCGGAACATCGGCGGCGCGTACAGCGCGACCTCGTGGCCCTGTTCGAGGGCCGGGCCGATGACGTAGTCCAGCGCCGACACGTGCGACGGTATCGGCTCGGCGGTGACGGCTATCCGTAAGGCCATGGAGACTCCAAGTGGTGCGTCGCGGGCCCACGGACCCCGGGTCCGGGAAGGCCGCGTCACGGGGCGTCAGGCGCGGGCACGGGACGACGGCGGCCTGCGCGACAGACCCGGGCCGTCCGGGTCGTCCGGACTGCCGAGGACGAGGACCTGGAAGGCCGCGCCGGCGTAGACGGCCAGGAGCCGGGCGATCCTGCGGGGCGTGCTGCGCATGGTGGGGGCCTGCTCTCGTCGGGTGCGGTCGCCGATCGGACGACCGAAGCCTGCGCGGTGATCCGTCCCAGCCGCCACACCTCGCGGCACGACAGGGAAGGTGGGACGCCGAACAGGGGCCCGACCAGCGCGGACGGGCCGGCCCTGGAACGCCGGAATGGGACGCCGAAGGGGCCCGTGGGACGGATACCGGAGGGCCCGCGGGCCGCGCGACGTACCTCGCTCCGGCACGCCTACGAACGGGCGCAGGTCACCGCCACCGCCACCACGGGCTGGTACGTGTAACGGCATGACCATCCACCGCTGCTCCCGACGCCGCGCCACGACCCTCCTGCTGGCCCTGTCCGTCGCGGTCCCGCTGCTCACCGGAGCCTCCGCCGGCGCCGACCGGGCCGAGCCCACGACCGACGCCACCTGCGTGCTGAACTCCCACGGCGTCTTCGCCTCCGCCGTCGCCCCGGGGGGCGTCGACCTGCCCGTGCCCAACACGCTCACCCTGACCGGCACGCTCTCCTGCGTGGACGCCGCGGGCACGCCCTCGGCAACCGGCACCTTCGAACGGATCGTCACCATGCCGGCCACCGAGTGCACCGGCGACGAACACGGGGACACCGCGACCACGAACGTCCACTGGACCGACCAGACCGATTCCACCTTCAGGTTCGACAAGATCGACGTGGTGAAGGTGAACGGCACCGCCTCGCTGGTCATCACCGGCGCCGTCACGGCCGACAGCGCGCGCTTCGCCGACGACACCATCAACGCGGTGGGCACCGGAACCGGCGCCGGATGCGGCACCCCGGCCGGCCAGACCACCGTCGACTCGACCATCGTGCTCCGCCTCACCCACTGAACCCTCCAGCCGCCGGCGGACCGCGCCCGTCGTCACTCGCGCGCCAGAGCGACGGCGTGCGCGAGCTGGACGCGTGAGTGCAGACCGAGCTTCCGGTAGACCCGGGTCAGCGTCGCCTCGACCGTCTTCACGCTGATGGTGAGGGCTGCGGCGATGTCGCGGTTGCTCGCTCCGTCGGCGGCGAGCCGGGCGCAGCGCTGTTCGGCCCGGGTGAGGCGGTGGCGGGCGTCGTCGTCCGGGAGGCCGGGCTCCAGCCGGTGCAGGGCGCGGGTGGCGGCGTCGGTCCAGGGGTGGGCGTCGTGGGCGGTGAAGAGGTCGGCGGCGCGCTGGGCTGCCGACCGGGCGCTCGGCCGCAGGAGCCACCGCACACCCGCGCGCCGGTGGTGCGCGACCGGTCCTCCGTTCAGGGCCCGGTGTGCGGGCGGGGCTGCGCGAACCGGTGCGCAGCCCGGTCGCCGAGGGCGGTGGCCCAGGAGGGCAGCGCGCTCTGGCGGGCCGCGTCGGCGCCGAGGACGCCGCGGCGCGGGGCGTCGCCGGCGGCGGGCAGGGCGCGGGCGGCGAGCGCGAGCAGGCGGGCGGTGGTGGCGGGGGCCAGGCCCTGTACCCGGACGCCGATCTTCGCCGCGGGGGTGAGGACCAGCTCGGGGCGGCGGCGAGCGGCGGCCCGGACGATCGCACGGGCGGCGCGCTCGGCGTCCATCGAGAGCAGCGGCGCGCTGGCCGCGGCGGCGAACCACCCGTACTCGGCCCCGGGGCGGCCGTGGAACCGCGCGGCGGTGTGCGACCCGGTGCGCATCAGCCCCGGCAGGACGGTGGTGACGCTGACGCCCGTCCCGGCGAGTTCCGCGCGCAGCCCCTGGGAGAAGCCCGCCGCGGCGAACTTGGCGGCCACGTAGGGCAGCAGGTGCGGTGCGGGGATCCGGCCGCCGACCGAGGAGACCGTCACCACCGTGCCGTCGCCGCCGGCCCGCAGGTCGGGGAGTGCGGCCAGGGTCAGGCGCAGCGGCGCGAAGTACATGGTGTCCATGGCCTGGCGGAAGTCCTCCTCGCGCAGCGCCTCCAGGGGGCCGACCTGGATGATCCCGGCGTTGTTGACGAGGACGTCGAGGGGGCCGAACCGCTCGTGCACGGCGTCGAGGAGCCGGTGCGGGGCCTCGGGGTGGGTGATGTCGCAGCTGAGGGAGGCGACGTCGGCGCCCTCGTCCCGCAGCCGCCGCTCGGCGCGCTCCAGAGCGTGGGGGTCGCGGGCGCAGAGCATCACGCGGGCGCCGTGACGGGCCAGTTCCCGGGCCACGAGCAGGCCGAGCCCCCGGGAGGAGCCGGTGACCAGGGCGGTGCGGCCGGCGAAGCGGTGTCGTGGTGCGGTCATGGCGGAGGCCTCCCGGGGTGGGCCGTGCGGGGACGCACGGGCGGGGTGCTGCTCAGGGCTTGAAGAGCACCTTGACGGCGCCGTCCTGCTTCTTCTGGAACATCTCGTACGCCGCGGGGGCGTCGGTGAGCGGGACGTGGTGGGTGGCGAAGGTGTCGACGCCCAGCGGATCGTCGTCGGTGAGCAGCGGAAGGATGTCGCCGACCCAGCGGTGGACGTTGGCCTGGCCCATGCGCAGCTGGATCTGCTTGTCGAACATCGTGAGCAGGGGCAGCGGGTCGGTCCGGCCGCCGTAGACGCCCGAGAGGGAGATGGTGCCGCCGCGCCGGACGATGTCGATGGCGAGGTGCAGGGCGTGGAGCCGGTCGACGCCGACGTGTTCCATCAGCTTGGCGGCCATGGCGCTGGGGAGCAGGTCGGTGGCGCGGGCGGCGAGCTTGGCGCCGGGCGAGCCGTGGGCCTCCATCCCGACCGCGTCGATGACCGCGTCGGGGCCGCGTCCCTCGGTGAGGTCGCGGACGGCGTCGGGCAGGTCCTTGCCGTGCTCGCGCAGGTCGAGGACGTGCACGCCCCGGCCTCGCGCGCGTTCGAGGCGTTCGGGCACCAGGTCGACGCCGATCACCTGTCCCACGCCCCGGTGCAGGGCGATCCGGCAGCTCATGTCGCCGATCGGCCCCAGCCCCAGGACGACGAGGCTGCCGCCCTCGGGTACGGCGGCGTACTCGACGGCCTGCCAGGCGGTGGGCAGGACGTCGGAGAGGAAGACGAAGCGGTCGTCCCCGGGGCCGTGCGGCACCTTGACCGGCAGGTTGTCGCCGAACGGGACGCGCAGCAGCTCGGCCTGCCCGCCGGGGACCTGCCCGTAGAGCTTGGTGTAGCCGAAGAGCGAGGCACCGCTGCCGTACTCCCGCACCTGGGTGGTCTCGCACTGCGAGTGCAGGCCCTGCCGGCAGGTGTGGCAGGTGCCGCAGGAGACGTTGAAGGGGATCACCACCCGGTCCCCGGCGCGCAGGGCGGTCACCTCCGGTCCGGCCTCCTCGACGATGCCCATGGGTTCGTGCCCGAGGATGTCCCCTTCGTCGAGGAAGGGGCCGAGGACCTCGTAGAGGTGGAGGTCGGACCCGCACAGTCCGCTGCTGGTCACCCTGACGACCACGTCGGTGGGGTCCTGGAGCACCGGGTCGGGGACGGTGTCGACTCGTACGTCCCGCCTGCCGTGCCAGGTCAAGGCCTTCATCGTCACTCCTCGTAGCGCCGGGCCGGTTCTCACCGCTCCCGGGCGTCTCTCCGCTGCCCGGTACGCGAAACGGGCACAGCGCCCCGAGGCGCCCGCGGACCCCCGCGAACCGCGCGGGGCCCCCAGCGCGCCGGTGCTCGCGGCCCGGCCGGCGGCCGTGGACACTGATCGCCGTGACTGATGCGCGCGAGACCTTGGATTACCAGACCTTCGGGCGGGCGATGCGCGAACTCGCGCAGACGATCGCCGACGACGGCTACGAGCCCGACCTCGTCCTGAGCATCGCCCGCGGCGGGGTGTTCGTAGCGGGCGGCCTGGCGTACGCGCTGGACTGCAAGAACATCCACCTGGTGAACGTCGAGTTCTACACGGGCGTGGGCACCACCCTGGAGATGCCCATCATGCTGGCGCCCGTTCCCGCCGCGATCGACTTCACCGACAAGAAGGTCCTGATCGCCGACGATGTCGCCGACACGGGCAAGACGCTCAGGCTCGTGCACGACTTCTGCCTCGACCACGTCGCCGAGGTCCGCTCCGCCGTCATCTACGAGAAGTCGCACTCCCTGGTGAAGTGCGAGTACGTGTGGAAGCGGACCGACGACTGGATCGAGTTCCCGTGGTCGGTGGACGGACCGGTCGTCAGACGCGGCGGCCAGGTGCTCGACGCCTGACCGGGCGCCGCACCCCCCGCGTCGGCGTGCTCCCCGTCCGGGACGCCACCCGCCCGGTCACCTCGCCGGCCGCCCCCCCCGGGCCGGTCAGGGCGCGGCCACCGGCTCCCCGGCACCCCCTCGGGCACGCCCGGCCGCCTGGAGCAGGCGCGACGGGAGGTAGGGCGACCGGACGTGGACGGCCCAGCCGCGGCTGCGGCGGGCGTGGCAGGCGAGACCGAGGACGCCGAGGCTGAGCGCGGCACCGGGGTCGGTGGCACGGTCGGCGACGCAGTGGTGGTCGCGGTGGGCTTCCAGGGCGTCCAGCAGGGCGAGGTTGAAGCTGGTCTCGTCGCCCTGGACCAGCTGGGAGAAGAGGACGACCGGGGGCGGGAGGAAGCCCTGGCCCCTGGTTCGTTCCAGCTCCTTCAGGGCCCGCTCGGTGGCCGGGAGCGGGTCGGCTCCGCGCAGGTGGTCGTGCAGGGCGGTGCGGTACGAGGCGAACGGGGAGCGGTCCTCGGCGGCGATCACCGGGCCGGCCAGGACGAGCGGCTCGAGGTCCTCGGGGCTGCCGGTGACCAGGGCGAAGGACAGGGCCGTCTCCCAGAAGGCCGGGCCGAAGTCCCTGTCCCGGCGGGCGGGGAAGCGCAGCCTGCGCCCGTCGATCGCCACCTCGGCCTCGGTGCCCGGCTCGGCGAGGGCGACCCGGAACACGGCGGCCCCCAGCTGGGAGGCGAGCCGCAGGTCGGCGAGCAGGGCGTCGGTGGCGTCGGCGGACTCCGCGGCGTGTGCCGACACGAGGTAGCCCTGGTAGCGCAGGGCGCCCGTGAGCTCCCACGCGTCCAGCGGCTCGCCCTCCTTGGGCGTGACGGCCTCCAGGATGCGCCGCTCGAACCGCGCCGCGCCGTCCGCGCTGAGCGCCCAGGCCGGGCTCGGCCGGTCGACGTCGACGGGCCCGGCGGCGAGCCGGGCCACGGCGTCGGGGCGCGGGTCGCGGCCCAGACCCCGCACGCGCGGGCCGGGCGTCTCGAAGCCGGTGACCAGGGCGTGGGGGAGGTAGTCGGTGTCGACCGCCGGGGTCCAGCCGTGGGTGCGGTACGCGAGGGCGGCCAGGGCGATCGGGACGAGCGGCAGCAGGCTCGCGGGCCCGCTGCCGTGCGGGCCGTCCTGGAGGAGCGCGAGGAGGGCGGCGTCGAAGGCGCCGCGGTCCCCGTCGGTCAGGGCGCGCAGCGCGCGCAGACCGGGCTGCGCGCCGGCTCCGGAAGAGGCGGCGGGCAGGCCGGCCTCCTCGAAGAAGTGGGCGACGAAGCCGTCGACGAGTTCGAGGGCGGGGGTGAGGGGCTCGTCGGGCATCAACTGCCGTGCCCAGCTGAAGGCCTCGCCGTGGGCGGAGACCTTGTCGGCGACGATCGCCAGGCAGAAGGCGTCGAGCCAGTCCCCGGCGGTGACAAGGTGGTGGGGATCGCGGTCCTGCCCGTACTCGGGGTCGTAGGACATCCCGAAGTTCGGGTAGTCGAGGAAGACGCTGAAGCTGTCGCGCGGGTAGTAGGCGGCGAAGGAGACGGCGCCGGCGGCGGCCTCGGCGGCGTCCCTGAGGACGGCCTCGGCCTCGGGGCAGTCCAGGGCGGGCCGGGCGGTGGACAGGGCCCCGAGGTAGTCGAGGAAGGAGTCGGCGATCAGCTGCCACTCCGTCGTGGTCATCAGGCCGGCGCGGGAGTAGGAGTGGACCTGCCTCCCGATCCGGTCCACGAAGCCCTCGCGGGCCCGCGCCACCCGCTCCCCGTCCACCTGGTGACGTTCGATCCGCACGGTCCTGCCCCCTTGATCGTCGACTTGGACCCCAGGGTAGGCGGCGGGTCGGACACCGCGGTCCGCCGGGTCCCGCACGCCGAACCCGTGACGCCCGCGCCGCGCCTCCTGACCCGCCGCCGTCCTCCCGACCCGCCGCGCCCGATCCTCCGTCAGGCCCGGCCGCTCCCCGTCCGGGCGGTGACCAGGCCGGACTCGTAGGCCGCGATGACCGCCTGGGCGCGGTCGCGCACGTCGAGCTTCCCGAAGAGGCTGGTGATGTGGTTCTTCACCGTGGACTGGCCGATGTCCAGGGCCCGGGCGATCGCGGCGTTGTCCAGGCCGGTGGCCATCAGCCGCCACACCTCCACCTCACGGGGCGTGAGGTTCCCCGCCGCGACGTCGGGCGGCGGCGGGGCGGCGACGGGCGCCCGGACGTAGGTGGAGATCAGCCGGGTCAGCAGGCGCGGGGCGACCGCCGCCTCGCCGGTGTGGACGGTGCGGATCGCCGCGGCGAGGTCCTCCGGCGAGACGTCCTTGGGCAGGAAGCCGTGGGCGCCGGCGCGCAGCGCGGCCACCACGTACTCGTCCATGTCGAAGGTGCTCAGCGCCAGGACCCGGCAGTGGGGCAGCGTGCGGGCCAGCTCCCCGGTCGCGGCGACCCCGTCCAGGACGGGCATCCGGATGTCCATCACCACGACGTCGGGGCGCAGCCGGTGGGCGAGGGCGATGGCCTGCTCCCCGTTCTCGGCCTCGCCCACCACCTCGAAGGCGGGGTCGGGGGAGAGGATCAGGGACAGGCCGCGCCGCACCAGCGGCTGGTCGTCCACGATGAGGACCCGGATCCCGGGCGTCACCGGTACACCGCTTCCCCGCGCAGCCCGCCGTCGACGCGCTCCCCGTCGACGGGCTCGACGCTAACGCGCTCCCCGTCGACGCGTTCGACGCTGACGCGCTTGACGCGCTCCCCGCTCTGGACGGCCGCCTCGGCCGTCTCCTCCGCCGCCAGCGGCAGCTCGGCCACCACGGCGAAGCCGCCCTCCGGCCGCGGTCCCGCCTCCAGGGTGCCGCCGTGCAGGGCGACCCGCTCGCGCATGCCGATCAGGCCGTACCCGCTGCGCACCGGTTCGTGCCCCGCGTCCTGGGACGGCCCGCCCCGGCCGTCGTCGCGCACCTCGACGGTGATCCGGTCCGTACGGTAGGTCAGCAGGACGGACGCGCTGGCCGGCCCGGCGTACTTGCGGGCGTTGGTCAGGCCCTCCTGGACGATCCGGAACACCGTCAGGCCGACGGTCGGCGGCAGCGGGCGGCTCGGCCCGCGCACGCCGAACGCGGTCGGCAGCCCGGCCCGGCGGGAGTCGTCCACCAGCCGGTCGAGGTCGTCCACCCCGGGCTGGGGCGAGGCCGGGCCGGCGTCCGGTTCGTCGCCGGCCCGCAGGACGTCCAGCAGTTGGCGCATCTCGCGCAGGGCCAGCCGCCCGGAGGACTCCAGGGTCACCAGGGCGTCCCGCACCACCTCCGGGTTGGCGAGGTTGGCGCGGGCGCCGCCGGCCATCAGCTGCATGGTGGTGATGTGGTGGGCCACGATGTCGTGCAGCTCCCGGGCGATGCGGCGGCGCTCCTCGGCCACCGCGCGGTCGGCCAGCAGCCGGCGGTTGGCCGCCACCTCCCGCTGCCAGCGGGCGACCATGAGGCCGCCGGCGGCCACGAGCACGGTGGACGCGGCGGCCGCGATGCCCGACTCCGCGGAAGGCACCGGGAAGCCGCCCTGGCTCAGCATCGTCACCAGCGCCGTCGCCACGGCGGCGCCCGCGGTGACCGGCCAGGAGCGGTTCCGGGCGACCGAGTACACCGCCACCGTCAGGACGGCGCCGAAGTGGATGCCCATCGGGGCCGACAGGTCGATCGCGCACTGGAACACCAGGACGGCGGCGAGCGCCCCCACCGGGTGGCGGCGCCGGGCGAGCAGTGGCACGCCCGCCAGCACGAGCAGCACGAAGCCCGACACGCCGACGCCGGGGGTGCCCCCCACCTCGCTGACGAGCAGGTGGCCGATCAGGTCCAGCGTGCCGACTCCGACGGCCACCAGCGCGTCCGCCTGGGTCCACGGCAGACCGTCCGTGCGGTGCGGCACCTCGCCCACGGCCGCGCCGGGGTGTTGACGCCCGTTCATCCTCATCCTCCCGGCCGACCAGCGTTGATGCCTCATTCTGGCACCGGCCCGCCCGGCCCCCGATGGTCCCTCCGGCCGAGAGCGGGCGGGCGGAGCAGGAGCACGGTCCCGGTTCCGGCCCGCAGGGGGGACCGGGGGCCCCGGCCCGGATCGTCCGCTGCCCGGACGCCCGGCCTCCCCTTCGCCTGATGGGCTGGGAGCCTGCCGGGAACCCCCGGCGACCAGGCCGACGTTCGCGTCCACCAGCCGGAGGGCACCCGTGATCCGCGCACTGACCAGATTCTCCACCAGACACGCCTGGAAGGTCATCGCCCTCTGGGCGGTGCTGGGCCTGGCACTGGCTGCGCTGAGCCCGACACTGCTCGGCCGGGTCACCCAGTCCCAGACCGGTGACTTCCTGCCGAAGAGCTACGACTCGGCCGCCGCCCTGCGGATCGCCGAGGAGCAGTTCGGGGTGAAGCCCGACGCCACCACGGTCACGGTGCTGGTCGCCCGCGGCGACGGCAAGGCGCTCACCGACGGCGACCAGCGGCGGATCGAGGCCGAGGCGGCGGAGCTCGGCAAGCGCCGGGTCACCATGCCCAGGAAGGAGGACGAGCCGGCGTTCCTCACGCCCGACCGCTCGCAGACCCCCCGGATCGCCCCCGCGATGACGGCGCCCGACCGGAGCTTCGAGCTGCTCTCCGTCGAACTGACCGGCAGCGCCGTGGACGAGGGCGTCCAGGAGGTCTACCGGACCTTCCGGGACTCCGCCCGCACGGAGTTCGCCGCCGCCGGGATGCGCACCGGGTTCACCGGCGCACTGGCCGAGACCGCCGACAGCGCGGACGACAACCGGGTCGCCGCGCGGATCGGCAGCAGCCTGGTCACCGTGCTGATCGTCCTGCTCAACGTGCTGGTGTTCCGCAGCGTGCTCGCGGCCGTGCTGCCGCTGCTCGCGGTCGCCCTGATCGGCGGCGTGGCCGCCGGAGCGGTGGCCGGCGCCGCGACGCTCACCGGCCTGCGGCTGGACGCCTCCACCCCGGGCCTGATCTCCGTGGTGCTGCTCGGCATCGGCGTCGACTACCTGCTGTTCCTGCTCTTCCGGTTCCGCGAGCACCTGCGCGCCCGGCCCGACCAGCCCGCCCGTGAGGCGGCCGCCGAGGTGGCCGGCCGGGTCGGCACCGCGATCACCTCGGCCGCGCTGACCATCGTGGCCGCCTTCGCCACCCTGGGCGTGGCGAGCTTCGGACAGTTCCGCTCGCTCGGCCCGGCGATCGCCGTCGCCGTCCTGATCATGCTGCTGGGCAGTCTCACCCTGATGCCCGCCCTGCTCGCCGCCTGCGGCCGCAGGATGTTCTGGCCCTCCCGCAGCCTGGACCGGGAGCCGCGGGCGGGCGCGGCCGCCCGCTACGGCGCCTTCGTCGCCCGTCGTCCGGTGGTCCTGCTGCTCGGCTCCGTCGCACTGCTCGGCGCCCTCGCCGCCGGGATGACCGGGCTCCGGATGGACTACGGCCAGGGCGGCGACTCCGGGACAGCGGCCGCGGCCACCGCCAAGGAGATCGCACGCGCCCTGCCGGCCGGCGTGTCCGACCCGACCACCGTCTACGTCACCGCGAACGACGGCGCCACCCTCGACCCCGCCCGGCTCGACGGCCTCACCCGCGCCCTCGCCACGACCGAGGGCGTCGGCCAGGTCGGCGCCACCGTCCTGAACCAGGACCACCGCGCCGCCCGGGTCGACCTCTTCCTCACCGCCGACCCGCAGAGCGCACGGGCCCGCGACCTGGCCTCCGGCCCGGTCCGCGCCGCCGTCGCCGCCCACACGCCCGCCGGGACGAGCGCCCACGTCGGCGGCACGGCGGCGATCTTCGCCGACATCTCCGTCGCCGTCGACCACGACCTGAGGATCGTCTTCCCGGTCGCCGCCGTCCTCATCGCCCTGATCCTGCTGCTCCTGCTGCGCAGCCTGCTCGCCCCGGTGGTGCTGATGCTCGCGGTCGGGCTGGGCTTCGCCGCCACCCTCGGTGCCGCCACCCTGCTGTTCCAGCACCTGCTGGACGAGCCCGGCGTCAACTTCACCCTGCCCCTGGTGCTGTTCCTGTTCGTCGTCGCGCTGGGCACCGACTACAACATCCTCATCACCGACCGGATCCGCGAGGAGATGCACCACCCCGGCCCGGCCCGCAGCGCCGTGGCCCGCGCCGTCCGCCACACCACGCCCGCCGTCGCCACCGCCGGCCTGGTCCTGGCCGGCTCCTTCGCCACCCTCGCCACCACCCCCGGCAGCGCCCAGATCGCCTTCGCGCTGACGCTCGGCATCCTCCTCTCCGCCGTCGTCCTCTCGCTCGCCCTGGTCCCGGCCCTGGCCACCCTCCTCGGCCGCGCCCTGTGGTGGCCCCTGCGCCCCACCCGCCCCCACACCCCCACCGCCCCCACCCCGCCCCCCACCCGCGCCCTCGTGCCCTGACCGCCCGCCCCTCCCGACCGGGCGGGCGCCCGCCCGGACGCCCGCGGAGGCCCGGCCCCCCCCCCGAGGGCCGGGCCTCCGGCGCGCTTCACGGATCGCGCTCTCATCGGGCCGACCATGCCGGTCACGTCCGCACGCCCGACGCCGGCCGAGCCGGGCTCGGCCGGCCTGCGCGGCCGAGCGGACCATAACCGGATAGCTCATCCGCTCCTGTGCTACCGTTCCAAGAAGCGGATGACTTATCCGTATCTCTGGAGTGGGGGAGCATATGCGCAAGACAGCCCTGGTCACGGCCGGTACGGCCGGTATCGGCCTGGAGACGGCGCTGGGACTGGCCGCCGCCGGCTACGCGGTCACCGTGGTCGGCCGCGACGCCGACCGGGGCGCGCGGGCGGTCGCCCGGATCGACGCGACGAACCCCGCCCACCGCGGCCGGTTCCTGTCCGCCGACCTCGGCTCGCTCGACGACGTCCGCGCGCTCGCCGACCGGATCACCGCCGACCACGCCGCCTCCGGCGACCCGCTGACCGTTCTCGTCAACAACATCGGCGCGATGTTCCCCGAGCGGCTGACCTTGGACGGCGTCGAGGCCTCGTTCCTCGTCAACCACCTCTCGCCGTACCTGCTGACCGAACGGCTGCTCCCCACCCTGACCGCCGGTGCGCCGAGCAGGATCGTGAACGTGACCTCGGGAGCGGTCGCCCTCGCCAAGCGGCGGTTCGACGCCGTCGAGCCGCCCGGCGGCTACTACGGCTTCCACTGGTACGGCCGCGCCAAGCTCGCCAACCTCGCCTACACCCTCGATCTGGCCGCGCGCCTGGACGGTACGGGCGTCTCGGTCTTCGCCGCCGACCCTGGCGGCGCCGCGACCGACATGACCAGCGGCACCATGGCCGACCCGAAGATCGTCTCGCCGGCCCTGCGGCTGCTGTGGCCCCTGGTGCGCCGCAGGTTCGAACGCTCCACCTCGGGCCCGGCCTCGGTGGCCGCCAGGCCCTCGATCGCCGCGGCCACGGACGAGACCCTGACCGGCCGGACCGGCATCCTCATCGGCGCCCGGGCCCGCCCGGTCGCGCCGCCGCGCGCGGCGGCCGACCCCCGCCTCGCCGAGGCCGTACGCCGCCTCAGCGAACGGCACGCGCCGGTCACGACCACCTGACCGCCTCCGCCGCGGCGCCGGTGGCGGGATCATCCGGATGGGCCATCCGGTTAGCATGTCCTCATGACGACGCCCCTGCGCAAGGACGCGGCCCGCAACTGGGACCGGATCGTCTCCGTCGCCCGTGCCCTGGTCGACCAGGGCGAGCCGCTACAGCTCAACGACGTCGCCCGCCGCGCCGGACTCGGCGTGGGCACCGTCTACCGGCACTTCGCCACGCCCGAGGCCCTCCTGGAGACCGTCGCCACCCCCTGCCTGGAAGCCCTGGCCGCCCACGGGGAGCGGGCCCTGGCCGACAGCGACCCCCGGCGCGCGCTCGAGGGCTTCCTGCTCCACACCGTCGAAGCCCAGGTCAGCGACGCCTCCCTGGCCCCGGTCACCGCCGCACCCGCGGACGCGCTCCCGCGCACCACGGAACTCAAGGAGTCGCTCCGAGCGGTCGGCACCGCCCTCCTGGACCGGGCCCGCGAGGCCGGAGCGGTCCGCGCCGACCTCACCCCGGCCGACCTCGTCCCGCTCATGTGCGGCATCGCCCACGCCGTCCACGTCCACGCAGGCACGCCCACCGAGCGGATCGAGACCGCCCGCCGCTACCTGGCCACCGTGCTCGGCGGCCTCCGCGCCACACCGACGAACGCCTGAGCCGCCTCCCGCCCACGCACGGCCGCGCACCGCCCACGCGCCCTTCGCACCGGAACCGGGGACCCGGCCCCGGACGTCCGACCTCCCGGGGCGCCGTCGTCCGCCGCTGGGAGGGGTTGCGGATCGTGAGGATCGTGTTGTGGGCCGTCGTCGGGGTGCTGTTCGCACTGCTACCGCTCGCCCACTGGTTGCTGCGCGCCCGTCCCACGCCGCTCCGGGCACCCGTCGCCGCCGTGCTGGTGCTCTGGCTGGGGCTGGTGCTCGCGGTGGTGTCCGACCTGCTGCACCCGCGCGGTGAGGCCGAGCTCTACCTGCTCTACACGCCGCTCGCCGAACTGGCCGTCCTGCTCGGCCTGCGGCTGGACCGGCGGATCGCCGGGCCGGGTACGGATCGCCCGACCGGCTGGTCCCGGGCGGCGGGCATCGCCTTCCACGGCCAGCTGGCCCTCGTCCTGACCGCCACCCCGCTGCTGGCGCTCGTGGCCTTCCACGAGGCGGACCTCCCGTCCGCGAAGGCGCTGCCGCAGCCGCCGCCCGGCTACACCCTGCTCGACACCGACAAGGGATGCGGCAACGGCCACGGCGCCACCTGCTGGCGCACGCTCTACCTCACGGGCCCGCCCGGCGTGCCGACGGCGCAGGCCGCCGACCGGCTCCGGCCCCGGCAGCGGTGCGAGACGAACGGCTGGCTGATCGACCGCCGCGACCTGTGCACGGAGGTGAGCACCGACGGCGCCGCGATCGTCTACCGGGTCCACCTCAGCGGCGGGCTCTAGCCGTTCCGTCCCGTGAGGTCGGGTACCCGGACCGGGGCCCGGCCGATCAGGTCCAGGGCAGTTGGCCGGCGGCCCGCCGCAGGGTGCCGCGGAGCTGTTCCATCGGGCGCTGCTGTTCGCCGTGCAGGGCGTTGAGGACCACGAGCGCGCCGGTGAACGCCGGGACGGCCCACTGGACGCAGCGCAGCTGGCGGCGGGCGCGCTCCAGGTCGACGGGGTGGTGGGCGGCCTTGTCGCGTTCGCGGGGGTCGGGGGAGGTCGCCAGGCGGACCTTCGCGCCGAGGACCCCGGCCCAGGCGGTGGTGGCGAGGGCGGCCGCGGTGCAGGCGGTCTTGGCGACCGTGGAGGAGGCCAGGCCCTGCTGGAGCGGGACGCGTGCGGCGTTGACGGCCAGCAGACCGCCGGTGCCGACCATGTGGACGCCGATCGCCACGAGGTTCACCGGCGCCCAGCGCGTCCAGCCGGTGGAGGCGATCCGGTCGGCGCCCTCCCGGGAGCCGCCTTCCGCTGCCGCCGCCTCGTTGAGGGCCACGGCACCCATCAGCGCCCCGCCGAACCACGCCGCCAGCCCCAGGTCGTGCATGCTGCGCAGGACGGTGTTCCGTTCCGACATCCCTGCCTCCTCGCTCGGGTGCCGGAGAGACCGGCACCCGCCTCACGCTTCCCGGACCGGCAGGGCGCCACCATCGGGGCTGCGCTGTTGGAGGGCAGCCCCCGAGCCCGGGCGGACGGCGGACAGCGGAGGGCCGGCCGGCCCTGGGGGAGGGGCGGGCCGGCCGGCCGGTGGGCGGCGGCGGGTCGGTCAGTCGGTGGAGATGGCCTCGAGGAGGTCCCCGGCCTTGGCGTCGGGCAGGGCGCGGGCGACGTCGGCCAGGGCGACGATGCCCACCAGCCGGTGGCCGTCGATGACGGGCAGCCGGCGCACCTGGTGGGAGCCCATGGTGCGCAGGATCTCGTTGGCGTCGTCGTCGGCGCCGATGGTGACGGCCTCGCCCTGCGCGAGTTCGCCGGCCTTCACCCGGGCGGGGTCCTTGCCGGCTCCGAGGACCTTGACGACGATGTCGCGGTCGGTGAGGACGCCCTTGAGCCGGTCGTCGGTGCCGCAGATCGGCAGGGCGCCGACACCCAGCTCGGTCATCTTCTTCGCGGCTTCCAGGACGGTCTCCTGTTCGCCGATGCACTCGGCGCCCTCGGTCATGATCTCGCGGGCCGTGGTCATGGCGTTCTCCTCTCGTCACACGGGTCGCCGGACGCACCTCGCCGGGCAGTGCGGGGCCCGCGCTGCCCCGCGGCGGCGCTGCCGGTGCCGTCCGCCTTCTCGCCAGCTCGGCTGCCCACCGGAGCCCAGGTCATGCCTCCCGGCCCGGCCTTCCCGGCAGCCGCCTGCGCACCCCGGCAGCCGCCCTGCGGACCCGGCGACCGGCGCTCGGATCCCTGGGCGTGGCCGGCCTGGCCGGGCCCCGGATGAGGCGGCGCCGTCGCGGCGGGGGCGGTGTCGGAGGTCGGGGCTACGGTTCCCGGTACGCCGGGAGCTGACGACACGGCAGCGGACGCGCGCAGCGGTGTGCTGCCCGGACGGCCGGTGACCGGTGCGCCGCCGATGTCCGCCCCGGGCCGCACGGACCGACACCACGAGGGAGCCTCCGAGATGAACGCCACCGCCGACCCCCGTACGATCCGCATCGAACACGACTACCCCGCCTCCGCCGAGCGGATCTGGGAACTGTGGACCACCGCTCCCGGCATCGAGTCCTGGTGGGCGCCGGACGGCTTCACCGTCCGGGTGGACGCCCTCGACCTGCGTCCCGGCGGCACACTGACCTACACGATGACCGCGGCGGGCGCGGAGCAGGTGGCCTTCATGGAGGGCGCGGGGCTCCCGCTGAGCACGACGTCGAGCAAGAGGTTCACCGTCGTCGAGCCGAAGCGGCGGCTCGCCTACACCACGCTCGCCGACTTCGTCCCCGGGGTGGCCCCGTACGAGTTCCTGACCGAGGTCGGGCTGACGCCGACCGGGGGCGGCGTGCGCGTGACGATGACGGTCGACGCCATGCACGACCAGGAGTGGACCGATCGGCTGGTCGCCGGGCGACGCGATGAGCTGGCGAACCTGGCGGCCCTGGTCGGATAGGACGACCTGTCCGGTGGCGCGGCGGTGGAGCGTCGCCGCCCGCGTCGCGCCGGGGGACCCTACGCTCGTCCCTGTCCGCCCGACCCGCCCGAACCGGAGCCCGGAACCGTGCGACTGCTCGTCACCTCCGACACCCACGTGCCCACCCGGGCGCGGGCCCTGCCGGCCCTGGTCCTGCGCGCCGTCGACGAGGCCGACGTGGTGTTCCACGCCGGGGACTGGGTCGACACTGCCACGCTCGACCTGTTCGAGGCCCGGGCCCGGCGGCTGGTCGCCGTCCACGGCAACAACGACGGACCGCAGCTGCGCGAACGGCTGCCGGAAGTGGCCCGGGTCGAACTGGAGGGCCTGCGCTTCGTGGTCGTGCACGAGACCGGCCCCGCCCGGGGACGTGAACAGCGGTGCCGCTCACGGTTCCCCGACGCGGACGTCCTGGTCTTCGGCCACAGCCACATCCCGTGGGACAGTCGCGGCCCGGACGGACTGCGGCTGCTCAACCCCGGCTCGCCGACCGACCGGCGCCGCCAGCCCTTCGCCACCTACCTCACCGCCCGGGCACACGACGGCCACCTCACCGAGGTGCGCCTCCACCGGCTGCCGCCGCGCTCCTGACCTGCCGGGACGTACCGGGAAGTACGCCTCCGAGGCGGCCCGCGAGCCCCACCACTTCGGCGCGCACACCGCCGCGCTGCAGTACTGGTGCGAGAAGTGGCTCAACCACTACGGGAACCCGGCCGCCGTCTTCCGGCGCACCCGCACCAGGGCCGCCCGCGCGGCGGCCTGACCCGCCCGCGCGGTCCTCCGACCGCCGCAGGCTCCCACTCGACGGCCCTCCGCCCTCCGGCGGAGGGCCGTCGCCGCGTTCCGCCTCCTGCCGGGCCACCGGTCCCGGCAGGTCCGGCAGGGCCGGGAGCACGAGTGAAGCGGGCGGCCATGTCGGCCGTACGACCGGCCTGAACTCGCCCGGTCGGGGTAAGCGCGCCCTCGACGGGCGGTCGGGCGCACGGCGCGGCCGGCCGGCAGGGCAGGAGCGCAGAGGGACAGGAGGTGACCGCTGTGTCGAGCACGCAGCTGCACCGTGCCGGACCCGCCCCGGGTGTGGACCGACCGGGCCAGGAGCCGGTGGGTGAGCTGGTGAAGCGGGCCTCGCAGCAGCTGACCGAGCTGGTGCGGGACGAACTGCGCCTGGCGCAGGCGGAGATGAAGGAGAAGGGCCGGCGCTACGGCAAGGGCGGAGGCCTGTTCGGCGGCGCCGGGCTGGCCGGATTCCTGATGGCGCAGGCGCTGGTCGCCACGGTGCTCGCCGCACTGGCGGTCGCGCTGCCGGTCTGGGCGGCCGGGCTGATCGTCACCGCGGTGCTGGGCCTGGTCGCCGCGGTGCTGGCCGTGAGCGGAAAGAAGCAGGTCGATCGGGCCGGGCCGGCCCTGCCCGAGCGGACCGTCGAGAACGTGAAGGCCGACGTGGCCGAGATCAAGGAGAGGGCACACCGATGACCCAGCCGCCGTACGACGAATCCATCGCCTCCAGCCCGGAGGAGCTGCGCGAACAGGTCGAGCGGACCCGGGCCGAGCTCGGAGGGACGATCCAGGCGCTCGCGGCGAAGACCGACGTCCGGGCGCGCGCCCAGGAGAAGGCCGCCGAGGTCAAGGAGCAGGCCGCTCACAAGGCCGGAGAACTGAAGGCCAAGGCCGCCGACCTGGCCCACCAGGCGCAGGACCGGCTGCCCGATCCGGTCAGGCACACGGCCGCCGAGGCCGGTCACCTGTGGGAGGAGAAGGTGCCCGAACCGGTGCGGGAGAAGGCCGCCCGGGGGGTGCGGCTGGCGCGGGCCAACCGCACGGTGCTGGTGGCGGCGGCGGGGGCGGCCACCGTGGTGTGGCTGGTCTGCCGCCGCCGGAGGGGGTGAGCCGGGTGAAGGCCTCGAAGATCGCCTACAAGCCGGTCGGGCTCGCGCTCGGCGCCGTCAGCGGCATGGCCGCGGGAGTGCTGTTCAAGCAGGCGTGGAAGGCGCTCGGCCACGACGAGGACGCCCCGGACGCCACCGACGAAGGCCGGTCCTGGCGGGAGGTGCTGCTCGCGGCCGCGCTCCAGGGCGCGATCTTCGCCGGGGTCAAGGCGGCCGTCGACCGCGCCGGCGCCACCGCCGTACGCCGGCTGACCGGAACCTGGCCCGGCTGAGCTCGTCGTTCCGCCTCCCCGGTCGCACGGGCGACCGCGCACCCTCCCGGTGACTGCCCGGCTGGCGCTGCTGGTGGGCCGGCCCACCAGCAGCGCCAGCCGGGCCGGCCCGGGTGCTACTTGAGCATGCGGGCCGCCTCCACCTGCTGGAGGTGGATCACGACGTCGTGCGACTGCGCGAGCCGGATCTGCGGGGCGTCCGCGATCCCGGGGTAGGTGGCGCCGATGTTCTTGACGGTGTGCGGTGCGGCGAGCCAGGCGCGGGCCTGCGCCGGGACGTCGCGCAGGTCCACCACGAAGTCGCGGTAGCGCACCCGGTCGAGGGTGTGCTCGGCGGTGCCGGGCGCGGCCGGGCCGACGGCGAAGCGGTGGACTCCGCCGTCCTGGCCGAAGGCGTTGAACGAACCGTGGTCGAAGGTGAGGCCGACACTCAGGTAGCCGTCGCCCAACTGCTCGCGCAGGAAGTCGCCCTGGACCCTCGGATACGGGCCGGGGACGTAGGACTTCAGGGCGACGTGGCCGTTGTGGGCGGCCAGCACGATCCGGTCGCCCGTCCGCTGCTGCCACCAGGCGACGTTCTCCGCCATGATCCGGTCGCGGTGGAGCATGGCGCCGGGGATGCTCTGGGGGTCGTCCCAGTCGAAGGCGTACAGGGTGGTCATCTGGTGGATCGCGGTGGCGTGCTGGAGGGCCCAGGCGTGGGCGTCGGCGTCGGCGCCCGTGCCGGGCAGCTGCTTGACCAGGTCCACCGCCCGTCCGGTGCGCTCGGCGAGCTCCTTGCGCTCGGCCATCGGCTTCGACAGGTAGTCGTCGACGTACCTCTCGGCATCGGTGGCGGGCCGCAGGCCCCGGTACAACTCGGTGAGCTGCGGGACGAGTTCGGGGCGGACCGCGGCCACGTAGGCGCTCACCCTGTCGTACAGCCCGGCACCGGCGAACCCGCCGTCGTCGCCGACGAAGCGGACCGGGTCCTCCGGGTGCCCGACGTTGTACGCGCGCATCCACTGGAGCAGATCGCGGTACTCGGCGTTGTTCCACCACCGGTAGGTGCCCTGGAACTCCTCGTCCATGATCTGCTTCAAGTCGCCCTCGCCGTGCACGAGGTAGGCGTCGAGCCGAAGTCCGGTGCTCCACGGGGCTTCGAGGGCGAAGGCCCGGAAGCCCTTCTCCTCGACCAGGTACCGCAAGACCCGGTGCTTGAGGGCGAAGAACTCGTGCGAGCTGTGGGTGGCCTCGCCGAGGCCCACGACCCTGGCGTCGCCGACCATCCGGCCGAACGGGCGCAGGTCGGCCAGGCCGCCGAGGGGCTCGGTGGTGCGCAGCGGATGGGCCACCCGGCTGAGGGCCGCCTCGGGGGAGCGGGACACGGCGTCGTCGGAGGCCGGTGCGGAGGCCGAGGTGGCCGAGGTGGGCGGGGCAGGCGGGGTGGCGGCGGAGGCGGCCGGGGCGATGGCCAGGGTGGCACCGAGCGGGACGAGCAGGGCGGCGAGCAGGGCCTTGTGCGTGATCATGGGCCCCACCCTCGCCGCGCGCGGGTGCCCCGGACCATCCGCTGCGCCCCCCGATCGGCCCGGGGGTTAGCCTCACCCGCCGATGGGCGGGGGACCAGGCTCCCGGTCCTGGCCCGCGGCGGTACGTCGTGGGCGGGACGCACACCCGCCGCCCGGTACCCGAGGAAGCCGGCCGCCGTCCGCACGGGGCCCTCCTGGCCGGGCCGGCGCCGGTCCTGGAACCGCACGGCTCCGTCACCAGCCCCGGTCGGACGGCAGGTGCGCACCGGCTCCCGCTGGTGCACACCTGCCCCGACGGCACCGGAGGAGCCGCCGGGGGGGCAGGTCACTCGCAGGCGACTCCGTCGCCGTCGCGGTCGAGCGCGGCGCGGTAGCCGGGCTCACCACGGTGCAGCGGGGCTGCGCCGGCGGCTTTCGCCGCGCTGCAGTTGGCGTAGTACGCAGTGCCGCCGCCCCCGCCGGAGGACGAGCTCGACCCGCCGCTGGAGGAGGTGCCCCCGCTGCTGCCGCCCGTCGATCCACCGGTCGAGCTGCTGCCGCCCGTCGATCCACCGGTCGAGCTGCTGCCGCCGGAGGAACCGTGGCCGGGACGGGTCTCGCAGGCGGTGCCGTCGCCGTCGGAGTCCAGGCCCGCGCGGTAGCCGGCGTCGCCCCGGTGCAGCGGGGCCGCGCCGCCCGCCCACGCGGCCTCGCAGTCCGCGAAGTACACGTCAGCCTTCGGCGGGGCGGCCTCCGGCGGAGCGGACGGCTGCGCCGGCACGGGTGCCTGGGTCGGCGTGGGAGTCGGGGTCGCGGTGGCCGTGGCGGTCGGGGTCGGCGCCGCGGTCGCGGTGCTCGGTGAAGCCGAGGCCGAGGGGGAGGGGGCGGTTGCCGTGGCCGCGGCGACCGGACGGGCGGTGTCCGGCTTCTTCGGGTCGGCCACCACGGCCGCGAACCAGATCAGGCAGTAGAGGCCGCCGACCACGCTGACGGCCACCTTCGCCGGACGCCGCCACGGCGAGGTCCACAGCAGGACCAGGCCCACCGGGGGCAGGAAGACGAGGGCGAGGACGATCACCGCGGGTCTGCGCCACCACGGGCGGGCGCCCACGGACGCGGGTGAAGGCGAGGGGGAAGAGCTGGTCATCGGTGAATCAAATCATCGGCTCTGTACGCGTCGTACCAGAATTCATCACGTTTCAGCTACATCCGCGGCCCCCGTCCGGAGTAATAAAGTGCAGGAGTGATCGAACTGGTGATCTTCGACTGTGACGGCGTGCTGATCGACAGCGAGCCGATCGGCGTCGAGGTGGACAAGGTGGCGATGGCGGCGCTCGGGCTGCCGATGGGCGAGCAGGAGATCGTGGAGCGGTTCGTCGGGCTGTCGCACGGGGCGAAGACGGCGGCGCTGGAGGAACTGCTCGGGCGGGAGCTGCCCGCCGACTGGTGGGAGGAGTACCGGCCGCTGCACACCCGGCTGACCGAGGAGCGGCTGGGCCCGGTGGACGGGATCGTCGAGGCGCTGGAGCGGATCGACCTGCCCGGGTGCGTGGCCTCCAACAGCAGTCATCGCTGGCTGCGGCGGGGGCTGGGCCTGACCGGGCTGTACGGGCGGTTCGCCGGGCGGATCTTCAGCGGCGCGGAGGACGTGCCGCGCGGCAAGCCCGCGCCGGACCTGTTCCTGCACGCGGCCCGCACGCTGGGCGCCGACCCGGCCCGCTGCGTGGTGGTGGAGGACAGCCCGCACGGCCTGAGCGCGGCGAACGCGGCCGGCATCCCCGCCTTCGGCTACACCGGCGGCGTCAACTCCGCCGACCGCCTGGCCGGTCCGGGCCGGGTCCTGTTCGGCGACATGCGCGACCTGCCCGGCCTGCTCACCGCGCACGCCCACTGACTCGACCGGGGTGCTCGGCGGGCGAGACGATCGGACATCTTCTGAAGACTGAAGGATATTCAGCGGCTCGTTCGATCTTCCTAGAGTTGAGGACACCAGGAGCCGGGCCGACAGGGACCGGACCGAGCGAGAGGCAGTCCTCCCATGCGCGCAGTCATTCAGAAGTCCTTCGGCGGCCCCGAGGTCCTGGAGGTGGTCGAGACCGAGCGGCCCGCCCCGCTCGGCGGCGAGGTCCTCGTCCGGGTCCACGCCAGTGGCGTCAACCCGGTGGACGTGGCGGTCCGTTCGGGCGCCTATCCGCTGCTCGGCGAGCCGCCGTACGGGGTCGGCTGGGACATCTCCGGCGTCGTCGAGGAGGCCGGCCCCGGGGCCCGTTTCAAGCCCGGTGACGAGGTCTTCGGGATGCCGTTCTTCCCCCGCGCCGCCACCGGCTACGCCGACTACGTCGCCGTCCCCTCGCGGCAGGTGGCCCGCAAGCCCGCCACGCTCGACCACGTGCAGGCCGCCGCGCTCCCGCTGGCCGCGCTCACCGCCTGGCAGGGCCTGGTCGACGCGGCCGGGCTGACCGGGGGCCAGCGCGTCCTGATCCACCGCGCGGCCGGCGGCGTCGGCCACTTCGCCGTCCAGATCGCCAAGGCCCGCGGCGCCCACGTCATCGCGCTGGCGAGCGAGGCCAAGCACGAGTTCGTGCGCGGCCTGGGCGCGGACGAGGTGATCGACTACCGGACCACCGACTACACCGAGGCGGTCGCCGACGTCGACATCGTCCTCGACTCCTCCTCCGAGGGCACCCGGGCCCTGGAGGTGCTGAAGCCGGGCGGCACCCTGGTCAGCATCATGGAGCACTGGAACACGGAGCTCGCCGCGAAGATCGAGGAGGCCGGCAGGCGCTTCGCGGGCGTCTCCGTCGAGCCCGACTACGCCTCGCTGGAGGCCATCGCCGCCCTGGTCGACGAGGGCCGGATCCGCCCGCACATCGCCGGGACCTTCCCGCTCGCGGAGGCCGGCAGGGCGCACGAGCTGGTCGGCTCGGGCCGGGTGCAGGGCAAGGTCGTGCTGACCGTCGCCTGAGCGCCACGCCCGCCCGCGGGGCGCGGGAGAGGGGGCCGGCCGGGGCGGGCCCCGGGACGGACGCAGGGCCAAACCCCTAAGGTGGCGGCGGACGGCGGCGGACCGTGGACAGACGGAGGACGGGGGAAGGTCGTTGGACATCCTGACCGAGGCGCTGGGCTCGATGCGGACGGGGCTGCCCACATCGGTGCGCACCGAGGGCCGGGCCCCCTGGGGCCTGCGCCTGCCACCGGTCGCCGGAGCCGGCTTCCACGTGGTGCTGCACGGCACCTGCTGGCTGATCCCGCTGGGCTGCGCGTCCAGCACCGAGCCGATCGCGCTCAACCCGGGGGACGTGGTCTTCCTGCGGGACGGCAGCGGCCACATCCTGGCCGACCACCCGTCCACCCCGGCCGAGCCCGAGCGGCCCGACCAGTACCGCCCGACCGGGCCGATCGGCACCGTGACGCTCGGCGGCGACGGCGCCCGCACCAGCCTGCTGTGCGGCAACTACCACCTGGACAAGGGCCGTCCGCACCCGCTGGTCCGCCAGCTGCCCGAGGTCGTCCACCTGACCACCGGGCACGGCCGGCACCCCGAGCTGAGCGCCGCCGTCCAACTGCTCGGGGCGGAGCTGGAGAACCCGCGCCTCGGGTCGACCGGCATCGTCCCGGCCCTGATCGACTCGCTGCTGCTCTACATCCTGCGGGCCTGGCTCGACGACCGGCCCACGGCGGCCGCGGCCGGGTGGGCGGCCGCGCTGGGCGACTCCGCGGTCGCGCCGGCCCTGGCCGCCATCCACGAGGACCCGGCGGCCCCGTGGACGGTGGAGTCGCTGGCCCGACGGGTGGGCCTGTCCCGGGCCGCCTTCGCCCGGCGGTTCACCACGATGGTGGGCGAGCCGCCGATGGCCTACCTGACCCGGTGGCGCCTGACCACCGCGGCCCGGCTGCTGCGCGAGTCGGAGGCCCCGCTGACCGCGGTGGCCGCCCGGGCCGGGTACGGCTCCGAGTACGCGTTCGCGAAGGCGTTCAAGCGCGAGTTCGGCCGGGCGCCGGGCGGCTACCGCCGCGAGCTCAGGGCCGCAGCCTGAGACGCGGGCGCCGCACTCGACCACGGCGACTTTGGTGAACGCGCCTGCACTGTAAGGGACTTGGCCTGGAGCCTGCGCCGGAGCCGCCCACCGGCGGCCGACTGGCCCGCCCGCCCGACCGGCTGCGCCGGGTCAGGCGGCGGCGCCCAGGATCTCCCGGATGCGGGCGGCGTAGGCCCGGGGGTGGGTGGTGTTCCCGTTGTGGCCGCCGGGCAGTTCCAGCACCTGGGTGCCGAGGAGGTCGGCGAGGGCCAGCGCGCACTGGACGTCGAAGACCTCGCGGGGCGTGGTCAGGCCGACGGCCGGGAGGATGCGCGTGCCGGTCCCGCGCAGGCCCGCCGGGTCGAGGGTGTCCTGGATGACCGCGCTGAAGTCGTGCCGGATGAAGTGGTCGAAGTTGGCGAGGCGCCGCTCGTCGAGGGGCTGCGGGGTCAGGTCGGCCTCCCGGTCCGGGCCGGCCGGGTCGATGCCCAGGACCCGGGCGATCTCCGGGAACGTCGCCCGCAGCCCCTCGCGTCGGTAGAGGTCCTGGAGGTGGGCCAGCTCCTGCTCGTGGCGCGCACGCCGGTCGGCGGCCAGGAGGCGGGGGGCCACGGGCTCGTGGGCGATCAGGGTGCCGATCTGCCCCGGGTGCCGCTGGGCCGCGTGCAGGCCGATGACGGCTCCGAGGCTGCAGCCGAGCATGAGCGCCGGCTCGTCGGTGAGTGCGGCGAGCAGGTGGTGGACGTCGTCGGCGTGCTCGACGAGGGTCGCGCCGCGGCCCGGCTCGGTTAGCCGGCTGCGGGACAGGCCCCGGCGGTCGTAGGTGACCACGGTGAAGGCGTCGGTGAGCCCGGCGACCAGGTCGACGCTGCGGTCGGCGTCCCCCTCGCCGCTCTGCGAGACGAGCAGCACCGGCCCGCTGCCGTCGACCTGGTAGTGCAGGACGGCACCGGCGACGGCCAGGGTGCCGGTGGTCGGGTGCGCGGTGCTGGGCATGGTGGGTCCCCCTTCGCCGGAGCCGGCGGTCCGTCCGTCACCCGGTGCTCCACCATCTTTCATCGAAAGAGATGCATCTGTCTAGATGTATCGAGGTGGATCTTTCTCGCCGTGGGCGAGGGGGTGGCCCCCGTATCCATCGGTCCCGATGAATCGAATCCGATGTATGCTCCCGGCCATGAACGGAGTGGAGCTGTTCCTGCTGGGCCGGACCCTGATGAAGCTCGGCGAGGACGCGCTGCCGGAGCCCCCCGGCGGCGCCGGCCGCTACGCCGGCAGCGCCCGGCTGGTCCTGATCGTGGCCAGCGACATCGCCGCCCACCCGGACAGCGCCGTCGGCGAGATCGCCTCCCGGACCGGCCTCCCGCAGAGTCAGGTCTCCACCGCCGTGGCGCGGCTCAAGGAGGCCGGTTCGGTGGTGACGGCCCCCGACCCCGCCGACCGCCGCCGCGTCCTGGTCCGCCAGGCCGCCGACGTGTCCGACCGCGTCGCCCGGGTCCGCGCCGCCGGCATCGAGCGGGCCCTCGCCACCGCGCTCGGCACCGAGGATCCCGAGCGGCTCGGCGAGGTCACCGCCGCCCTGGACGTCCTCGCCCGCCACCTCCTGCCCCACCGCCCGCAACGGTGACGCGTCTCCGGGGTGATCGGGTGAAGTCCCGAGCCGCGGGGAAAGGGTGTCCGACCGCGGCGCCCGCCCGCGGATCGTCGGCGTAGGGCGGGTTCCGGGTCCGGTCGCGTCCGTACTCGGACAGGGCCAGGCCCATGCAGAAGAAGGCGGGGTCCACTCGCCGATGAAGATGCCCCAGGGCTCGGCACGGTCGGGTCCGGCCGGCTCGGCCTTCGCCGAGGCCATCCAGGAGACGAACGACAGGCCGATGGAGGCGATGCCGACCAGGTAGGCGTGTTCGGACCTCAAGCCCGCCTCGTGCGGCTTCTTGATGATCATTTTCTTCCTCCCGCCGTGTCTTCGGCGCGCCTGCCGTGCGCCTCGTGACGGCGCATCGGCGGTCTGCTTCCCCCCGTCGGCAGCCCCGGCCGGTGCGCCCGGTGGCACTTCGGCCCGCAGACCGCGATCCTCGTCGAGACGGTCCTGGAGCACGAACGCCGGCGCAGGCGCTGAACACGCCCGCCGGCGCGCGCCGACGGAACCCTCGACGTCCCGGCGAACCGCACCGGCCTCGGCGACGACCCGGGGTTCGCCCCGGTACGTGGCTGCGCGAGCAGAGCAGGCCCACACCGTGGGCACGACGGTCCGGCCGACCGGCGTCCGGCCCATCCGACCACTCCCGCTCCCGGGCCCGCCGCCCACGCCCAGGGCGCCGGAGGTTTGCGGGGGCGGATCGGGGTCAGAAGAGGACCGGCGGGTGAGAGCACGGGTCCGGACGGTGGACATCCCCCCCTTCACCGTCCGGACCCGCGTCGTCGACCGGCCCGGCGCTCGTCGTCGGTACCGGCGGCGAGCCCGGCGGCGGGTCGGTACACCCGCTCCTACCGGCGGGCGGCTCGGGGTGGGCGAGAGGCGGAGAGGGCCGCAGGCCTCGCCACTCCTGTGGAGGACCTCCCGCCCGGCCCCGGTCGTCCTCTGCGTTCTGTCCCCATAGGCCCGATCAGGCGCCTGACCGTCCGTGCCGAAGGGCGTCCGCCGCACCTTCACCCGGTCCCCGGAGACCCTGCGTCGGGGGACGGCGCGAAGAGGTGGCGGTCCATCACAACGCCGGGCAGGACGTCCTCCTGGGGGCCAACGCGCACATCCAGCGGGACATGCCGTACGTCCTCGCCGCCCTCGGACTCACCGCTCCCGCAGGGGGCACGCGCAAGCCCGACTACGACCGCTTCCAGACGGTCCTGGACCGTGCCTACGGCCCCGCCGTCCAGGACGTCGCCGACCGCTACGACGTGATCGTCGCCCTCGCCGACGACCGCTGGAACCCCATCGCCGGCCTCACCGCCCGCGAACTGTTCCGCACCTGGCGCGCCCAGGCGTGGGAACACGCCCGTCAGCTCGTCGACGCCCCCGACCAGGCCGCCCGCGACCGCGTCGCCCGCACGATCGAGACGAACGCCGCGCAATGGGCACAGCTCCTGGGCACCGTCGCGGTCCCCGGTTACCGGACGATCCGCGACGACTACTGCCTGACCCGTACCGGTGGCGCGCTCGCGCCGACCGCAACCGCGGCGAGCCCTCGCCCCGCCCGGCCGTGACCTGACGCCCTGTCCGCCCCGGGGAACCGGGGCGGCGCCGGGCCACCACGCTCAGCGCGGCCGACGGTCGGTCACCGGCCCCGCCGCACGCGCGTGCAGCAGCACCGTCCCCGCGGCCACCTCGGCCCGGACCTGCGTCAGGTCCGCCACCGTCGCCACGAGCATCCCGTCGGGCAGACCGGACAGGCCGTCGCCCAGGCCGACGCAGCGCATCCCGGCCGCCCGGGCCGCTTCGACCCCGGCCCGGGCGTCCTCGAAGACCACGCACCTGCCGGGCGGAGCGCCCAGCGCCGCCGCGCCCTTGAGGTAGCCCTCCGGGTCCGGCTTGCCCCGTTCGAAGTCCTCGGCGGCGAGCAGGACGCCCGGCTCCGGCAGCCCGGCCGCCGCCAGCCGCCCCCGGGCGACCGCCCGCGTCCCCGAGGTGACGATGCCCCAGCGGCCGGGCGGCAGCGAGGCCAGCAGCGCCGCCGCCCCGGGGACGGGCCGGATCCCCTCGAAGTCGCGCTCCTCCTGCCCGGCGATGACGCCCGCCTCGTGGACCGCGTCCAGGTGCGGGGCGACCAGGCGGATCAGGTCGACGTCCCGCCGCCCGTAGGACCTCGCCACCGCCTCGTCGTCGTCCAGGCCGTGTCCCACGGCCCAGGCGCGCAGGATCCGTTCGATGAGCGGCAACGAGTCGACCAGCACGCCGTCGAGGTCGAACAGAACGCGGTCGCAGGCGATCCCGCTCATGCGGTGTCACTCATCCTTCCGTACCGGGGGTGTCGAGGCGCCAGACCTCCCCGGGGCCGCCGGCCCCCGCCCGCCGCAGCGGCAGCGGGAGCCGGTCGCGCCCGAAGAGGAGCGTCGAGGCGATCGTCCTGCCGAGGGCGCCCTCGTCGTGCCGCCGCAGCCGCGCCGACTCCTCGGGCGGCAGGTCGGGGTGGGACACCTCGACGACCCGGCAGGAGAGCTCCGCGAGGCTCGCGAGGTACAGGATCCGGGGCGCGTGGTAGTCGGAGGTCACCAGCAGGACCTCGTCCATGCCGTGCTGCCGCGCCAGTTCGCGCGTGAACAGGACGTCGTCGTAGCTGTGCCGGGTCTCCAGCCGGGCGAGCACCGGCGGCCGCCCGCCCGGCCACGCGGCCAGCCAGGCCTCGCAGTGCCGCCAGTGCGGCCGGTCCGTGGTGTTGAACTGCGCGCCGAAGCCCCCGGTGAGGACCAGGTGCGCCCCCGGGGCGTCCAGCAGTTCCACGGCGCGCCGGGTGCGGGCCCGCGCGATGGCGCTCAGCACGCCGTCGGCGTCGTTGGGCGCCGCGAGGACGACCACCGCGCGCCGCTCGCTCCGCTGCGGACCGCTCCCCGGCGCCCCCGCCGACGGCGCACCGGACGCCGGGCCGCCGCGGTGCGCGTCCAGCGCCGCCAGGTACGCCCGGAAGAGCGGACCGTCCGCGCAGGCCCGCAGAGCCGTCAGTTCGGACCAGTCGGCCGAGAGCCCCACCCCGCCCGACATGGTCAGGGAGGTACCGGTGTCGGCGCCCTCGCGGAACCGCGCCAGCAGCTCGCCCGGCAGCCGGATCCGGAGCCGGGCGGCCGGGGAGTCGCCCCACCACCGGCCCAGCAGGTCGTCGGCACCGAAGACCAGTCCGAAGGCCGTACGGGCGGCGGGGCCGCCGCCGGTCACGGTCACCTGGAGCGCGAGACGGGCCCGCCGGTGGTCCGGTGGACAGAACGGCAGCGTACCGTCCACGGCTTCGAGCAGCGGGTCCACGGTGCCTCCGGACTCAGGAGTCGGCGAACTGACGGTAGTACAGGATCGTCCGTTCCAGGTCCGACGCCCTGAACTCGGGGTGCCAGCCCAGCACGTCCCAGCCCTCGCCCTTCGCGACCAGGTCGGCGCCGCACGTCTCGCCCTTGCGCATCGGCAGGTACTCGATGCCCGCCCGGGAGCCCGTGACCTCCAGGACCATCCGGGCGACCTCGTTCACCGTGAAGGAGACACCGGTGCCGCCGTCGAAGACCTCGCGGCCACCGAAGCCGAGCGCCTCGACGAGCATCCGCCCGAGGTCCGCCGAGTGCACCAGGTCGACGGTCTGCTCGCCGTCCCCCCAGACCGGGATCGGCCGGCCGCTCCACGCCCGCACGGCGAAGGTGGGCACGATCTTCTGCACCCCGTAGTGCTTCTGCCCCTCGCCGAAGGCGTTGAAGGCGCGCACGTGGCTGACCGGCACGTCGAAGTTCGCGTGCCACGCGTAGGAGAGGTTCTGCGCGCACTGCTTGGTGGTCTGGTAGACGTTCTGCCACACCTGCGGCATGGTGATGCCGACGAATCCCGCACCGTTCGCGCGGCACGCCTCCAGCACGCGGTAGGTGCCCTTGATGTTGACGTCGATGGCGTCCTCGACGGACGAGAAGAGCTCCTCGGTGCCGAGGATCCCCGCCAGGTGGATCACTCCGTCGACGCCCGCGAGCGCGGGCCCGAGTTTGTCCTCCAGCAGGTCCACCCCGGAACTCCGGTCGACGGAAACGGCCTCGTGGCCCTGTTCCCGCAGATACCGAACGGCATATCGGCCGATGAACCCGTCGCCCCCGGTCACCGCATAGCGCATGTCATTCCTCCGCCCTCGACATGGAAAAGCACGGGTGCCTCGCATTATCTTTATGGCAGACGGCGGGCGGCCCGGAAAGGGGACACGAGGCCGCCGGCCCGTCACGCAAAAGGGACGTTTCGACCGGAAGGCAGACGGATGAGGTGGGCGGATCGTCCCGGTTGGCCCCATCGACCTCCGTACGGGCCGTGACGCACATCACGGGCGGCGTCCGTTTGACGTCACGTCCCCCCAGCCGCCACCAGACTCGCTGGGATTCCCCCGCACCATCCGCCCCAGACCGGCAGGAGCCACCGTGCGCGCAGGTGCCAAAAGGGCCGAAGGATATGTTCCGGCCCTTTTCCTCCTCTTCCTGGTGGGAATTTCCCAATCCAGTACGGGGCCGCTGCTCCCCCTCTTCGAAAAGCATTACACGTCCGGCGCGGCGAACGTCCCGTACCTGATCACCGCCTATTTCGCGGGCTGCCTGGCGGCCATGGTGATCGCCTCGGCCGTCCGGTCCGTCGGCCGCCGGGTGCTCCCGGCAGCCACCCTCGGCTACGCCGCGGGCTGCGCCGGGGTCTTCCTCTCCGGGAACCTCGCCGTCGGCCTCGCCGGCTGCGTGCTCGCGGGGTTCGGGGCGGGCAACGTCGTCCTCACGGTGAACGACGTCTTCGCCCGTCAGGACGACGGCGTGGGGATGGTCAACCTCCTCAACGGGGTGTTCGCCCTGGGCACCGTCGTCGGCCCCCTGCTGGCCGGAGCCTCCCTGGATCGGGGCCGGCCCTACGGGTTCCTCGTGGTGGCCGTGGGCGCCGTCCTCTGCCTGCGGGTGTCCAGGGTCGCCGCGTGGAGGACCCGCGAGGAGGGCTCCGACGGGCACGCGACCCGGGCCCTCGGCAGGAACGCGCTGGCGGGCTTCCTGCTGCTCTACCTGGGATACGGAGGGCTGGAGACCGGGATCGGCGCGTGGGCCGCCAAGGACATCCAGAGCCAGGGTCACACTCCGGCCGCGGCGGCGGTCATCGTCGCGGTCTTCTGGGGCGCCACCGCCGTCTCGAAGTTCGGCGCGGCGGCCCTGGCCCGCAGGGCCACCACGGCGGGCCTGGTCGTCACCGGCCTCGCCGGCACCAGCGCCGCCCTCGTCGTCGCGTCCCTGCCGCACGGCGCGGTCGCCGGGTACCTGCTCGCCGGACTGGCGCTGGGGCCGGTCTTCCCCACCGGCCTCGCCTGGCTCGCCCAGCGCGGCGGGGACCGCCGGTCGGTGGGGCTGGTCATCTCCTCGTCGATGACCGGCAGCATCCTCTTCCCGGCGGCGATCGGCTGGTTCGTGGCGTACGACGTGCGAGCCATCCCGTGGGGGCTCGCCCTCGTCGGGGCCTTCGCGGCGCTCGCGGCCGTCGCGGCACACCGCACGGCCGCCGGGGCCCGCCCCGCGGCGGCCGGCGCCGACGCGGCCGGCTGAGGCCCCGGCCCACGTGGCGGCCCGGCCCACCCCGCCGGCCCGCCGCCCCCGGGCCGACGCGCTGGAGGTCCGGCGGGGCGGCACTGGGAAGCCGACCCGAGAGCACGGCCTCGGGTTCCTGGCGGCCCCCAGGCCGCTCGCGACCCGCGGATGACCGGGGAGACGGCCTCCGCGCGCCGGGGCCGGGCGGGAGTCAGCGGCACAGGGCCGCGTCGACCGCGTCGGTCAGGTGCTTGGTGGTGGACTCGTCCGGGACGACGGTGACCGCGATGTTCACGGCGCGGCCGTCCTCCGTGACGCCGCCCCGGGTCCGGTAGGCCGCGGCGGTGCCGCCGTGGCCCCAGACGAGGCCGCCGCAGGTCAGCGGCCTGCTCTGGATCCCCAGGCCGTAGCGGACGCCGGGGCCCAGGAGCTCGGCCGGGACGGTGGCGCGCATCTGGGCGAGCTGATCGGCGGGCAGCAGGCGACCGGCCAGGAGCGCTCCGTAGAAGGTGTTGAGGTCGGTGTTGGTGGACACGACCGCCCCCGCGGCCCAGGCCATCGAGGCGTCCATCCCGGTGTAGTCGACCAGCGGCGCGTCCGGGGCGGTGCGCAGGTAGCCGTGCGGGTGGGGCTCGCGGAGGGCGGTCTCCCCGGTGGCCGGGACGTAGGTGTGGCGCAGGCCGATCCGGTCGATGACGCGCCTGGTGACCTCCTCGCCGAACGGGCGGCCGGTGACCTTCTGGACCAGCAGGCCCGCCACCAGGTAGTTGGTGTTGCTGTACGCCCAGTCGCTCCCGGGGGCGAACAGCGCCTTCTGGGCCAGTGCCCCGTCGAGGAGGTCGCGCGGCTCGAAGTAGCGGTACCGGATGGTGGTGAAGTCGGACAGCGCGGGTGCTGCCATGTAGTCCGGTAGACCGCTGGTGTGCTGGAGCAGCTGGCGGACCGTGATGTTCCGGCCGTCGACGCCCTCGCCGCGCAGGAGACCCGGCAGGTAGGCGTCCACGCTCGTGTCCAGGCCGACCTTGCCCTCGGCGACCAGCTGGAGGACCACGACGGCGACGAAGGCCTTGGTGTTGCTGCCGGCCCGGACCTGCCCGTCGACCGGGACCCGGGCCCCGGTGGCCAGGTCGCCGACACCGGCGGTGTAGGTGCGGCTGCGGCCGTCGCGGCCCTTGACGGTGGCGAGGGCGGCGGGCACCCCGTCCTCCTTCACCAGCGCGTCGAGGCGCTGCTGCACGACGTCGGGGCGCGGTGCGGCGCCGGCCGTGGTCGGGGCGAACGCGGTCAGGGCGAGCCCGGCGGCGGCCGTGGCCGTCGCGGCGTGGCGCACCGTGCGGATGCGGCGCGCCACGCGCTGTGGGGTGTGGTCGTTCATCGGGACTCCACTGCGGGGAAGCGAGGGGGCGGGTGCGAGGCGGCGCGGCACGGTGGCAGGTGTCCGGGGATCAGTGGCAGAGCGCATCGTCCACCGCCTGCCCCGCGTGCTTCGCGGTGTCCTCGTCCGGAATCACGGTCACGGCGACGTTCACGGCGCGGCCGTCGTCGGTGGCCCCGCCGGCGGTGTAGTAGCCCGGGATCGTCCCGCCGTGCCCCCAGACGACACCGCCGCAGGAGAGCGGGCGGCTCGCCAGGCCGAGCCCGTAGCGGGCTCCGGGGCCGAACGCCTCGGCGGGGACGGTGGCGCGCATCTGGGCGAGCTGGGCCGCGGGCAGCAGGCGTCCGCCGAGCAGCGCGCCGTAGAACCGGGTCAGGTCCGTGTCGGTCGAGACCATCGCGCCGGCCGCCCAGCCCCAGGACGGGTCCACCTCCGTGTAGTCGCGCAGCGACCCGTCCTCGGCGCGGTAGTAGCCCTGCGGGTGGGCCTCGTGGATCGTCATGTCCCCGGGGACGGGGAAGTAGGTGTGGCGCAGGCCGATCCGGTCGATGACGCGCCTGGTGATCTCCTCGCCGAGCGGGCGGCCGGTGACCTGCTGGATGATCAGGCCCGCCAGCAGGTAGTTGGTGTTGCTGTACTCCCACTGGGTGCCGGGGGCGAAGTGGGCCTTCTGGACCAGCGCGGCGTCGAGGAGTTCGCGCGGCTCGTAGTAGCGCTTGGGCGCGTTGAGCACGCGCTCGTGGTCCACGTACTCGGGCAGGCCGCTGGTGTGCTGGAGCAGCTGACAGACCGTGATGTTCCGGCCGTCGACGCCCTCGCCGCGCACCAGGCCGGGCAGGTAGGTGTCCACGCTCGTGTCCAGGCCGACCTTGCCCTCGGCGGCCAGTTGCAGGACGACGACGGCGGTGAACGTCTTGGTGTTGCTGGCGATCCGCACCTGCCCGTCCACCGGCACCTCGGCCCCGGTGGTCACGTCGCCGACACCGGCGGTGTAGGTGCGGGTCCGGCCGTCGCGGCCCTTGACGGTGGCGAGGGCGGCGGGCACCCCGTCCTCCTTCACCAGCGCGTCGAGGCGCTGCTGCACGACGTCCGGGCGCGGTGCGGCGCCGGCCGTGGCCGGTGCCAGGACGCCGGCCGCCACAGCGGCGGCCACGGCGGTCACGGTGACCGCCACCCCGCCGCGGCGACCGCGCAGGCGGTTCTGACGGTGGTGCGGCGGTGCGTGTTCGTTCACGGGAAATCCCCTCCGGGCAGGGCGCCGGAGCTCTTCTCGGCGCCCTCCCAGAGGACCATCCGACGGACCGTCGATCCGTCCGCGCGCAGGACGAACCGCACCCGGGAACGTGCTCCGGGCCGGGGCCGGGCAGGGGACCGTACTCCCGGGGCCCGTACGGCTCTCCATCCGCGTGCGCCTCGGCCCGGCCCCCGCCGACGGGCAGTTCCGGGCCGGGCCGAACCGCCCTGCCGGACGGGCTCGGGCCCCCGGACCGACTCCCCGGACCGACTCCCCTGACCGACTCCTCGGATCGGACGTCGGCACCCCACGCACGACCACCGCCGACCCGGACGCGGCTCCGGGCTCCTCGGCGGGTGGCACACCGCAAAGCGCTGACGGTCCACCGGTTCAGCGAGTGCGGCCTCCGGCGCCGGCGGCGTCCCGCTCACGGGTGACCGCCCTGCGGGCCAGCAGGAGGGACAGCGCCGTGACGCCGGCCCACAGCGGTCCCATGAGGAGGTGCAGGAGCCCCAGCCAGGCCACATCGCTCCAGCGGTACAGTGCCACCTGCGCGGCCAGGCTCGCGAAGCTCACCAGCGCGATCACCACGGTCGACACCGCGTAGAAGCGGTGCAGCGCCCGGTTGGCGCGCCACCCGGGCGGCCCGCCCACCACCTTGTTCGCGACCGAGCCGGCCAGCGGGCGGCCGGCCGCGAGGGACAGCAGGCAGGCCGCCGTCGCCGCGGCCGGCACCGCCATCGGGAGCAGGAAGAACCCTCGCGCCTGACCTGTCCAGAGGGCCACGCCGGCGCACCCCGTGGCCAGCAGGGCGCCGAGGACCGCGTGCGGCACGTGCCGGCGCTCGCGCAGCCGCCACCCGAGGAGCACGACGGCGGTCACCGCCGCGGCGACGGAAGCGGCGCGCGGGCCGCCGGTCCCGTTCGCCGCCAGGAACACCAGGGTCGGGGCCCCGGCCACCGCCGCGGCGGTGGCCGCCGTCCTGGCGCGCGGCGGGGTCGTCACACCGGCTCGGTTTCGTCGTCGCGGCGGCGTCGGCCGGTGACCTTCGAGGACGGCAGGCGACCTGCCGTGGAGGTCCCGGTGAGCGTGTCGCCGTCGACGGTGACGGTGAAGGTCAGGTCGAGACGCAGGGGCCTGGTGACGGACTGCTTCCAGGTCAGCCGGTCACCGTCGAGGACGATGTCCCGCAGCGGCAGGACCTCGCCCGCACTGCGGGCGGTGCCGACCAACTCCCCCTCCTCGGAACGCAGTTCGACGACGGGTCGAACCCGCCCGACGGGCGTGGCGACGGTCAGGTCCCAGACGCCCTGGATTCGGGTGGACATGAAATGCCCCTTTCTCACTCGTCATGCGCGGACGGACACGGAGCGTTCAGAAGCCGACGGGCACGGGACCGCCGGGGCGCCAGGTGGTGCCGCGGCGCTCGTGGGCGAACAACTCCTCGACGGCGTGGGCGATCCGCGGGCCCACCTCGCGCTCCAGCAGGTACAGGCCGAGGTCGAGTCCGGAGGTGACCCCGGCGGCGGTGACCAGGTCGCCGTCGTCGACCACGCGGGCGCGCACGGCGTGGACACCGGTCGCGTCGAGGAGGTCCAGGCCCAGGTGGTGGGTGGTCGCGTGGCGGCCCTGGAGCAGGCCCGCCATGGCCAGGACGAGCGCGCCGCCGCAGACCGTCGCCACGGTGATCCGCGCGTCCTCCATGGCGGCCTTGAGCAGCGCCGGCAGGTCGGTGTCCAGCGTACGAGCCAGCCGAGCCGCGACGGTGCCCTGCTGCTCCCCGTCGTCACCGGGGTCCGCGCCGTCGTCAGGATCGCCGAGGCGCCCGGAAGCGCCGGGCACGAGGACGACACCGGGACGACAGGGGTCGAGGAGGCCGGTGCTGCGCAGCGACAGGCCGCCGGTGCCGCTGACCACCTCCCGCGGGCCCTCGGCACTGACCAGCTCCACGCCGACCGCGCCTCCGGAGGCGGTTGCGCCGGCGTGGAGGACTTCGAACGGTGCGATGGCGTCGAGCGGGTCGAACCCGTCGAACAGCACGATCTGGACGTGCACGTGAGCGCCTTTCATCGGGCGGGAAGCCGGTGGTCACCGGCTTCGCCTCGATGCTAGGAGCGCCTGCGCACGGCGCGGAGGGGCTCGAATGACACGTTCCGACGGGATCTCGCCAGGAGCGCGCGCCGCCGCCCGGAGCTGGTCCCCGACCGCGTCCGGGCACCGCGTCGGTGCGGCTGCGGCGCCCCCGCGGCGCACACGGCCCCCTCAGCCGCGCTCGCGGCTGCGGAAGGCGGCGCGGTAGCCGTGCGGGGTGGTGCCGGCAACGCGCTTGAAGCGCTCGCGGAAGGCGGTCGGGGAACCGAACCCGGCCTGGTCGGCTATCCGTTCGACGGTGTGGTCGGTGTTCTCCAGGAGGAACTGCGCCCGCCGGATCCGGGCCCGCAGCAGCCACTGCAGCGGCGTGGTGCCGGTCTGTTCACGGAACCTCCGGCTGAAGGTGCGCCCGCTCATGCCGCTGCGCCGGGCCATGAGGTCGAGCGTCAGCTCCTCGTCGAGGTGGTCCTCCAACCAGGCGAGCACCGGTTCGAGCGAGGAGCCGCGCGGGACCGGTGGCTGGGGATGGACGATGAACTGCGCCTGGCCCCCTTCGCGTTCCAGCGGCGCGACGGCCAGCCGGGCCGCGTCGGCGGCCACCGCGGAGCCGAAGTCGCGGCGGACCATGTGCAGGCACAGGTCGAGCCCTGCCGAGGCGCCCGCGGAGGTGAGCAGTTGCCCGTTGTCGACGTAGAGGACGTCGGGGCGCACCTCGACGGCGGGGAAGCGCCGGGCCAGCTCGGCGGCGGCGACCCAGTGGGTGGTCGCCGCCAGTCCGTCGAGCAGTCCGGTCAGCGCGAGGTCGAAGGCGCCGGCGCAGATCGAGGCGATCCTGGTGCCCCGGGCCGCCGCCGCGCGCAACGCTTCCAGCACTTCCCCGTCCGGCGGGGGCGCGTCCTGCGCACGACCGGGAACGATCACGGTCTCGGCGTCGGCCAGCCCCTCCAGACCCCAGGGGGCGGAGATCACGAATCCCGCGGCCGGGATCTGCGCCCCGGGTCCGCACACGCGCACCCGGTAGGGGTGGCGCCCGTCCGGCAGCCGGACCCGGGTGAACACCTCCAGGGGCGTGGCGAGGTCGAACGGGATCACCTGGTCGAGTGCCAGGACCGCGACGGTGTGCACGACGACTCCTCAACTACGGACGGGGCCACGACGGATGCCCTTGCTCCACGCTCCGCGACGGCATGGTCAAAGGATCGGCGGAGTCGGGGCCGAGGCAAAACCGGATCGTCACCGGCTCTGCACGATCGATCCGCGTTTTCGTGGCGGAGCGCCGCAACTCCCGGCGTTCCCTCGCCCACTGAGAGACAGTCCCACGCGCCGCGAGTCCGCCCACGGGCCGCCCGCCGCCGGCCGGTGGGCGGCCCGGCCTCGACGGCGCGGGCGGTACGCCACGTGGGCCCGGCCGCTGCCTCCGTGTGGCGGGGCGGCCGGGCCCACGTGACCGTTCGCAGGGCCCCCGAGGGGCCCGGGCGGTGGTTCAGCGGTGCCGTGCCACGTAGGCGGGCGTCACCACGGCGATCAGTACGGCCGCCACGCCGATCTGCAGCAGGTGCCGGATCCAGTCGATTCCGCCGGTGTGCCGCACACCGAAGTAGGAGGCCGCGGCGTTGCCGAGTACCGCCCCGACCGCTCCGACGAGGACGGTCAGCCACAGCGGCACGGGCTGACGGCCCGGCAGCACCAGCTTCGCCAGCAGACCCACCATCAGGCCCGCGACCAGGGCCCACAGGATCGTCATGGTCTTCTTCCTCTCGTTCGATCCGACCTTTCCGCGACGCCCGCCGTGTGCCCCGATGCCGGGCGTTCATGCCGGTGACGCGGGGGCCGGACCTGCCGGGCCTCGTGCGCGGGACCTCGACCCGCGGGCGCTCGCCGTGCGGGACCCGTACCACCGGGCGGCGTCCGGGTGCGATGGCCAGGGAGCAGCCGACGGCCGCCCGGCCGTGGGCGAACCCACGGCCGGGCGGCCGAGTTCGGGCGGCAACCCCGTCACGGGCTCCACGGCCGCGCGTGGCGGGGGTGGTGCGCGGCGGGTTCGCTGCGGACCACGGCCGCCCGTGGGCGGCGGTGGCGGCGGGGGAGCGAGGGAGCGGTGGCGGTCAGGATCGCCGCGAGTGCGGGGGGAACGAGTAGCAGCACCATGGCCAGGGTCATCGACGCCTCCCGGGTTCCGGATCGGGACTCCCCGTCTGCCCCGCCCGGTCGGGCTCATGTCAGCGCCGATGCCGCGGCGTGACGCGGGGCCCCGTACGCAGCCGGTCAGCGCCGGAGGCCGAGCAGCTCGGCCGTCCCGGCGCGCCGGTTCCAGGCGATGGCGGCCAGCGGCACCATGAAGAGGAACGGCGTCCCGGCGTTCTGCCCGTGCATCGCGGTGAGCTGGGCGACGAACGCGAACACCAGGAAGACGATGAGCGCCGTCGCGGCCGGCCCGGCCAGCCGCCCGACCAGCAGGCCGATCGCCCCGACGAGCTCCACCAGGCCGGTCAGGTACATGAACCAGGGGCCCCAGCCGATGGCGTCGAAGACGGTGGTGGCGGCGGGGAGTGCGAGCAGCTTGGGCAGTGCGCCGGCCAGGGCGAAGAAGAGCGCGAGCAGGATCCGCAGCGTCCGGACCGTCCGGACGACGGCCCGGCGGGACTTCACGGCGGTGGCGGCACTGGACATGGCTGGTCTCCCGGGGCGGTTGTCGTCGCTTTCCCAGGTCTGACCGCCGAGACCACCGGAACTCATCGGTCCGGTGAGAGGAAATTCTTTCCTGCGGGCAGGTGGCGCCCCGGGGGTGCTGCTCGGCCGGCCCGCCTGCGGCCGGGGAGCCCGCGCGCGGAGCGTGCCCCGCGGGTGCGGGGGAGACGTGGAACGGGACGGCGCCGGGTGCCGCTCACCCCAGGGCGAACAGGGGGGCGAAAGCGGCGAACCAGAGGGCCACGAACGTGGCGACGGTCATCACGGGCACGAGGAACCGGGTCTCCAGCCTGCTGCCGGTCCGCCGTATCAGCACGAGTTCGAAGCGCTTGCGGTACGGCCAGAGCAGAGGCACCCCACGACGGGTCAGGCAGTCACCGAGCAGATGGGTCAGAGCGCCCAGACAGACCGCGTACGGAAGCCAGAGGGTGATGTCGGGGAACCAGGCGGCCACCGTGGCCGTCCCGACACCTGCCAGGCCGACGGCGGTCACCCACGCCGTCAGGCCGTGCCCGGGCGGGTGCAGGTGCAGGGCCCGCGCCGCGAGGGCGAGGAGAACGAAGGTCAGGGTGAGGGCGAAGGGGTGGCCGAGGCGGGTCACACCCAGCCGCGTGCCCCAGCCCGCCACCGCGACGAACGCGAGGGAGTGCGTGGCGTGGCGGTGGCCGCCGCACAGCCAGGACACCAGGCGGCACAGTCCCCTCGACAGCGGCCCCAGCAGGTGGGCGGGTGTCGCGTCGTGGTGGTCCAGGTCGGGAAGCAGCGAGGCCCCGGCGCACAGCAGCGTTCCGATCAGGACCTCGCTCGGCCGCGGTGCCACACCGAACAGTGCCTCCGGCAGGAACGGCGCCGTCGCCGCGAAGACGAGTGCCCCGCTGACCGCGTGTGACTGGCCCATCATGACGCCCCGTACCCCCGTTTCCCTCCGCTTCCTCGGACGGCCCCGCCCGGCGGCACCGGGTCGCACGGCGATCCGTCTGCTACCCCGCCTTCCCCCTCCCACTCCGCCCGCCCGGCGCCGGGCCCCGCGACCTGCTGCGACACCCTCGTCCGCGCCGACTGCGGATCAGGTGGAGCCGCCCGCAACGCGGTGGTGATCCTGCCCGTGCTGATCGGCGACAGCGTCCGGTCGGCCGCCGCGCAGTGGGCCGGCGCGGACGGGCGGGTGCTCGGGGCGACCCTGACCGCCCGGCCGCGGGCGGCGGGGGCCGGACGGCGGGTGCCGGGCGGAGGACGGTCCGCACGGTAGCCACGTGATCATTACGTGGAGATCACACTCTTGTGCAATCATCCACACGATGCCACCCTCTGCACTGTGACTGCTAGGGGCCCCACGACCGTGAACGCCGGTTCCGCATCCGGTGGTTGGTGGCTGCCCGCGGTCCGGGCGGCGGACCGGGCCCCGGCGGACCGGCCCGACTGGGCCGCGTTCGTCGAGCGGGCGGTGGCCGGGGCGCCGACGACCGACGCGACCGACCACGGGTTACCCGCCGGGGACCTGCCCGGCGTCAGCGGGTTCCGGCCCGTGGTGGCGCCGCTGGCCCGGCTGGCCGGGGCCGGACTGCCGACCGCGCTGCCCGCCGGGGCGGTCGACCTGCCCGCCGTACGGGCACGGTTCGTCGACGGGCTCACCGACACGCTGGCCCGGCAGGCCGCCCGGACGCTGGTCCTGGAGCTCAACGTGGCCAGGGAGGAAGGGGTGTTGGCGGGCGACTCACCCGCCGACCGCTTCCGCGACTTCGTCCGGCGGATGGCCGCACCGGCCGCGCTCCGCGCGCTGTTCGGCGAGTACCCGGTGCTGGCACGGGTCCTGGCCGGGACCTGCCTGGCCGCCACCGACGCCTTCGCGGAACTGCTGACCCGGTTCGCCGCCGACCGGCGGGAGGTGGCCGGGGCCCTGTTCCACGGCGTCGACCCCGGCCCCCTGGTAGCCGTCCGGCGCGGCGCGGGCGACGGGCACCGGGGCGGGCGGTCCGTCGCGGTGCTGCGCTTCGCCGGTGGCGGGCGGCTGGTGTACCGGCCGCGGCCGACCGCCGTCCACCGTCATCTCGCCGACGTGGTCCACTGGTTCAACACCCGGCCCGGCACCCCCGGTCTGCGGACCCCCGCCCTGCTGGAGCGACCGGGCTACGGCTGGCTGGAGTTCGTGGAGCGGCGGCCGTGCACCGAACCGGCCGAGGTGCGGCGGTTCTACCTCCGGCAGGGCGCCTGGCTCGCCCTGCTGCACGCCCTGGACGCCACCGACCTGCACGCCGGGAACCTGATCGCCTGCGGCGAGCACCCCGTACCGGTCGACCTGGAGACCCTCTTCCACCCGCCCGCGCCCGCCGACCCGGACCGGCCGGACGACGACCCGTGGCACGAGGACCCGGCGGCGCTCGCGCTCCAGGCCTCGGTGCACCGCACCGGCCTGCTGCCCCGGCTGGTCCTCGGCGACGAGCATGCCCTGGACGCCTCCGGGCTCGGCGGTGACGCCGGCGCCGGCTCCCCGAGCGCGGCCGTGCGCTGGGCGGCGGCGGGCACCGACGGGATGCGGCTGGTCCGCGGTGCGGCCGAGTTCGCCGGCGCCGAGAACCGGCCGCGGCTCGACGGCAGTGACTCCGATCCGGCCGACCACCTGGACGAGCTGCTGGCCGGGTTCCGAGCGGGCCGCCGGGCCCTCGTGGCGGGACTCGCCGACCTCACCGGCCCGCGCGGCCTGCTGAGCGCCTTCGCCGAGGACGAGGTCCGGGTGGTCCTGCGGGCCACCGAGGAGTACGCGACGCTGCTCGACGAGTCGACCCACCCCGACGTGCTGTGCGAGGCCGGGCACCGCGAGGCGCTGTTCCGGACCCTCGGCACCGGCGAGTCCGCCCGGCCCGGCCCGGTGATCGACGAGGAGGTCGCCGAACTGTGGGCCGGTGATGTGCCGCTGTTCACCACCCGCCCGGGCGGGACCGAACTGCGCGGCGGTCGGGGCCGGCCGGTCCCCGGGGCCCTGGACCGCCCCGGCCTCGACCGGGTCGCGGAGCGGCTCACCACCTTGGGGGCAACCGGTCCGGCCGAGCAGGAGTGGATCGTCCGCGCGGCCATGGCGGCCCGCTCGACCGGCCCGGCGCACGGCCGCGCCGGGCCGGGGACGCCCGCCGACCTGCCCGCCACCGCGGACCCGGCCCGGCTGCCCGCCGCCGCGGACCCCGCCCGGCTGCTCGCCGCCGCCCGGGAGATCGGCGACCGGCTGGTCGACGGGGCGCACCGGTCCGCGGACCGGGCGAACTGGCTCGGGCTCGACTTGATCGCCGACCGCTACTGGCGGCTCGCCCCGGCCGGCGCCGACCTCGGCGGCGGCTACCCCGGGCCGGCGCTGTTCCTCGCCCAACTCGCCGCGCTCACCGGCGCGGACCGCTACGCCGAGGTGGCCCGTCTGGCTCTGCGGCCGGTGCCGGCCCTGCTGGAGCGGCTCGCCGCCCGGCCCGAGGACCTGGCGCTGGTCGGTTCGGGTGCCTGGGCCGGCCTGGGCGGCCTCACCTGGGCGCTGGCGCAGGTCGGCGGCCTGCTGGGCGACCGGGAGGTGCTCGGCTGGGTCGGGCCCGCCGTCCGGCTCACCGCGGCCGCCGCCGAGGCGGAGGAGCCGTTCGGGCTGGCCGACGGTACCGCCGGCGGACTGGCGGCCCTGCTCGCGGTGCGGCGGGAGACCGGTGACGCCGAGGCCCTGGCCGGTGCCCGGCGCTGCGCCGACCGCCTGCTCGATCGACTCGACCTGTCCGAGGTGCCCGACGTGCACGGCCTGGACGAGCCGCGCGACCGGCCCGAGCGCCCGGCCCCGGGCTTCGCCACCGGAACGGCCGGCCTCGGCTGGGCCCTGCTGGCGTACGCGCAGGCGGGCGGCGGCGCCGCGTACCGGCACGCGGGGCTGTCCGCGCTGCGCTCGTCCGTGGCCGGTCGGGCACCCGGCGGGTCCTGCTGCGAGGGCGCGCCCGGCATCGCACTCGCGGTGGTCGACAGCGGGGCGCCGGCGGGCGACCCGGAGCTGGCCGCCTGGGCCGGGGCCGCCGTCGACGCGGCGGTGACGGCCGGGACGCGGCCCGACCACAGCCTCTGCCACGGCGAGACCGGCGTGCTGGAGCTGCTCGGCCGGGCCCCGGGCACCGCCGCCCGGCAGGCGCTGGCGCGCCGTTCGGCCGCCCTGCTGGACGCGCTGGCCCGCACCGGGCCGGTCTGCGGCACCCCCGGTGGCCTCGCCGTCCCGGGCCTGCTGTTCGGGCTGGCCGGGGTCGGCCACGGGCTGCTCCGGCTCGGGTTCGCCCACCGTACGGCTTCGGCGCTGCTCCTGGCGCCGAGTTCGGCGCGGCCGTCCCACGAGGACGCCGTGACCCGTCCGCGGGCGTCCCCCCAGGACGTCGCGGCACCGAACGGCGTCCACCCGGACGCCGTGATCCACGGAAGAGAAGGGTGAACTCCTTGAACCGATCCGACTCCCTGGCCAGAGCACTCGCCGAAACCACCCCCGCCGCGGGCAGACCGGCCGTCGGGCAGTCCGCCGGAACGCCCGCGCCGGAGGGCGTCCACCGGTGGAAGCGGGCCGACGGGCACGAGGGCGTGGCCGCCGACCACCCGGCCGGCGCGATCAGGCCGCACCCGGGCGGCCGGCTCGCCCGCCGCTCCGTGCTGCTGGGCGGCGGGACGGCCCGGATGGCCGAAACCGACCCGTGGACGACGATGAGCTACCACGAGGAGTAGCCGGCCCCCGCCCGTCCGGGCCCGTGTGCACACGCGTCGGCGTGACCCCCGCGGCGCGCGGCCGCCGACGCCCGGACGACCCGCCGCCCCCTGACCGGCACGTTTAGGCATGAACATGCCGGTCAGCCGGGCGGTGAATGCCTGATTCCGCTCTACCGGAGCCGTCCGGTGACCAATAGCCTGCGGCCATGCGGACCTCATCACCGGTGACCGTCGGCCGCACGGCCGAAACGTCACTGCTCCGAAGAACCCTGACACGCCTTCAGAGCGACGGCGGGCGCGCGGTGTTCCTCGTCGGCGAGGCCGGCATCGGCAAGTCCCGGCTGGTCGACGACTGCGCCGGGCGGGCCGTGGCCGCCGGACTGCCGGCCCTGCGCGGGCGCAGCAGCGCGACCGGGGCGGACACGCCCTTCCGCCCGCTGGCGGAGGCGCTGTACTCGTGCTTCCACGCCGAGGGCCCCCCGGAGGACGCCGAACTGCTGCCGTACCGGCCGGCCCTGGGCCGACTGGTGCCGGAGTGGCGGCCGGCGGCAGGGCCGGGCCACGCCGAGAGCGTGGTGGAGCTCGCCGAGGCGCTGCTGCGGCTGCTGGGCGTGATCGGCCGCCGGTCCGGCTGCGTGCTGGCCCTGGAGGACCTGCACGACGCGGACGCGGAGACGCTCGCCGCGGTGGAGTACCTGGTGGACCACCTCGACCGGGTGCCGGCGCTGCTGGTCGCCACGCTGCGGCCGGAACCGGGCAACGCGTTGGACCTGGTGCGCGGCGCGGAGCGGCGCCGGGTGGCGTCCGTCGCCGCGCTGCCGCCGCTGACCACCGCCGACGTCGAGGCGCTGGCGGCGGGCTGCCTGGGCGTGCCGGTGGGGCGGGTGCCGTCCGCCGTGACCGGCCGGCTGGCCGAGCGCAGCGGCGGGAACCCGTACCTGGTGGAGGAGTTGCTGGCCGAGCTGGTCGGCTCGGGCGCGCTGCGCCGGGACGGCGACGGCTGGCGGGTGACCGGCGACCTGGCCGCGACCGTGCCGGCCAGCGTGGTGCACGGCTGCGCCCTGCGACTGGGCCGGCTGGCCCCGCCGGTCCGCGACTTGCTGCTGGCGGCGGCCACCCTCGGCCCCCGGTTCTCGGTCGACAGCCTGCAACTCGTCACCGGGGACGACGATCCGGGCCTGTTCGCCCGGCTGCGCGCCGCGGCCGAGGCGGACTTCATCGTGCCGGACCCGGGCGCGCCCGAGGGGTACGGCTTCCGGCACGCCATCACCGCGCAGGCGGTGCTGGAGAGCGTCGCCCCGGCCGAGCGGGCCGCGCTCGCCCGCCGGGCCGCCGCCGCGCTGCGCAAGGCCGGGCCGCCGTATGCGGCCGACCACGGCCGGCTGGTGGCCCGGCTGCTCGTCGCGGCCGGCGACCACCACGGCGCGGCCCTGCTCTACGCGGAGGCTGGCCGGCAGGCGCTGGCCGAGGGCGCGTCCGCCTCGGCGGTGCGGCTGCTGGAGCGGGCCGTGGAACTGGCGGCGCCGGCCGACCGGACGGCGGCCACCGAGTCGCTGGGCTACGCGCTGGTCGAGGCCGGCCAGCTGGACCGCGCGCTCGCCCTGGCCGACACCCTGCCGACGGCCAGCGCGGCGGCGTTGAGCCCCGAACGGGAGGTCGCGCTGCGCACCCGGCTGGCCTGGGCGGCCGTGGTGGCCGAGCGGGGCCCCGACACCGTCACCCAGGTCGCGGCGGCCCGGGCACTGCTGCGCGACGGGGGCCGGCCCGAGCAGACCGCCGCGCTGGCGGTGGTCGAGGGGCACCTGGCGCTGCTGCCCGGCCGGCGGGACCGGGTGGACGACGCCGAGCGGATCGCCCGGGAGACCGCCGAGGAGGCGGAGCGGACCGGGCCGCCGGTACTGGCCTGCCAGGCCCTGCAGTTGCTCGCCCTGCTCGCGCGCGAGCGTGGCTTCGACGCGGCCGACCAGTGCCTGGAGCGGATGCTGGCGGTCGCCGAGACGCACGGCCTGCCCAACTGGCGCTTCGAGGCCCTGCTCCGGCTGGGGGCCAACGCCTTCCTGCGCACCGGCGACGCCCGCCGGCTGGAGCAGGCCGGGGAGGCCGCCCGGGAACTGGGCTCGCTGGTGCGCACCCAGCACACCGAGAGCCTGCTGGCGATGAACGCCGTCCTGTGCGGCGACCCGGCCACCGCCGAGGCCATCGTGGACCGCTGGCTGGACACCAGTCTGCGGATGGGCAACCTGGCCACCCACCGCTACCTGCGGTTGACCTCGGCGACGCTGGCCGCCCACCGCGGCCGCCGCCGGGACATGGAGCGCGAACTGCGGCTGTTCCGGCAGGCCGGGGGCGACGGCTCGCTGCTCACCCCGGTGGTGCTCGGGCTCTGCCGGGCGGTCTGCGCGCTGCTGGAGGAGGACCGGGCCGGCGCGGAGGCCGAGCTGACCGCCACCGCCGAGTGGGAGGCGCTGCACCCGAGCGTCTTCTACCTGTCCGGCCAGTACGGGCTGGCCCCGCTGCTCGCCGTACTGGCCGGCCGGGCGGACTGGGCCGCGTACGAGGCGGTCGCCGGCGCCCCGGGCGCGGAACTGGCCTGGAACCGCCCGTTCCTGGCACTGGCCCGGGCGGTCCTGCTCGGCCGGCGGGGCCGGGGGGCGGAGGCCGCCGCCGAGGTCGAGCGGCTGCGGCGGGACCCCGACCTCTTCCCGACCGCCCACCGGCTGGGCCTGCGGCTGGTCGCCGAGGCCGCGCTGGCCGACGGCTGGGGCGATCCGGTGAGCTGGCTGCGCACCGCGGAGGAGTACTTCCACGAGCTGGACGTGCCGTCCGTCGCGGGCGCCTGCCGGGTCCTGCTCCGGCAGTCGGGGGCGAGCGTCGGGCAGCGCCGCAGCGGCCGGGACCGCATCCCGGCCGCGCTGCGGGAGCGGGGCGTCACCCCGCGCGAGTACGAGGTGCTGGCGCTGCTGGTGGACCGGCCCGGCAACCAGGACCTCGCCCGGCGGCTGTCGATCTCGCCGCGCACGGTGGAGAAGCACCTGGCGAGCCTGGTGCAGAAGACCGGGGCGGCCGACCGGGGCGAGCTCTGCCGACTGGCGGCCGAGCTCGCCCCGGACCCGCGCCGGCCGTGAGCACCGGTGCACCCGGAGGGACTTGAGCACCGTGCCCCCGGGGGGACGCGGGCACCGGTGCGTCCCCGGCCGGCCGGGGACGGCGGCGCGGCGCACGGGCCGGGAACGGGCGGCGCGCCGGGCCGGCCGTTCCCGACGCCGCCACCGCGCCGCCGCCACACACCGCGCTCAGCCGTTCCCGGCCGTGCACCACTCCAGGACGGCGCGCGCGCTGTGGTACTTGTTCTCGGCCTGCCCGAAGGCGAGGCTGAGCGGTCCGTCGAGCACGGAGGCGCTGACCTCCTCCCCCCGGTGGGCCGGCAGGTCGTGCAGGAAGACCGGGGCGGAGGTGGCGGCCATCACCGCGTCGTCCACCCGGTAGGGGTCGAACAGCGAGCGCCAGTCCGGGTCGGGCTTGCTGGTGCCGGTGGTCTGCCAGCGGGTGGTGTAGACGACGTCGACCTCCGGCAGGCCGGCCATGTCGTGCCGCTGCTCGACCAGGCCGCCGCGGCGCCCGGCCCCGGCCGCGGCCCGCTCCACGTACCGGGGGTGGACGCCGTAGCCGGGCGGCGTGCGCAGGTGCAGCTCGGTGCCGGGGTAGCGGGACAGGGCCAGCGTGAGCGCGGAGGCGCTGTTGTTGCCCTCACCCGCGTAGAGCACCCGGAGCCCGTCGATCCGGCCGAAGTGCCGGTGCAGGGTGGTGAGGTCGGCGAGGGCCTGGGTCGGGTGCTCCTCGGCGCTCATCGCGTTGATGACCGCCATGGTCTGCTGGTCGGCCAGCGCCCGCAGCTCGGCCTCGGGGCCCGTCGTCCGGGCCACCAGCACGTCGAGCATCCCGGACAGCACCCGGGCGGTGTCCTCGACGCTCTCACCGGTGTTCTGCTGGAGGTCGTCGGGGCCGTAGCCGATGATCTGCGCGCCGAGCCGCAGCGCCCCGGCGGAGAAGGCCGTCCTGGTCCGGGTGGAGGTCTTGCGGAAGAGGATGCCCACCACGTGCTCGCGCAGCGGTCGGGCGTCCTCGGCGTGGCCGGCGGCGAACTCGGCGCCCCGGCGGACCAGGTCGTACAGCTCCTGGTCGGAGAGGTCGGCGATCGAGATCAGGTGGCGGCGACTGGTCACGGCGCTCACCCGGCCAGAATCGCGTCGAGGACGAGGGCGAGGCCGCGTTCCAGCGGGGCCCGGTCGATCGCCAGCGGTGGGAGGAGCTTGACCACCTCGTCGTGCCGGCCGGCGAGTTCGACCACCAGGCCGTGGTCGAAGCAGTACCGCTGGACGCGTTCGGCCCGCTCGGGGCCGCCCGCCCCGGCGAGGTCGAGGCCGAGCACCATGCCCCGGCCGCGTGCCGTGACGCCGGGCACCTTCGCGAGGACGGTCTCGCCGAACTCGCGCAGCCGCTCGGCGTTGTCGGCAAGGGCGTCGAGGAACTCCGGCTGTTCCCAGTAGTCCCAGGCGGCGGTGGCCGCGACGAAGGCGAGCTGGTTGCCGCGGAAGGTCCCGGTGTGCTCGCCGGGCTCCCAGCAGTCGAGGTCGCGGCGCAGCAGCACCAGGGAGAGCGGCAGCCCGTACCCGCCGATGGACTTGGAGAGGGTGATCAGGTCGGGGACGATGCCGGACTGCTCGAAGGCGAAGAAGGTGCCGGTGCGGCCGCAGCCGGACTGGATCTCGTCGGCGATCAGCAGGACGCCGTGGCGGTCCGTCAGGTCCCGCAGCCGGCGCAGCCAGTCCGCGGAGGCCGGGTAGACGCCGCCCTCCATCTGGAGCGGCTCGACGATCACGGCGGCCGGCAGGTCGGTGCCGGAGGACGGGTCGGTGAGCAGCCGCTCCAGGTACCCGATCGAGTCGAACGCGCCGTGCGGGCCGTCCTCGTAGGGGACGAAGGTGACGTCCTGGGCGATCGCGCCGCCGGCCCGGCGGGCCCGCCGGCTGCCGGTGACCGCCAGCGAACCCTGCGACATGCCGTGGAAGCCGCCGGTGAAGGCGACCAGGCCACGCCGCCCGGTGGCCTTGCGGGCCAGTTTGAGGGCGGCCTCCACCGCGTCGGTGCCGGTCGGGCCGGTGAACTGCACCTTGTGGTCGAGGCCGCGGGGGCGCAGCAGCACCTCGTCCATCCGGGCCAGGAAGTCCCGCTTGGCGACGGTGTACATGTCCAGGCCGTGGCTGACGCCGTCGGCGGCGAGGTAGGCGGCCAGCTTCCGCTTGATCGGCTCGGGGTTGTGGCCGTAGTTGAGGGCGCCGGCGCCGCAGAAGAAGTCGAGGAAGACCCGGCCGTCCTCGGCGTACAGTTCCGCGCCCTTGGCCCGCTCGAAGACCACCGGGAACTTCCGGCAGTAGAGCCGGACGTCGGCCTCCATGGTCTCGAAGAGGGCGTGGTCGCCGGGGGCCGGCGGCTCTCCCGGGGTGGCCGGCGCGGTCCGTTCGACGGTCATGTGTGTCCTTTCCGACGCGGCGGGGTCCGGCCAGCATTCCGGCGCGGCGCGGGCGCGCAGAAGAGAAGGACCAGCAGTCCTGCGGGCAGCGGGGCTGCCGGATTGTCGGCCGCTTCTTCCCTATGGCGTCCGGCCCGCCCCGGGCGAGTCTTCCTGTCGCGGCGCCCCGGCCGAGCGGGCGCCCGCCCCTGCGAGAGGAGAGCGGAATGGCCGACGAGAGTACCGACCCGCGCACGTACTGGGTGGTCCGCAACGACGAGGAGCAGTACTCGATCTGGCTGGCCGACCGGGAGCTCCCGCTGGGCTGGCAGCGGGAGGGCAAGGAGGGCCCCAAGCAGGACTGCCTGGAGCACATCGACACGGTCTGGACGGACATGCGTCCGCTGAGCCTGCGTCGGCGGATGGAGCAGGAGACCCGGACGGCATGAACACCGTGGTTGGCCGCGCCGACGCACCCCTGCCCGACCGGTGCGTGCACGAGTGGTTCGCGGGACGGGCGTCGGGCACGCCGGACGTGACGGCCCTGGAGTTCGGCGGACGGCGGCTGACCTACGCCGAACTGGACTCCCGGGCCAACCAGTTGGCCCATCTGCTGCGCGCCCGCGGGGTCGGGCCCGATGCCCCGGTCGCGGTGTGCGCCCAGCGGAGCCCGGAGGTGGTGACCGCCCTGCTGGCCGTGCTCAAGGCGGGCGGGCACTACCTGCCGCTGGACCCGGAGTACCCGCCCGAGCGGCTCGCCTTCATGGTGGCCGACTCCGGCGCCCGGGTCCTGCTGGTCGAGCCGGGGCTCGCCGACCGGTTCGCGGCCACCGGCCTGGACCGGGTGGCGATCGAGCCGGACTGGTCGGCGGCGGCCGGCCTGCCGACCACGGCCCCCGCCTCGGGGGCCGTACCGGACGACCTGGCCTACGTGATGTACACCTCGGGCTCCACCGGCCGTCCGAAGGGGGTCGGGGTCACCCACCGCAACGTGCTGCGGCTGGTGCACGAGGCCGACTACGCGGACCTCGACCCGGGGCAGGTGGTGCTGATGCTCGCCCCGCTGTCCTTCGACCTGTCCACCTTCGAGGTCTGGGGCGCGCTGTGCAACGGCGCCCGGCTGGCCGTGCTGCCGCAGGGCGTGCCGACCGCCGCCTCGATCGAGGAGGCGGTGCGCCGGCACGCCGTCAGCGTGGCGCTGCTGAGCACCGGGCTGTTCCAGCACGTGGTGCGCACCCGGCCCGGCGCGCTGGCGACGGTGCGCCAGGTCCTGGTGGCCGGTGACGTGGCGCCGCCGGCCGAGGTGCGGATGCTGGTGGAGCAGGGCGTGGAGGTGGTCAACGGCTACGGGCCGACCGAGTGCACGACCTTCTGCGCCGCGCGGCGCGGGGTCACCCTGGCCGAGACCCGGGGCTCCGTCCCGATCGGCCGGGCCATCACCCGGACCAGCCTGTACGTGGTGGCGGAGGACGGCGTCACCCTGCTGCCGGCCGGCGAGCCCGGCGAACTGCTGGTCGGCGGGCCGGGGGTGGCCCGGGGCTACCACGGCCGCCCGGCGCTCACCGCCGAGCGGTTCGTCCCGGACCCGTACGGCACGGTGCCCGGCGCCCGGCTCTACCGCACCGGGGACCTCGTCACCGAGGGCCCCGACGGGCAGCTGCTCTTCCACGGCCGGCGCGACCAGCAGGTCAAGATCAACGGCCACCGGATCGAACTCGGCGAGGTCGAGGCCGCGCTGAGCAACCACCCGGAGGTCCGGGCGGCGGTGGCCGCGGTCCGGCCGACCCCGGCCGGGGACAAGCAGCTGGTCGGCTACGTGGTGTCGGACACCCTCGACCGGCCGGGCCGGCCGCTGCGGGAGTACCTGGGCGGGCTGCTGCCCGAGTACCTGGTGCCGACCGCGTGGGTGCGGCTGCCCGAACTGCCGCTGAACCCCAACGGCAAGGTGGACCGGGCCGCGCTGCCGGCCCCCGGCGACGACCCGGGCCGGGCACCGGTGGCCGTCGCGCGCACGCCGGTCGAGCGGGCCGTCGTCGAGGTCTGGTCCGAGCTGCTGTCGGTGGCCGCGATCGGCGTGCACGACGACTTCTTCGAGCTGGGCGGCCACTCGCTGCTGGCCACCGAGGTGATCGCCCTGCTGGGCGAGCGCTTCCCGGTCGAGCTGCCGGTGAGCGCGGTGTTCGACGCCCGCACCCCGGCCCAGCTCGCCGAACGGCTGCGCGGGGCGATCACCGAGCGGGTCGAGCAACTTTCCGATGCAGAAGTGGAGTCGATGTTGTCTCAGGTGATCGAGGAATGAGCGCTCCGCTGACCGGCCCTCACCCCGCCGAACCCGCCGACCCGACGAACGCCAAGGGCACGACGGGCGCGACCGCGCAGGCCGAGCGGCGCCGGGCGCTGCTGGACGGCCTGCTGCGCGGCTCGGCCCGGCCCGCCCCTTCCGGCGGCGCCGCCGACGGCGCCGTCGCCCGGCTGGCCCGCGGCGGCCCGCTGCCGCTCTCCTTCGCCCAGCAACGGCTGTGGCTGCTGGAGCAGCTGCGCCCCGGCACCGCCGAGTACGTGCTGCCGGTCGGCTGGGAGCTGCGCGGCCCGCTGGACGTGCCGGCGCTGCGCCGCGCGCTGGCCGAGGTGTCGGCCCGCCACGAGGTGCTGCGCACCCGCTACCTGGAGGTCGACGGCGAGCCGCGGCAGCTGCCGCTGGACGTGGCCGCACCGGAGTTCGAGCTGGTCGACCTGGCCGTGCTGCCCGCCGCCGACGCCCGGGAGCGGCTCGGCGGGCTCGTCGAGCGACTGGCCCGCGCGCCCTTCGACCTCACGGCCGGCACCCCGCTGCGGGCCCGGCTGGTCCGGCTCGCCGAGGAGCACCACGTCCTCGTGCTGGCCTTCCACCACATCGCCTTCGACGGCCATTCGGTCGGTGTCCTCGCCGCCGAACTCGGTGCCCTGTACCCGGCGTTCGCCGAGGGGCGGCCCAGCCCGCTGACGCCGCCCGCGGTGCAGTACGCGGACTGGGCCGGCTGGCAGCGCGAGGCGCACTCGGCCGCCGCGACCGCCGGCCAGCTCGACTACTGGCGACGGAAACTGGCCGGCTCGACCGCGCTGGAGCTGCCCACCGACCGGCCCCGGCCGCCGGTGTTCGACCCGGCGGGCGCGATCCTGCCGTTCACCGTGCCGGCCGGCACCGCCCGTGCCCTGACCGCCTGGGGACGCGGGCGCGGCGCGACGCCGTTCATGCTGCTGCTGGCCGCCTTCAAGCTGCTTCTGGCCCGGCACGCCGGCCGCGCGGACGTCACCGTCGGCGCCCCGCTGGCCGGTCGCACCCGCCCGGAGGCCCGCGAGCTGCTCGGCTTCTTCGTCAACACCCTGGTGCTGCGCACCGACCTGTCCGGGGAGCCGACCTTCGAGGAGGCCGTGGAGCGGGTCCGGGAGAGCGCGCTGGGCGCCTTCGCCCACCAGGACGTCCCGTTCGAGCGGCTGGTGGACGAGCTGGGCGCCGAGCGCGACCTGTCCCGCAACCCGCTGTTCCAGGTGATGTTCGCCTACAACGGGGCGGGCACCGGCCACGGCTTCGGCGGCGCCGGGCTGAGCGCCACCCCGTACGCCACGCCGTGGCACAGCGCCAAGTTCGACCTGACGCTGCACCTGACCGAGCAGCCCGACGGCTCGCTGTCCGGCGTGGTCGAGTACGCCACCGCCCTGTTCACCCCCGAGCGGGCGGCCGTGGTGGCCGAGCACTTCACCGCGCTGCTGGAGGCGGTCGCCGCCGACCCCGGCACCACCGTCACCGGCGCCACCCTGTTCTCGCCCGTCGAGCGCGCCCGGCTGGAGCGGTGGAACGACACCGCGGTGCGCTACCCCGACGACGAACTGCTGCACTCCCTGGTCGAGCGGCAGGCCGAGCGCACCCCCGCGGCCGTCGCCGTGTGCTTCGGGACGGACGCACTCGACTACCGCGCGCTGCAGTCCCGCGCCGAGGCGCTGGCCCGCCGGCTGCGGGCGCTGGGCGTCGGCCCGGAGCACACCGTGGCCGTCTGCCTGAACCGCGGGCTGGAGCTGCCGGTGGCGCTGCTGGCCGTGCTCCGGGCCGGCGGCGCCTACCTGCCGCTGGACCCGGGCTACCCGGCGGACCGGCTGGCCCACATGCTCGCGGACTCCGCCGCCCCGGTCGTGCTGACCACCGGCGACCTCGCGGCCACGCTGCCCGCGCACCGGGCCCGCGTGCTGCTGCTGGACGCCGACGCCGACGCCGGCGAGGAGGCCGCGGAGCCGGCGGAGCCCGTGGCCGCCGCGGCCGTCGACCCGCTGCACCCGGCCTACGTCATCTACACCTCCGGCTCCACCGGCCGCCCCAAGGGCGTGGTCACCACCCACCGGGGCGTGGTCAACCGGCTGCGCTGGATGCAGGACGCCTACGGCCTCACCGAGGCCGACCGGGTGCTGCAGAAGACCCCGTACAGCTTCGACGTGTCCGTCTGGGAGCTGTTCTGGCCGCTGATCACCGGCGCGACCCTGGTGATGGCCCAGCCGGACGGCCACCGCGACCCCGGCTACCTCGCCCGGGCCATCGCCGACCAGGGCGTCACCACCCTGCACTTCGTGCCCGCGATGCTCCGCGCCTTCCTGGCCACCGTGCCCGCCGACACCCCGCCCGCCGCGCTGCGGCTGGTGCTGTGCAGCGGCGAGGCCCTGCCCGACGACCTGGCCGCGGCCTGCCACCGCCACCCGGTGACCGGCGGCGCCGCGCTGCACAACCTGTACGGCCCCACCGAGGCCAGCATCGACGTCACCGCCACCCCGTGCCGGCCCGGCGAGCGCGTCACCATCGGCACACCCGTCTCCAACACCCGCGTCCACGTGCTGGACGACGACCTCGCCCCGGTGCCGGTCGACGTCCCCGGGCAGCTCTGCCTGGCGGGCGTCCAGCTCGCCCGCGGCTACCTCAACCGGCCCGCGCTGACCGCCGAGCGCTTCGTGCCCGACCCCGACCCGGCCAACCCGGGCGGGCGGCTCTACCTGACCGGCGACCTCGCCCGGCGCAACCCCGACGGCACCCTGACCTACCACGGCCGCGGTGACCACCAGGTGAAACTGCACGGGCACCGGATCGAGCTCGGCGAGATCGAGGCCGCGCTGCGCACCCACCCGCTGGTCGCCGACGCCGTGGCGGCGCTGCACGGCACGCCCGGCGGCGAGCGGCTGACCGCGCACGTCGTCCCGGCCGACCCGGCCGCCGCGCCGGCCGCCGCCGAGCTCCAGGCCCACCTGAGGTTGTCGCTGCCCGAGCACATGGTCCCCACCGCGTGGACCAGCCTGCCCCGGCTGCCGATCACACCGAACGGCAAGCTGGACCGCGCGGCCCTGCCCGATCCGGTGCCGCAGGCCGCCGCCGAGCACGTCCCCCCGCGCACCCCGGTCGAGCACCTCGTCGCCCGGGCGTGGGCGGCGGCCCTGGACGTCTCCCGGATCGGCGTGCACGACACCTTCTTCGACCTCGGCGGCGACTCCATCCTCGCCATCCGCGCCGTCGGCCGGCTGCGCGAGCAGGGGCTCGACATCTCCGTCCAGGACCTCTTCCGGTACCGGACCCTGGGCCTGCTCGCCGAGGCGCTGGCCCCGCGGGCGGCCGGCCGGCGGGCCGAGCCCACCGCGCCCTTCGCCCTGCTCGCCCCGGGCGACCGCGAGCGGCTGCCGGGCGGCCTGACCGACGCCTATCCGCTGTCCCAGGTGCAGGCCGGGATGGCGTACGAGATGCTGGCCGGCGCGGCCCGGGGCATGTACGTCAACGTGCTGAGCTACCCGGTGCGCGAGGAGGACGACGGCTTCGCGCCCGACGCGCTGCGCGCCGCCGCGGCGCTGCTGGCGGAGCGGCACGAGATCCTGCGGACCTCGGTCGACCTGTCCGGCTACGGCGAGCCGCTCCAGTTGGTGCACGCCGTGGCGCACGTCCCGCTGGAGGTCCACGACCTGCGCGGGCTGTCCCCCGAGCGGCTGCGGGCCGAACTCGCCGCCGCCACGGCGCGCGAGCAGTCCACGCCCTTCGACCTGGCCGCGGCCCCGCTGCTGCGGCTGGTCGCGCACCGGATCGACGACCGGCGGTGGCGGCTGACCGTCGTCTACGCCCACACCATCCTGGACGGCTGGAGCCAGAACTCCCTGGTCCCCGAACTGCTGGGCTACTACCGGGCGTTGCGCGACGGCCGGGACCCGGCCCCGCTTCCCCCGCCGACCACCCGGTTCGCCGACACCATCGCGCTGGAGCGCCGCTCCCTGGAGTCCGCCGAGGACCGGGAGTTCTGGCGCGAGCGGGTGGCGCGGTACGGGCCGTGGCGGGTCCCCGAGGGCTGGTCCGCCCCGGAGCGGCACCGCGCGGACGGCGGTGACGAGGCCGTCCACCGGGTCGCCCGGGTGGGCTTCGCCGACCTGCTGCCGGACCTGCGCGCGGTGGCCACCGCGGCCGGGGTGCCGCTGAAGAGCGTGCTCTTCGCCGCCCACCTGACCGTGCTCGGCCTGTTCGGCGGGGGCACCGACGGCCCGGCCGCGTTCACCTCCGGGCTGGTCTGCAACGCCCGCCCGGAGACCTCCGACGGCGACCAGGTGCGCGGCATGTTCCTCAACACCGTGCCGTTCCCGGTGGTGCTCGACGCGGCCGACTGGCCCGCGCTGGCCCGGGCCGTCTTCGCCGAGGAGACCGCGCTCTGGCCGCACCGGCACCACCCGCTGCCCGCCGTGCAGCGCGCCTGGGGCCAGGACACGCCACTGGTCGACGTGTTCTTCAACTACACCGACATGCACGTGCTGGCCGGCGAGGGCATCGACGCCGACGAGGTCGAGGACGTGACGCCGAACGAGTTCGGCCTGTCGGTCTCCACCGTGCCCGGCACCCTCCAGCTGGAGGCCGCCGCGGACCGGATCGGCGCCGAGGAGCTCGCCCTGCTGGCCCGGGCCTACCGGCACGTGCTGGCCGGCCTGGTGGCCGACCCGCAGGCCGACCCGCGCGCCGTCACGCTGCCCCCGGCCGACCGCCGGGCCCTGCTGCCCGCCGGGCCGCCGCTCGCCGCCGACCAGGGCGGCCCGACCGTGCCGGAGCTGTTCCACCGGCAGGCCGAGCGCACGCCCGACGCGGTGGCGCTGGTCTGCGGCGAGGAGCGGATCGACTACGCCGGGCTGCGCTCGCGCGCCAACCGGCTGGCCCACCACCTGCGGGCGCTGGGCGCCGGCCCGGGCACCGTGGTCGGGCTGCTCCTGGAGCGCGGCCCCGAGCTGCTGACGGCGATGCTGGGCGTGCTCGGCTCCGGCGCGGCCTACCTGCCGGTCGACCCGAACCTGCCCGAGGACCGGATCCGCTTCCTGTTCGACGACTGCGCCAGCCCGCTGGTCGTCACCGACCGCGCGCTGGCCGCCCGGCTCGCCGCCGACGGGCCCGCCGGGCGGCGCCGGCTGGTGCTGACCGACGCCCACCGGGCGGAGATCGCCGCACACCCGGACACCGCGCCCGCCGTGCCCGCCGACCCGGCCGCGCTGGCCTACGTCATCCACACCTCCGGCTCCACCGGCCGCCCCAAGGGCGTCATGATCACCCACGGCGCACTGGCCGGCTTCCTGACCGCCATGGCCGAACAGGTCCCGGTACGGCCGGACGACGCGGTAGCCGCGCTGACCACCGTCTCCTTCGACCCCTCCGTCCTGGAGCTGTACCTCCCGCTGCTCGCGGGCGGCCGGGTGGTCCTCGCCGACACCGAGGAGGCCAGGGACCCGCTGCGGATGGCCGAGCTGCTGGACCGCGCCGGCCCGGCCGTCGTCCAGGCCACCCCGGTCACCCTGCGGATGCTGCTGGACGCCGGCTGGAGCGCCCCCGCCGGACTGCTGGTGCTCAGCGGCGGCGAGCGGCTCACCGCCGACCTGGTCGAGCGGCTCACCGCCGACGGCGCCCGGGTCTGGGACCTGTACGGCCCCACCGAGACCACCGTCTGGGCCACCGTCACCCGGCCGGGCGCAGACCCCGGCGGAGCCCCGTGGTCCGTCCTGGCCAACACCCGGCTGTACGTCCTGGACGGGCGGCTGGAGCCGGCCCCGGACGGCGTGGTCGGCGAGATCCACCTGGGCGGCTCGGGCCCCGCCCGGGGCTACCTCGGCCGGCCCGGCACCACCGCGGGCGCCTTCCTGCCCGACCCCTACGCCGGGGTGCCCGGCGCCCGGATGTACCGCACCGGCGACCTCGGCCGCCGGCGCCCGGACGGCGGCGTGGAGCTGCTCGGCCGGGCCGACCACCAGGTGAAGATCCGCGGCCACCGGATCGAGCCCGGCGAGATCGAGACCGCGCTGCTCTCCTGCCCGGAGGTGCGGGCCGCCGTGGTCCAGCCGGTGACCCTGCCGACCGGCGAGGTCGAGCTGGTCGCCCACCTGGAACCGGTGCCCGGCGCCAGGGTGCCCGGCCACGGCGAACTGCGCGACCGGCTGCTGGCGACCCTGCCCGACTACATGGTCCCGGCCGCCTTCTCCGTCCTCGACGCGCTGCCCCTGACCCCCTCCGGCAAGGTCGACCGCCGCCGCCTGCCGACCGTCGGACCCGGCGCGGACGTCCAGGAGTTCGTCGAACCCAGGACCCCGGACGAACGGACCGTCGCCGCCGCCTGGCGCGAGATCCTCGGCCACCCGCGGATCGGCGCGCACGACAACTTCTTCACCCTCGGCGGGCACTCCGTGCTGGCCACCCGGATCGCCCTGCGGCTGCGCGAGGCGACCGGCCGGGACGTGCCGGTGCGGGCGGTCTTCGACCGCGCCACGGTGGCCGCGCTGGCCGCCGCGCTGCCCGACTACCCGGAGGCGGGCGCGGCCGCCGCGCTGCCGCTGCTGGGCTCCCGCCGGGCCCGCCGGGGCGGTGCCCGGTGACCGCCGTCGCGGCCGGGCGGCCCGACGCCGAGGACCTGCCGCTGCACCGCAACCGGGACTTCGTCCTGCTGTGGACCGGCTCGGCGCTGTCCATGCTGGGGTCGACGGGTGCCACCGTCGCCTACCCGCTGCTGGTGCTGGCCGTCACCGGCTCGGCCGCCGACGCGGGGCTCGCCGGGTTCACCGCGCTGCTGCCGCTGCTGCTCTTCCCGGTGCCGGCCGGGGCGCTGGTGGACCGGGTGGACCGCAAGCGCCTGATGATCTGGTGCGACGTCGTCCGGGGGGCCGGCGCGCTGAGCATCGTGCTCGCGCTGGCCCTCGACCGGCTGACCCTGGCACAGATCCTGCTGGTCGGCTTCGTCGAGGGCACCCTGACGGTCTGCCACGAGCTGGCCTCGCACGTCGCCGTCCCGCACCTGGTGTCGAGACGGCGGCTGACCGAGGCGCTGTCGCGCAACGAGGCCCGCGAACGGGCCGCGATCACCCTGGGCACCCCGCTGGGCGGCGCGCTCTTCGGGGTGGCCCGGGCCCTGCCGTTCCTGCTGGACGCGATCAGCTACGTGGTGTCGGTGGTGACGCTGCTGCTGATCCGCAAGGACTTCCAGTCGGCGCCCAGCACGGCGAAGGAGACCGCCGACACCGACACCGACGCGGACGCCGGGCCGCCCGCCAAGCCGCTCGCCGAGCTGGCCGCCGGGTTCGCCTGGCTGTGGCGCCAGCCGTTCCTGCGCACCGCCGCCCTGGCCGTCGCCGGCAGCAACCTGCTGTTCCGGGCACTGTTCCTGGTCGTCGTGGTGCTCGCCGACGAACGCGGCGCCTCCCCCTCCGGCATCGGCGTCCTGCTGGGGGTCGCGGGCGCGGGCGGCGTGCTCGGCTCCACCGCCGCCGCCTGGTGCCGGCGGCGCCTGCCGCTGCCGGCTGTGGTGATCGGCGCCAACTGGGCCTGGGCCGCGCTGGCGGTCGGCCTGGTCCTCGCCGACGACCTCTGGCTCACCGGCGCGCTCTACGCGCTGATGTGGTTCGTCGGCCCGATCTGGAACGTCGCCGTCGCCACCCAGCAGCTCTCCACCACCCCGGACCACCTCCAGGGCCGGGTGTCCGGCGCCAGCTCGGTGCTGTCCGGCGGAGCGCTGCCGCTCGGCTCGCTCGCCGGCGGCCTGCTGCTCCAGTGGTACGGCACCGGGACGGCCCTGACCGCGCTCGCCGTCTGGATGGTGCTGCTGGCCGCCGCGGTGACGCTCAGCAAGGCCGTCCGCCGGGGCCCGGCCGCCCCCGACGACCCCCCGGCGAGCGGCTCGGCGCTCCCCGCCCCGACGGACGCACCCGCCTGAGCCCGCCCCCGTCCTCTCCCCGACGCTCTCACCAGGAGTCCCGCCATGACCCGTACCCCAACGACCTCCCCGGCCCGGGCCGGCCGCGACCCGCGCGCGGGCGTCCGGTGACGGCGCCCCCGGCCGTCGGGGCGGCCGGCGGTGTGCTGTCCACCGTCGGCGCCACCCCGCTGGTCGAACTCCTCCGGATCTTCCCGGACAGCGGCTTCCGCACCTACGCCAAGCTGGAGTCGCACAACCCCGGCGGCAGCATCAAGGACCGCGCCGCGCTCAACATGCTCGTCGACCGGGTCCGCTCCGGCGCCCTCACCCCCGGCAAGTCCGTGGTGGTGGAGTCGAGTTCCGGCAACCTCGGGATCGGCCTGGCCCAGGTCTGCCGGTACTTCGGACTGCGCTTCGTCTGCGTGGTGGACGGCCGCACCAACCAGCAGAACATCGCCGTGATGCGGGCCCTGGGCGCCGAGGTCGAGGTGGTGACCGAGTGCGACCCGGACACCGGCGAGTACCTGCCGGTCCGGCTGCGCCGGGTGCGCGAGCTGGTCGCCGGGATCCCGCACGCCTACTGCCCGGACCAGTACGCCAACCCGCTGAACGCCAGGGCGCACCGGCAGACCATGCGGGAGATCGTCGACGAGCTGGACGGCCGGGTCGACTACCTGGTCTGCGCCACCAGCTCCTGCGGCACCCTGCGCGGCTGCGCCGAGTACGTGCGCGAACGCGGCCTGTCGACCCGGATCGTGGCCGTCGACGCGGTCGGCAGCGTGATCTTCGGCGGGACCGCCGGGCCCCGGCTGATCCCCGGCCACGGCGCCTCGGTGCGCCCCGCGCTCTTCGGCGCGGACCTGGCCGACGAGGTGGTGCACGTCGACGACCTGGACTGCCTGGTCGGCTGCCGCGCGCTGGCCCGCCGGGAGGCGATCCTGGCCGGCGGCTCCTCCGGCGCGGTGCTCAGCGCCCTGGACCGGATCCGCCCCCGGGTGCCGGCCGGGTCCGTCTGCGCCGTGGTCCTGCCCGACCGGGGCGAGCGCTACCTGGACACGATCTACAACGACGACTGGGCGGCCAAGCACTTCGGCGACGCCGCCGACCTGTGGAAGGACCCTTCGATGGAGGCGGCAGCATGCTGATCCTGGGTGCCCGCGACGTACGACAGGCCCTCGACGGACGGGAGCGGGAGGTGCTGGCGGCCGTCCGCGAGGCCTACGTCCGGCACGCGCGGGGCGAGAGCGCGATCCCGCACTCGGTGTTCCTGCGCTTCCCCGAGGACGAGCGCAACCGGATCATCGGCCTGCCCGCCTACCTGGGCGGTGAGCAGCCGGTGGCCGGGATGAAGTGGATCTCCTCCTTCCCCGGCAACCTGGAGCTGGGCCTGGAGCGCGCCTCGGCGGCGATCATCCTCAACTCGATGCGCACCGGGCACCCCGAGGCGCTGATCGAGGGGTCCCTGGTCTCGGCCCGGCGCACCGCCGCAAGCGCCGCGCTGGCCGCCGCCACCCTCGCCGGTGAGCAGCCCGACACCGGGGCGGCCCTGATCGGCTGCGGCGTGATCAACTTCGAGGTGCTCCGCTTCCTGCGGGTGGTCCTGCCCACCCTGGACACCGTCACCCTGTACGACCGGGACAGCGCCCGGGCGGAGGAGTTCGCCGCCCGCTGCGCGCGGGAGCAGCCGGGCCTGAAGACCGTCGTGGTGGACCGGCCCGAAGACGCGCTGGCCGCCCACCCGCTGGTCAGCCTCGCCACCACCGCCGCCGCCCCGCACCTGTCCACCGGGCCCTGCCGGCCCGGCACCCTGGTCCTGCACGTCTCACTGCGCGACCTGACGGTGGAGTCGGTGCTCCCGGCGGTCAACGTGGTGGACGACCCCGACCACGTGTGCCGGGCCGCGACCTCCCTGCATCTGGCCGAACAGCAGGCCGGCAACCGGGAGTTCATCACCGCCACGATCGGCGGCCTGCTTGCCGGGCCGGCCCCGCGGCCGCGCGACCCGCGGCGCACCACGGTGTTCTCCCCGTTCGGCCTGGGCATCCTCGACCTCGCGCTGGCCGACCTGGTGCGGCGCGGCGCCGAGGCCGGGGGCGGCGGCACCCGGCTGGACGACTTCCTGCCCGGCGGCGCGCCGTGACCGCCCGGCCCGCCGTCCTGGCTCCGTCGGAGCTGCGGAGGTACCTGGCCGACGCGACCGGCCCCGACCGGCCGTACCCGCTGGAGCAGTGCGTCCACCAGCTGTTCGAGCACCAGGCCCGGCTCACCCCGGACGCGGTCGCGCTGGCCTGCGAGGGCGTCGAGCTGGGCTACGCCCGGCTCAACGAGCGGGCCAACCGGCTGGCCCACCGGCTGCGGGCGGCCGGGGCCGGGCCGGAGTCCCTGGTCGGCGTCCGGCTGGAGCGGGGGATCGACCTGGTGGTGGCGCTCCTGGGGGTGCTCAAGTCGGGGGCCGGGTACGTGCCGCTCGACCCCGAGCACCCGCCGCTGCGCACCGCCGCGGTCCTGGCCGAGAGCGGTGCGGTCCTGCTGGTCACCGACGCCGGGGCGGCGCGGGGCGCCGAGCACGCCGGGGTGCGCCCGGTCGTCCCCGCGGACGAGCCGGGCTGGCCCTCCCACGACCCGGAGCCCGCGGCCGGGCCGGACCACCCGGCGTACGCGATCTTCACCTCCGGCTCGACCGGCCGTCCCAAGGGCGTCGTGGTGCCGCACCGGGGCGTGGTCAACCGGCTGCTGTGGATGCGCGACGACTGCGGACTGGTCGGCGGCGGCCGGGTGCTGCAGAAGACGCCGGCCACCTTCGACGTGTCGGTCTGGGAGTTCTTCGGCCCGCTGGCGGTCGGCGGCACGCTCGTCCTGGCCCGCCCCGGCGGCCACCGGGACCCGGCCTACCTGCACCGGGTGCTGGCCGAGGAGCGGGTGGACACCGTGCACTTCGTCCCCTCGATGCTGCGGGAGTTCCTGGCCGACCTGCGGGCCCGCCGCGTCCACGGCGGCCCGCCCGAACTGCCCGCCCTGCGCCGGATCGTGTGCAGCGGCGAGGCGCTCGGGCCGGACCTGGTCCGCGAGGTGCACGAGTTGCTGGACTGCGAACTGTTCAACCTGTACGGGCCCACCGAGGCGGCGGTGGACGTCACCGCCGAGCGCTGCCTGCCCGGCGCCCCGGTCACCATCGGCCGGGCGGTCGCCAACACCCGGACGTACGTCCTCGACCCCGACGGGGTGCCCGTACCGCCCGGCACCGACGGCGAACTCTGCCTGGCCGGCGTCCAGCTGGCCCGGGGCTACCTCGGCCGGCCCGGCCTGACCGCCGCCGCCTTCCGGCCCGACCCGTACGGCCCGCCCGGCGCCCGGCTCTACCGCACCGGGGACCTGGCACGCCGCCGGGTGGACGGGCGGATCGAGTACCTGGGCCGGCTCGACCACCAGGTGAAGATCCGCGGCCTGCGGATCGAACTCGGCGACGTGGAGGCCGCGCTGGCCTCCCACCCGCAGGTGCACGCCGCCGTGGTGGCCGCGCACCCGGCCGCCACCGGCGGCAGCCGGCTGGTCGGCTACCTGGTCGGTGCCGTCCCCGACGCACCCGACCTCACCGAGCTGCGCAAGCACCTGGGCGAACTGCTGCCCGACTACATGGTCCCCACCGCCTGGGTGCGGCTGCCCGAACTGCCGCTCACCGCGAGCGGCAAGACCGACCGCAAGGCGCTGCCCGCCCCCGACGACGGCCGCCCGGAGCTCGCCACCGCCTACCTGGCGCCGCGCACCCCGACCGAGCGGGCCCTGGTCGACGTCTGGGAGCAGGCCCTGGGGGTCGCCCCGATCGGCGTCCGGGACCGCTTCCTCGACCTGGGCGGCCAGTCCCTGATCGCGACCCGGATCTGCTCCCGGCTGCGGGCACTGACCGGCGCCGCGCCTTCCCCCGCCGACCTGCTGGCCCGGCCCACCGTGGAGGAACTGGCGGCCCTGCTCGACGCGGCCGCACCGGCCGCCGCCCCTGGGGCCGGCCGCACCGTCCCGCCACGCCCGCCCGGCCCGGTGCCGCTCTCCTCCGAGCAGCACCGGCTCTGGTTCCTGGACCGGCTCACCCCCGGCAGCACCGAGTACACCATGTACGACGCGCACCGGCTGCGCGGCCGGATCGACCCGGCCGCGCTGCACGAGGCGCTGCGGGCGACCGTCCGCCGGCACGCCGCGCTGCGCACCACCTTCGAGGCCACCCGCGGCGTGCCGCACCAGGTGGTGCACCAGGACCTGCCGGTCGTCCCGGAACTGCTGGACCTCACCGGCACCCCGCCCGGGGAGCGCGAGGAACGGGCCCGCCGGGCCGTCCGGGAGCAGGTGGCCCGGCCCTTCGCCCTGGACCGGGGCCCGCTGCTGCGCCTGGTCCTGCTCGCCCTGGGACCGGAGGACCACGTACTGCTGGCGGTGACCCACCACATCGTCTCCGACGACTGGTCGATGGGCGTGTTCTGGCGCGACCTGTCCGAGTGCTACCGGGCCGCGAGCGCCGGCCGCGCGCCCCGGCTGCCCGACCTGCCCGTCGACTACCCGGACTACGCGGCCTGGCAGCGCGCCGGAGCCGACGACGCGGACCGCGCCGAGGAGGACCTCGACCACTGGCTGCGCCACCTCCGGGCGCCGCTGCCCGTCCTGAAACTGCCCGCCCCGGGGCCGCCCGGCGACGACGCCCGGCCGCCGCTGCGCGGACGCCGGGACGCCGTGGTCGACTTCACCCTGGCCCCGGCCGCCACCGCCGCGCTCAACCGGACGGCCGGCGCGGCCGGCGCCACCCCGTTCATGGCGCTGCTGTCCTGCTTCTCCGCCGTGCTCACCGCGGCCGGCGGGACGGAGGACCTGGTCGTGGCCACCTTCACCGCCAACCGCCCGGTCGCCGAACTCACCGACCTGGTCGGCCTGTTCGTCAACACCCTGGCGCTGCGCACTCCGGTCGGGCGGCGCGAGCCGTTCACCCAGGTGCTGGCCCGCACCCGGGCCACCGCACTCGCCGCCTACCGCCACCAGGGCCTGCCCTTCGACCGCGTGGTGACGGCGCTGCGCCCGCCGCGCGACCCGAGCCGCAACCCGGTCGCCCAGGCCGGCTTCCAACTGCTGGGCCCGCTCACCGGCCGGATCGACCTGCCCGGGGTCACCGCCGAACCGTACGACCACGGGCAGGGCGGGCACCCCTTCGACGTGCGGGTCGACCTGCGCGAGAACGGCGGCGCCCTGGACGGCCGGCTGCACTATCCGGAGGGCCTGCTGACCGCGACGGCCGCCCGCGACCTGGCCACCGCGTTCACCGCCTTCGTCGCGGCCGCGGGCGAGCGCCCCGGCCTCCCGGTGGAGCGGCTCGGCTGACGGCACACCCACCGGCCCGACGGCGGCCGGGCCCCCGCACCGGTGCGGGGGCCCGGCCGCCGTCGGCGTGCCCGCGCACCGGACCGCGGCCCCCGGCACGGCACACCCTCCGGGAAAGGGCCCGCAGCGGGGGAGGGCCCGGGCGCAGGAGGCGGAAGAGAAGGACACGCAGCGGGCCCGGTGGAGGCGCTGCCGACAGGGCTGCCGGTAGTTCTCTCGCCGCACCCGGCCCGGCCCGAGAGGCTGAGGCGCATGACTGCGAACCCGTCACCCCCGTCCGTGACCGCGGACCCCTCGGGAGAGCGCGCCGTGGAGTCCGCCCTTCCCTTCGTCCTGTCGGCGGACGCGCCGGGTACCCCCGTGGCCGAGTACCTGCCCGCCGCCCGTCCTCTCCTCCGCCGGCGGCTCCTGGAGCACGGCGCGGTCCTGCTGCGCGGTTTCGACGTCGGCGGGGTCGACGGGTTCGCCGGCGTGGTCGCCGCGGTGTCCGGCGAGCCCCTGGCCTATACCGAGCGCTCCTCGCCCCGCAGCACCATCAAGGGCCGGGTGTACACCTCCACCGACTACCCGCCGGCCGAGGAGATCTTCCTCCACAACGAGAACTCCTACCAGGCCGCCTGGCCCCGGACGCTGTTCTTCCACTGCGTGCGGCCGCCGGAGACGCTCGGCTCAACCCCGCTCGCCGACGTCCGCCGGGTCCACGCCGCGATCGACCCGGCGGTGCGCGAGGAGTTCGCGGCCCGCGGCTGGATGGTGGTGCGCAACTTCACCGAGGGCTTCGGGGTGGCCTGGCAGCAGGCCTTCGGCACCGAGGACCGGGCCGAGGTGGAACGGTACTGCGTCCGCAACGGCATGACCGCCGAGTGGACCGCGACCGGCCTGCGGACCCGGGCCCGGCGGCAAGCCGTGCACCGGCACCCGGAGACCGGTGAACCGGTCTGGTTCAACCACTTCGCCTTCTTCCACGTCACCACGCTGGGACCCGAGGTCTGCGACGGCCTGCGGGAGATGTACGGCGAGGCCGGCCTGCCCACCAACACCTACTACGGCGACGGCGCACCGGTGCCCGACGAGGTGGTCGCCCACCTGCGGGACTGCTACCGCGCGGAGCAGCGCCGCTTCGACTGGCAGCTCGACGACGTGCTGGTGGTCGACAACATGCTGGCGGCCCACGGCCGCGAGCCCTTCACCGGACCGCGGCGGATCGCCGTGGCCATGGCCGAGCCCTGGTCCGCGGCCGACGCCGCCCAGGCCCGTACCGCCCGTACCGCCCGTACCGACTCGCCGGGGGAGGCGTCCGATGGCACCCGATGAGACCGGCTCCCCGCTCTCCTTCGCCCAGGAGCAGCTGTGGTTCGTCGACCAGCTGCGCTCGGGCGCCTCGACCGAGTACCTGCTGCACGAGACGATCCGGCTGCGCGGCCCGCTGGACGAGGCCGCGCTGACAGCCGCGCTGACCGAGGTCGCCGCCCGGCACGAGATCCTGCGCACCCGGTACGCCGCGGTGGACGGCGCCGGCTCCCAGCTCGTCGACGACCCGTCCCCGGTCGAGCCCCGCCGGGTGGACCTGACCGGCCTGCCGGCGGTCGAACAGCGGGACCGGCTGCGGGAGCTGAGCGTCACCGAACGGCGGACCCCGATCGACCTGCGCGCCGCGGCGCCCTGGCGGCTGACCCTGGTGCGGCTCGGCGAAGCCGACGCGGCCCTGCTGGTGACCGTCCACCACATCGCCTTCGACGCCGGCTCCTGGGTCCTGCTCGCCCGTGAACTCGACGCCCTGTACGGCGCGTTCCGGACCGGCGAGCCGTCCCCGCTGGAGCCGCCGGCCCTGCAGTACGCGGACTACGCCGAGTGGGAGCGGGAGCGCTGGGACGCCGACGCCGAGCGGATGGAGCGCCGCCGCGGCTACTGGCGGGAGCGGCTCGCCGGGCTGGAGCCGCTGGACCTGCCCGCCGACCGGCACCGGCCGGCGCAGTGGGACGCGGCCGGCGCCGACGTCACCTTCACCGTGCCCGCCGAGTGCGCCGCCCGGCTCACCGAGCTCGGTCGCGACCACGGCGCCACCCCGTTCATGGTGTACCTGGCCGCCTACCAGCTGCTGCTGGCCCGGCACGCGGGCCGCGAGGACGTGGCCGTGGGGGTGTCGGTCTCCCGCCGCGACCGGCCCGAGCTGGAACAGCTGCTCGGCATGTTCCTCAACACCGTGGTGCTGCGTACCGACCTGTCCGGCTCGCCGAGCTTCCACCAGCTGCTCGGCCGGGTCCGGGAGGGCGTCCTGGACGCCTACGACCACCAGGACGTGCCCTTCGACCGGGTGGTGGCGGACCTCGCCCCCGAGCGCGACCAGTCCCGCAACCCGGTCTTCCAGGCCGCCTTCGCCCTGCACACCACCGACGCCCAACCGTTCCGGCTCGCCGGCCTGGACGTCGACCTCGTCCCGGCGACCGTCACCACCTCCCCCTTCGACCTCTCGTTGCACCTCTCCGAGGAGGCGGACGGCTCGCTCAGCGGGCGCCTCTTCTACCCCACCGCCCTGTTCGACGCCGACCGGATCGAGCGGATGGCCGGCCACCTGCTGCGGCTGCTGACCGAACTGGCCGAGCACCCGGACACGCCCGTGCAGCGGCTGGAGCTGCTCACCGAGGACGAGTGCCGGGCGCTCCGGGCCTGGAACCGCACCGAGGCCGACCCCGACCGGCTGTGGTCAGGCCCGTCCCTGCCCGAGCTCTTCCTCGCCCGGGCGGAGGCCACCCCGGACGCGGTGGCCGTGGTGGCCGGCCCGCTGGAGCTGACGTACGCCGAACTCGCCGACCGGACAAGGCGGCGGGCCCAACGGCTGCGCGGGCTCGGGGTCACCCCGGAGACCCCGGTCGGGGTCGCCCTGCACCGGGGCGCCGACCTGGTCACCGCGTTGCTCGCGGTGCTCACCGCGGGCGGGGTGTACGTGCCCCTCGCCCCCGACCACCCTGCCGACCGGCTCGCCTACCTGGTCGAGGACGCCGGGGTCGGCCTGGTGCTCACCGAGGAGTCGCTGCGCGACCGGCTGCCCGACGGGCCCCGGCTGGTGCTGTTGGACGGCGACGGGTCCGAGCCCGCGGAAGCCCTCGCGGCACCCGTGCCCGTCGACCCCGCGGGCGCCGCGTACGTGATGTACACCTCCGGCTCGACCGGCCGCCCCAAGGGCGTGGTGGTGCCGCACGCGGCCATCCGCAACCGGGTGCTCTGGTCGGTCGAGCACCTCGATCTCGGCCCCGGCGAGCGGCTGCTGCAGAAGACCACGATCGGCTTCGACGCCGCCGTCTGGGAGTTCCTCTCCCCGCTGGTGAGCGGCGCGACCGTGGTGATGGCCCCGGCCGACGCCCACCGCGACCCGGCCGTGATGGCCCGGGCCGCCGCCGAACACGGCGTCACCGTGCTGCAACTCGTCCCCTCGGTGCTGCGGCTGCTGCTCGCCGAGCCCGCCCTGGCCGACTGCACCGCGCTGCGCGTGGTCTGCTCCGCAGGGGAGCCGCTGCCCGCCGACCTCTGCGAGCGGCTGCGCGCCCTGCTCGACGTCCGGGTGGTCAACACCTACGGCCCGACCGAGTGCGCGATCGACTCCACCGCCTGGCCGCACGACGGCACCCAGCGCGACGGCATCGTCCCGATCGGCCACCCGCTCACCGGGGCCCGGGTCCACGTGGTCGACGCCCAGGACCGGCTGGTGCCGGTCGGCGTGCCCGGCGAGCTGTGCGTGGCCGGTGTCGGCCTGGCCCGCGGCTACCTCGGCCGGCCCGGCCTCACCGCGGAGCGCTTCGCGCCCAACCCGTACCCGCTGACCCCCGGCGAGCGCTGGTACCGCACCGGGGACCTGGTCCGCCGCCGGGCGGACGGGGCGCTGGAGTTCCTGGCCCGGCTGGACGAGCAGGTCAAGGTCCGCGGGGTGCGGATCGAGCCCGGGGAGATCGAGGCGGCGCTCGCCCTGCACCCGGCCGTCCGGGCCGCCGCGGTGGCCGCCGACCGGTCGGCCGCCGGGGACCTGGAGCTGACCGCCTACGTGGTGCCCGCCCCCGGCGCGGCCACCACCGTCGAGGAACTGCGCGCCTACCTGGCCGCCCGGCTGCCGGAGGCCATGGTGCCCTCCGCCGTCCTGACACTGGACGAACTGCCGCTCACCCCCAGCGGCAAGGTCGACCGCAAGCTGCTGCCCTCGCGCGAGGGCCGGCAGCGCGACGCGAGCCGCCCCTGGACCGCCCCGCGCACCGCCACCGAGCGGGCCGTCGCCGAGGCGATGGCCGAGGTGTTGGAGGTGGACCGGGTCGGCGCCGAGGACGACTTCTTCGCCCTCGGCGGCCACTCGCTGGTGGCGATCCGGATGGTCCTGCGGCTGCGCCGGGCGCTCGGCGCCGACCTGACCGTCGGTGACCTGTTCGGCGCCCGCACCGTCGCCGCGCTGGCCGCCCGGGTCGACGCGGCCGGCGCCACCGCCACCGACGCCGGGCCCGCCATCCGGCCGGTGCCGCGCACCGGCGGGCTGCCGCTCTCCTTCGGCCAGCAACGCCTCTGGTTCCTCGACCAGCTGGAGCCCGGCAGCGACGAGTACCTCGTCCCGCTCGCCGCACGGCTGCGCGGCCCGCTGGACGTCGACGCGCTGCGCGGCGCGGTGGATGCCGTCGCCGCCCGGCACGAGGTGCTGCGCACCCACTACCTGCCCCACGACGGCGACCCCCGCCAGGTGATCGACCCGCCGGGCCCGGTGCCGTTCTGGCTGGTCGACCTCGCCGCCACCCCCGACGCCGAGGCGCAGGCGCACGAGCTGGTGGCCAAGGCCGGCAGCCGCCCGTTCGACCTGGCGGCCGAGTGGCCGGTGCGCGTCACCGTCGTGCGCATCGCCCCCGACGACCACCTGCTGGCCCTGACCCTGCACCACATCGTCTGCGACGGCTGGTCGACCGGTCTGCTGCTCGCCGACCTCGACCGGGCCTACCGCGCGCTCGCGGCGGGCGGGCCGTCGCCGTTGGCCACGCAGCCGGTGCACTACGCGGACTTCGCGGTCTGGCAGCGCGAGCGGGAGGACGCCGGCGAGCTCGCCGGACAGCTCGACCACTGGCGGGAGCGGCTGGCGGGCCTGGTGCCCGTCGAACTGCCCACCGACCGGCTGCGGGCCGCCGTCCGGGACACCCGGGGCGCCACCTTCGACACCACCGTGCCGGCCGGGCTCGGCCGCGAGCTGACCGAGCTGGCCCGCCGCAGCGGGGTGACGCCGTTCGTCCTGCTGCTGACCGCCTTCCAGCTGCTCCTGGGCCGCCACACCGGGCGGGAGGACGTCGCGGTCGGCACCCCCGTCGCCGGGCGGACCAGGCCCGAGACCGAGGACCTGGTCGGCTTCTTCACCAACACCCTGGTGATCCGCACCGACCTGGCCGGCGATCCGCGGTTCACCGACCTCCTGCAGCAGGTCCACCGGGCCTCCGCCGACGCGCTCGCCCACCAGGACGTGCCGTTCGAGCACCTGGTCGACGCCCTGCGGCCGGACCGCGACCTCTCCCGCAACCCGCTGTTCCAGGTGATGTTCGAGCTCCAGCACGCCGACGACCTGCCCACCGCCATCGGCGGGGCCGCGGCCGAGTGGATCGACGCCGGGCCCTCCGTCGCCAAGTTCGACCTCACGGTGACGGTCACCCAGCACGAGGACGGCCTGCTGCGGGTCTGGTTCGAGTACGCCACCGCCCTGTTCGACCGGACCACCATGGACCGCCTCGCCGGGCACTACCTGACCCTGCTGCACGCCGTCGCCGCCGCCCCCGACGCCCGGATCGGCGACCTCGGGCTGCTCACCGCGCAGGAGCGCCACCAGCTGCTCGAACGGTGGCCGGACCCGGACGGCCACCGCACCGCCGCCCTCGACCCGGCCGAGGACCACGGGCTGTGCGTGCCGCAGCTGATCGAGCGCGCGGCCCGCCGCACCCCCGGGGCCGTCGCGCTGATCGCCGGGCAGGAGCGGATCGACTACGCCGAGCTGAACGCCCGGGCCAACCGCCTCGCGCACCGGCTGCGCCGGCTCGGCGTCGGGCCGGAGACGGTGGTCGCCTCCTGTCTGGAGCGCAGCGTGGCCGCCGTGGTCACCCTGGTGGCCGTGCTCAAGGCGGGCGGCGTGTACGTCCCCCTCGATCCCCGGCACCCGGCCGAGCGGCTGGCCTTCATGCTCGACGACGCCGGCGCCGACCTGGTGGTCACCGTCACCGAGTTCGCCGACCGCACGGCCGGCGGCCGGCACCGGACCGTCCTGGTCGACGACAAGCCCGGGCCTGACGGCGGGCGGACCGGGCCGGCGCACGCCACCGACCCGACCCCCGGCCCGGACGCGGACCCGACCGCCGGCGCCGACACCGACCCGGTGCCGCTGGCCGGGCCCGGCAACCTCGCCTACGTCATCTACACCTCGGGCTCGACCGGCCGTCCCAAGGGCGTGATGATCGAGCACCGCTCCTACGCCCACCACTGCCGGGTGATCGCCGACGCCTACGGCATCGCCCCGGGCGAGCGGGTCGTCCTGCTCTCCGCGCTCACCTTCGACGTCGCGATGGACCAGATCGCGGCCACCCTGGTCGCGGGCGCCACCATCGTGGTCGGCGACCCGGTCTTCTGGACGCCGGCCGAACTGCCCGCCCGGCTCGCCGAGTACGGCGTGACCGTCCTCGAGATCACCCCCGCCTACTACCGGGCCGTCCTGGACTCCCCCGACCTCGGGCGGCTGACCGCGCTCAAGCTGATGAACGTCGGCAGCGACGTCGTCACCATCGACGACGCCCGCCGCTGGGCGGACACCGGCCTGCCCGGGCGCTTCCTGTGCAACTACGGGCCCACCGAGGCCACCGTCACCTGCCTGCTGCACCGGGTGGACGCCGCCGAGGAAGCCGGCCGGCAGGCCTCCGCCGCGCTGCCGATCGGACGGCCGGTGGCCGGCACCCGGGCCCACGTCCTGGACGCCGACCTGCGGCCGGTCCCGGTCGGGGTGCCCGGTGAACTCTGCCTCGGCGGGGTGCGCCTGGCCCGCGGCTACCACCGCCGGCCCGGCCTGACCGCCGACCGCTTCGTCCCCGACCCGCTCGCCACCGCGCCGGGGCAGCGGCTCTACCGCACCGGCGACCTGGTCCGGCGCCGCCCGGACGGTGCCATCGAGTTCCTCGGCCGGATCGACCGCCAGGTCAAGCTGCGCGGCCTGCGGATCGAGCTCGGCGAGATCGAGGCGGCGCTGGCCCGGCACCCCGCGCTGCGGGAGGCCGTGGTCGTCGCGGCGCACACCGCGCCCGGCGAGCGGCAGCTGGTCGCCTACCTGGTCGCCCGGCCCGGCGCGGAGGTCCCGCCGGTCGCCGACCTGCGCGCCCACCTGCGCGACCTGCTGCCCGAGTACATGATCCCCGCGCGCTGGACCCCGCTGGCGGAGTTCCCGATGACCTCCAGCGGCAAGGTCGACCGCAAGGCCCTGCCCGACCCCGCCCCGGCCGGCCCCGAGCGGACGGCCGACCACCTGCCCCCGGAAGGCCCGGTGCAGGAGGCCCTCGCGGCCATCTGGTCCGAGGTCCTCGGCCTGCCCGGCGTCGGCGCCCGGGACGACTTCTTCGCCCTCGGCGGCCACTCCCTGCTCGCCACCCGGGTGCTCGCCGCCCTGCGGGAGGCCTTCGCGGTCGACCTGCCGCTGCGCCGACTGTTCGAGGCCACCACGGTGGCCGACCTGGCCGAGGCGGTGGAGGAGGCCGTCGAGGCCGACATCGACCGGCTGACCGATGACGAGATCGAGGACCTCCTGTCCCGGAAGGGTGTTCTGTGAGCGAGTCCGTTGACCGCGCCGCCCGGCGCGCCGAGCTGCTGCGCCGCCGGCTGGAGGGCGGGGCCGCGCCCCGCCCGGCCGACCGCATCGGCCGGACCCCCCGCACCGGCCCCCTGCCGCTCTCCTTCGCCCAGCGCCGGCTCTGGATCCTGGACCGGATGCGGCCCGGCGGCACCGAGTACCTGATGACCACCGCCCTGCACCTGCGCGGCCCCCTGGACCGCCGGGCCCTGCACGCCGCGCTGGACGCCCTGCCGGCCCGGCACGAGGTGCTGCGCACCCGCTACCCGGTGATCGGCGACGAACCCGTCCAGCTGGTCGACGAACCGGCCCCGGTGGAGCTCGACGAGCTGGACCTGAGCGGGCTGGACCGCACCGCCGCCGAGGCCCGGATCGATGCCCTGACCAGCTCCGAGCGCCGCCCGGTCGACCTCGCCACCGGGCCGGTGCTGCGCGCCGCCCTGGCCCGGCTCGGCGAGGACGAGCACGCGCTGCTGCTGACCTTCCACCACATCGCGGCCGACGGCTGGTCGGAGGACCTGCTGGTCACCGAGTTCACCGCCCGCTACGCCGCGGCCTCCACCGGCGCCCCGGAGGCCAGCGGGGGAGTCGCGCCCCTCCAGTACGCGGACTACGCCGTCTGGCAGCGGGAGCGGCTCGCCGCCGAGCGGTCCGAACGGCAACTGGCCTTCTGGCGCGAGCGGCTGACCGGTCTCGCCCCGCTGGAGCTGCCCACCGACCGGCCCCGGCCGCCGGTCTGGGACTCGGCCGGCGCCCAGGTGCCGGTGGCCGTCCCGGCGGACGTCGCCGGCAAGCTCTCCGCGCTGGCCCGGGAGCACGGCGCCACCCCGTTCATGGCCCTGCAGGCCGCCTACGCCGTGCTGCTCGGCCGTTGGAGCGGGCAGCGGGACGTGGCCGTCGGCACCCCGGTGGCGGGCCGGGACCGCACCGAACTCCAGTCCATGGTGGGCCTTTTCCTCAACACCCTGGTCCTGCGGACGGACCTGTCCGGTGCCCCGTCCTTCACCGAGCTGCTGCGCCGGGTGCGCGAGGGCGCCATGGACGCCTACGCCCACCAGGAGCTCCCGTTCGAGCTGCTGGTGGACGAGCTGGTCCCGGAACGCGACCCGTCCCGCAACCCGCTGTTCACCACGATGCTGCTGTGGGAGGACGCGGCGACCGCCGCCGACGTGCCGGCCGGCGGACTGACCGTCGGCCGCCTGCCGGTCGGCGAGAGCAGCGCCAAGCTGGACCTCACCCTGGGCCTCACCGAGCAGCCGGACGGCTCGCTGGCCGGCGGGATCACCTACGCCTCCGCCCTGTTCGACCGCGCCACCGTCGAACGCTTCGCCGCCCAGCTGGCCGAGCTGCTGGCGAGCGCCGTCGCCGCGCCGGAGCTGCCCGTCGACGCCCTGGAGGTGCTGCCCGCGGCCGAGCGCACCCTGCTACTGGAGACCTGGAACGACACCGCCCGCGACTACCCCGCCGGGACCCTCACCGCCCTGGTCGAGGACCGGGCCCACCGCGCCCCGGACGCCGCCGCCCTGCGCGACCAGGGCGTCACCGTGTCCTACGCGGAGCTGAACACCCGGGCCAACCGGCTGGCGCACCGGCTGCGCGCCCTCGGCGTGGGCCCGGAGTCCGTGGTCGGGGTGCGGCTGCACCGCGGCGCCGAGCTGGTGGTGGCGCTGCTCGCCGTGCTCAAGGCGGGCGGCGCCTACCTGCCGCTCGACCCGGACTACCCGGCCGAGCGGCTGGCCTTCATGCTGGCCGACTCGGGCACCCGGGTGGTGATCGGCCACGCCGGCCACCCGGCCGGGGCCCCGGGAGCCGACGGCGACGCGGTCCTGGTCGACGTCGCCGAGGACCTGTCCGGCCTCCCCGCCGAGGACCCCGCCCCGCTCGCCGGGCCGGCCCACCCGGCGTACGTCATCTACACCTCCGGCTCCACCGGCCGCCCCAAGGGCGTCGTGGTGGAGCACCGGGCGATCGTCAACCGGCTGCACTGGATGCAGGAGGCCTACCGGCTGGGCTCCGACGACCGGGTCCTGCACAAGACGCCGACCAGCTTCGACGTCTCGGTGTGGGAGCTGTTCTGGCCGCTGGTCACCGGGGCGACCATGGTGCTCGCCAAACCCGGCGGCCACCGGGACCCGGCCCACCTCGCCGAACTGGTCGCCGCGGAGCGGGTGACCACCCTGCACTTCGTGCCGTCCATGCTGCGCGAGTTCCTCGCCGCGGACCTGCCCGACCTGCCCGACCTGCGCCGGATGGTCTGCAGCGGCGAGGCCCTGCCGAGCGAGCTCGCCGAGGCGGTGCACCGGCGGATCGGCTGCGAGCTGCACAACCTGTACGGCCCGACCGAGGCCGCGGTGGACGTCACCGCCCTGCGCTGCCTGCCGGGCGAGCCGGTCACCATCGGCCGGCCGATCGCCAACACCCGCACCTACGTGGTGGACGCCGGGCTGCGGCCGGTCCCGATCGGCGTGGCCGGCGAACTGCTGCTCGGCGGCGTGCAGTTGGCCCGCGGCTACCTGGCCAGGCCGGGCCTGACCGCGGAGCGCTTCGTCCCCTCCCCGTTCGCCACCGCCCCCGGCGAGCGGCTCTACCGCACCGGCGACCTCGCCCGGCTGCGGCCCGACGGCGCGATCGAGTACCTCGGCCGGCTCGACGACCAGGTGAAGATCCGCGGCCAGCGGGTCGAACCCGGCGAGATCGAGGCGGCCCTGGCCTCCGCGCCGGGCGTGGCCGCGGCGGCCGTCACCGTCCACGACGGCCGGCTGGTCGCCCACCTCGCCCCGCGCACGGTGGACGCGGCCGCGGTGCGCGCGCACCTGCACGACCGGCTGCCCGCCCAGCTGCACCCGGCCCACTGGCTGCTGCACGACGCCCTGCCGCTCACCCCCAGCGGCAAGACCGACCGCCGGGCCCTGCCCGCCCCCGACGGCAGCCGCTCCGCGCTCGCCGGGGACTACGTCGCACCCCGGGACGCCCTGGAACGAACCCTCGCCGAGGCGTTCGCCGACGCCCTGGACCTGGACCGGGTGGGCGTCCTGGACAGCTTCTTCCAGCTCGGCGGCGACTCCATGCGCGCCATCCGGGCGGTCGGCGCCCTGCGCGCCCGGGGCGTCCCCCTGGAGGTGCAGGACGTCTTCACCCGGCAGACCGTGGCCGACCTCGCCGAGGCGGTGACCGCGCGCACCGGGGAGGAGGACCGGGAGCCCCGGGACACCCTCGTCCGGCCGTTCGAGCTGCTCGGCGACGCCGACCGCGAGCGGCTGCCGGAGGGCCTGGTCGACGCCTACCCGATGGGCCAGGTCCAGGTCGGCATGGTCTTCGAGATGCTGGCCGACCCCGAGCGCAACACCTACCAGAACGTCAGCACCTTCCAGGTCGTCGACGACGGCCCGTTCTCCGAGCAGGCCCTCCGGGAGGCGGTGCGGCGGGTGGTCGCCCGCCACGAGATCCTGCGCACCTCCTTCGACCTCTCCGGTTACTCCGAGCCGCTCCAACTGGTGCACCCGGCCGACGCCGTCGAGCTGCCCGTCACCGTGCACGACCTGCGCGACCTGACCCCCGAACAGCAGGGGGAGGAGGTCCGGCGGTTCCGCGCCGAGGCCCGGCGCACGCCCTTCGACGTGAAACGGGCCCCCCTGCTGCGCTACCACGTCCACCGCACCGGCGACCGGGAGTGGCTGCTCACCCACGTGGAGTGCCACGCCATCCTGGACGGCTGGAGCCACCACTCGGTCATCGCCGAACTGCGGGCCTCCTACCGGGACTTGCGCGACGACCCGGGTACCCCGCCGGCCACGGCACCCGAGGTGCGCTACGCCGACTTCATCGCGCTGGAGCGCCGGGCGCTGCGGTCCGCGCAGGACGCCGAGTTCTGGCGCCGGCGGATCACCGGCTTCGAACGGCTCCGGCTGCCCGCCGACACCGCGCCCGAGGAGGCGGCGCTGCCCGCCACCGAGGTGCGGCTGTCCTGGGCGCACCTGGAGCCCGACCTGCGCCGCCTGGCCGCCGCGTCCGGGGCCTCCCTCAAGAGCGTGCTGTACACCGCGCACCTGACGGTGCTCGGACTGCTCAGCGGCCAGCGCCGCTTCTTCGCCGGGGCGGTGACCAACGGCCGGCCCGAACTGGCCGACGGCGACCAGGTGCGCGGCATGTACCTCAACACCGTGCCGTTCGCCGTCGACCTGCGGGCCGCGAGCTGGCGGGAGCTGGTCGGCTCGGTCTTCGCGGAGGAACTGGCGCTGTGGCCGCACCGCCGCTACCCGCTGCCCGCCATGCAGCAGTCCTTCGGCGACGGCTCCCCGCTGGTCGAGGTCGTCTTCGGCTACCTCGACTTCCACGTGCTGGACGACCACGCCGAGGACATCGGCGACGTGACCGACGACAGCCCGAACGAGTTCACCTTCGACGTCTGGACCTTCCCCGGCGAGCTGCGGATGACCTGCCGCCCGGGCTGGCTGGGCCGGGACCGGCTGTCGGCCGCCGCCGAGACCTTCCTCGGCGTGCTCACCGCGATGGTGACGGACCCGGAGGGCGACCCTCGGACCTTCCGGGCCCCCGCCCTGGAGCGGCCGACCACCGAGCCCCGGACCGCCCGGCCGCTGCCCGAGGTGACCGTGCCCCGGCTGATCGACGAGCGCTCCGACCCCGCGGCCGTCGCCCTGGAGGACGGCGAGCGGCAGCTGACCTACCGTGAGCTCCAGGAGCGGTCCGACCGTCTCGCCCACCTGCTGCGCTCGCTCGGCGTCGGACCGGACGTCCCGGTCGCGGTCTGCCTGGAGCGCGGCATCGAGGCCGTCGTCACGATGCTCGGCGTCCTGAAGGCCGGCGGGTACTACCTCTGCCTGGACCCGGCGTACCCGGACGCCCGCATCGAGTTCGTCCTGACCGACGCCGGAACCACCGTGCTGGCCACCACCGCCCGCCACGCCGGCCGCTTCGCCGACCGCCCGGGCCTGCGGACCCTCGTGCTGGACCCGGAGTGGACGGCGCTGGACGGCCAGCCGGAGGGCCGGCCCGAGGTGCCGCTCCTGCCCGACCACCTCGCGTACACCACCTACACCTCCGGTTCGACCGGACGGCCGAAGGGGGTCCAGATCACCCACCGGGCAGTGGTGCGGCTGGTCCACGACGCCGACTACGCCGACCTCGGCCCGGACGAGGTGCTGCTTCAGCACGCCCCGCTCGCGTTCGACGCCTCGACCTTCGAGGTCTGGGGAGCGCTGTGCAACGGCGCCCGCCTCGCCGTCAGCCCGCCCGGCGCCGCCGACGCGGACGGACTGGCGGAGGTGCTGCGGCGGCACGGGGTGACCAGCCTGTTCCTGACCACCGGCCTCTTCAACCACCTGGTCGAGACCCGGCCCGAGGCGCTCGCCGGCCTGCGCAACCTGCTCACCGGCGGCGACGCCCTCTCGCCCTCCCACGTCCGCACCGCCCTCGCCCACGGCGCGCCGGTGGGCAACGTCTACGGGCCCACCGAGTGCACCACCTTCAGCACCGTCCGGCCCGGCCTGACCGCGGCCGACGCCGAACGCGCGCTGCCGATCGGCAGGCCGATCACCGACACCGTCGCCGCCGTGGTCGACGAGGAGCTGAACCCGGTGCCCTTCGGGGTGGTCGGCGAACTGCTGCTCGGCGGTCCCGGTCTCGCCCGGGGCTACCTGGGCCGACCGGACCTGACGGCCGAGGCCTTCGTCCCCGACCCGACCGGGGCCCGGCCCGGGGCGCGGATGTACCGCACCGGGGACCTCGTGCGGCGCGACCCCGACGGCACCCTGCACTTCATCGGCCGCCGCGACCACCAGGTGAAGATCCGCGGGCACCGCGTCGAACTCGGCGAGGTGGAGGCCGCCCTCGGCGAGCTCCCGGGGGTCCGGGCGGTGGCGGCCTCCGCCCGGCCGGGAGCGGACGGGAACCGGAACCTGGTCGGCTACCTCGTCCCGGAACCCGACGCGACCGACGCCGCCGGCGGCCTCGACCCCGTCGCGCTGCGCGCCCTGCTGCGGCAGCGGGTCCCGGACTTCCTGGTCCCCTCGGCCTGGGTGGTCCTCGACGCCCTGCCGCTCACCGCCAACGGCAAGCTCGACCGGGCCGCGCTGCCGGAGCCCTCCGGCGCCGTCGCGGCCGAGGGGTTCATCGCTCCGCGCACCCCGACCGAGCGGGCCGTCGCGGAGGTCTGGGCCGAAGTGCTGGGCCTGCCGAAGGTCGGGGTCCACGACGACTTCTACGCCCTCGGCGGGCACTCGCTGGCGATCCTGCGGATCACCGCCCTGCTGCGCGAGCGGCACGGCGTCGAGCTGACCGTGCGATCCTTCACCGAGCACCACACGGTGGCCGGGCTGGCCGCCGCGGCCGGCGGGGACGGCTCGCAGGCGCTGCTGTGGCTGCGGCGCACCGGCAGCCGGCCGGTCCTGGTCTGCGTCCACCCCGGCGGGGGCAGCGCCCACTGGTACCGGCCGCTGGTCGAGCACCTCGACCCCGACCAGCCGGTCCTCGCCTTCGCCTGGCCGGGTCTGCAGGCCGCCACCGGGCCGGCGCCCTCGACGGAGCGGATGGCCGAGCGCTACCTCGCCGAACTGCGGGCCGCCGTGCCGCACGGGCCGTACCGGCTGTTCGGCTGGTGCGGCGGCAGCGGCATCGCCAGCGAGCTGGCGCACCGGCTGACCGCCGAGGGCGAGGAGGTCGTCCTGCTGCTGCTCGACCCCGGTCTGGACAGCCACGACAGCCCGCAGCTGTGGCGGGAGTTCCGGCTGATCGAGAGCTGTGTCGAGAAGCTGGAGGCACTCGCCGCCGCCCCGCCGGAGCAGGACACCTCGGAGCTGCGGCGCGAGACCCTGGAACTGCTCGACCACATCGTCGACGACGTCGACCCGGAGACCGGCATCGTGCTGCCCGAGCACGGGGCCGACGAGGTGTGGCTGCCGTCCGCCCGGATCTGGCGCGAGGTCATGGAGATGTGCCTCACCTACCGCCACCGCCGGTACGCCGGGGGGCTGCACCTGATCGCCAGCGACGAACTCGCCCAGGGGCGCCACGAGGTGGCCTACGGCACCGAGTTCGCCGACTACCTGGCGCGCTGGCGGGAGCTGGCGGCCGGCGAGGTGACCGTGCACCGGATGGCGGGCGACCACTTCGGGGTGGTGAAGCCGCCCCTGGTCGGCGAGCTGGCGGCGGTGATCGAGCGGGTGATCGCCCCGGACGCCCGGGAGTGACCGGCGGCCGGGCCGGCGGGGCGCCGCAGACGGCGCCCCACCGGCCCGGCCGGGGCCGTCCTAGATCAGCCCGGCCCGGACGGCGTGCGCCACCGCGTGGGCCCGGTTGCGGACCTGGAGCCGGGCCATCAGGTCGTACAGGGCGTTCTTCACGGTGTGCTGGGAGCAGGACAGCGTCCGGGCGATCGCGGCGTTGTCGTGGCCCTCCGCCACCAGGGCGAGCACCAGGGACTGCCGGGCGGTCAGCGGAGTGCCCGGGCGCGGGGCGCCCGCCTCCTCCGTCCCGGTGGGGAACAGCCGCAGCACCACGCCCTGCGGGATCATCCCCTCCCCGTGTCGGGCGGTGCGCACGGCGGCGGCGAGCCGGTGCGGGGCGGTGTCGCCGGCGCACAGCATGGTCCGGGCGCCGGAGCGCACGGCCCGCAGCACCCCGCCCGCGGTGAAGCGTTCGGCGACCAGCAGCACCCCGGGCCCGGCCCCGGGCCCTCCCGGCGGCGGGCAGATGCCGAGGGCCTCCTCGACCGTCCCGCCGACGGCGACCGTGACCGCGCCCGGTGGTCCGTCGACGGGGCGGCTGCCGAGCAGTTCCACGCCGGCCCGTCTCAGCGCGCCGGCCAGGGCCTCGTACCCGGCGAGGTCGGCGGCCCGGAGGTGGGCGCGCAACCGGTGGCCCGCGCCGGTCCGTGCCCGGTCGGCCGGCGCGTCCGGGCACGAGGCGTCGGTCAGGGTCCCGGCCGGGGCCTCGGCCACCGCCGCGCCGCTCACAGCAGGCCCCCGCGCAGCGCGAAGGCGACGGCGTGGGCGCGGTTGCGCAGCCGGAACCGCTGCGTGATGTCGCGCAGCACGGTCGTCACGGTCCGCACGGAGTAGTTCAGTTCGCGGGCGATCTCCTCGGTCTCCCGGCCGTTCGCGACCAGTTGCAGCACGGTGCGTTCCCGGTCGCTGAGGCCCGGTCCGCCGGCGTACGGGCGGACGCCGCCCTCCCGGTGTTCGAGCAGTTCGTCGAGCAGGTCGGCGGACATGGTGCAGTCGCCGCCCGCGGCGGTGAGCACGGTGCGCACCAGGCGGTCGACGCTCACCTCGCGGCGGCGCAGCAGTCCGGCCACACCGGCGGTGATGGCCTGGCGCGCGTCGGCGGCGTCCAGTTCGGTGGCCACCAGGACCACTTCGGGCCGCTGGAACCGTTCACGGGTGGTGGTGACCAGGTCCAGGGCCGTGCGGTCCACCTGGTCGACGATCACGACGGCGACCTGGGCGGGCTCGTTCGGGAGCGCCAGCGTGACCTCCGGGCTGTTGCCCAGGGTGCTGGCGGCTCCCGCCTCCAGGACGGGATCCAGTGCGACTACGCAGACGGACAGGGCGTTCCCCATGGAGCGGCTCCTCGATCGGCGCGGCGAGTCCTCTTGGGCCTTGAGCATCGGTCGAGCCCGGCGGGAGCCGCATGGGGGATCGGCCCCCGCATTCCGTCCACGGCCGAGGCGGCCCCTGCCCGCTACCCGGGGAAGGCCTCGGCGCCCCTGGGGGACACCGTCGTGCGCGGTGCTTCCCGGGCCGGGCGCACGCCGGCCCGGGGCCGCATGGGGGGATCGCCCCCAGGTTCCCGGCGGCCCGGGCCGGGACGGCCACCACCCGCCGCCGTCCTCGCCGCCCAGCCTCCCGCCGGTGTCGAGCCCGCCGGTGTCGACCACCCCGCCGGTGCTGCTCCTGGACCCCGGCGTGCTGCGCCCCGGCCGACCGCGAGCGGGTCCTGTCATCGCCCCCCCGCGCACCGCCGTCCTCCTGGACCCGGTCCACGGTCTCGGCGAAGGACCCCCGGGGGTGGCTATCGGGTCGCCGCCCCGGGGCGCCCGTAGGCCGGTGTCCGTCGATCCGCGCGGGATTTCGGCGTCCGGCCTATTGTCAGGAAACTTTACTTTTCACTACGCTCTCGGCGGCGGCTTGGCGCGGCGCCCCTCGATCGGGGCGTGACGCGCTCAGCGAGAGCTCTGACCCGGCCGCCGTGGTGGTGAGGGAACCACCGCTCGACCGGCGGGGATCGCGTGCGGGCCCCGCCGGAGTCCAGCTCTCGCCGTCGTTCGAGGTCAGGGAGTTCAGGGATGCGTCCCCAAGTCTCGGTAAGGCCTGTTCACATCGGAGTCTTCGCCGCGGTGCTCGTGCTGGTCGGCGGACTGCTGCTCGGCTGGTCCGGGCGGGCGGGAGCGGCGGCCGATCCGCTGCTCTCGCGGGGCAAGGCCGCCACGGCCTCGTCCACGGAGGGCTCGTCCTACGCGGCGGGCAAGGCGTTCGACGGGAACACCGGTACCCGGTGGGCGAGCGCGGAGGGGAAGGACCCGCAGTGGCTGCGGGTCGACCTCGGGGCGAACGCCACCGTCTCGCGGATCAAGCTCTCCTGGGAGGACGCGTACGCGAAGGCGTACCGGCTGGAGGTGTCGGCGGACGGGGCCACCTGGACCGCCGTCGCCGAGGAGAAGGCCGGCAACGGCGGCACGGACGACTGGACCGGGCTGGCCGGCAAGGGCCGCTACGTCCGGATGTACGGCACGGCCCGCGGCACGTCCTACGGGTACTCGCTGTTCGAGATGGAGGTCTACGGGGTCACGGACACCACGCCCTCGCCGACCGCCACGCCCTCGCCGACCGGGACCGCCCCGGGCGGGGCGTTCACCGTCGTCGCGGCCGGTGACATCGCGGCACAGTGCACCGCCTCGGACAGCGGCTGCGCGCACCCGAAGACCGCCGCCCTCGCCCAGAAGATCGACCCGAAGTTCTACCTGACGATGGGTGACAACCAGTACGACGACGCCCGGCTGTCGGACTTCCGCGCCTACTACGACAAGAGCTGGGGCGCGTTCAAGGCGAAGACCCACCCCGTCCCCGGCAACCACGAGACCTACGACCCGGCCGGCTCGCTCTCCGGGTACAAGGCGTACTTCGGCAGCATCGCCTACCCGCAGGGCAAGAGCTGGTACAGCTTCGACGAGGGGAACTGGCACTTCGTCGCCCTCGACTCCAACGCCTTCGACCAGAGCGCCCAGATCGACTGGCTCAAGGCCGACCTCGCGGCCAACACCCGCAAGTGCGTCGCCGCCTACTGGCACCACCCGCTGTACTCCTCCGGCGGGCACGGCAACGACCCGGTCTCCCGGCCGGTGTGGCGGATCCTCTACGACGCCCGGGCGGACCTGGTGCTCAACGGGCACGACCACCACTACGAGCGGTTCGCCCCGCAGGACCCGGACGGGAAGGCCACCGCCGACGGGATCGTCGAGATCGTCGGCGGGATGGGCGGCGCCGAGCCGTACCCGATCGAGCAGGTGCAGCCGAACAGCCAGAAGCGGATCAGCGGCGACTACGGCGTGCTGAAGCTGGACTTCACCGACTCCGGGTACGGCTGGAGCTTCGTCGGGACGGACGGCAAGGCCAAGGACACCAGCCCGACCTACAGCTGCCACTGATGATGTACCTGGCCACCACGGACCGTCGTTCGGACGCGCCGCCCCGCCCCGCCGGGGTGGGGCGGCGCGTCCCGGGCACGGTCGTCGCGCTCGGCGCGGTCAGCCTGGTCACGGACGTCTCCTCGGAGATGGTCACCGCCGTGCTGCCGCTCTACCTGGTCCTGGGCCTCGGCCTCTCACCCCTCCAGTTCGGCTTCCTCGACGGACTGTTCAACGGAGCCACGGCACTGGTCCGGCTCCTCGGCGGGCGGCTCGCCGACCGCGGCTCCGGCCGGCACCGGACCGTCGCCGGGGCGGGCTACCTGCTGTCGGCGCTCTCCCGGCTGGGCCTGCTGATGGCCGGCGGGGCCGCCGGCGGGATCGCCGCCGCGTTGGCCGCGGACCGGCTCGGCAAGGGCGTGCGCACCGCACCCCGGGACGCGATGATCACGCTCAGCGCACCGCCGGAGACCCTCGGCCGGGCGTTCGGCGTGCACCGGGCGATGGACACGACCGGGGCGCTGCTCGGCCCGCTGGTCGCCTTCGTGGTGCTGTGGGTGACGGCGGACGCGTACGACGCGGTGTTCGTGGTCAGCTTCGCCACCGGCCTGCTCGGTGTGGTGGTGCTGGGCCTCTTCGTCCCGGCCGACCCGTCGGCCCCGCCGCCGCGGGCCGCATCGACCCGCCCGGTCCCGCCCGCTGCCCCGGCCGCGGAGCCGGCCGCTGCCCCGACCGCTGCCCCGACCGCCGCCCCGGCCGCGGGGCCGAACGCCGCGCCCGGCCCGGCCGGCACGGCGGCCCGGTCGACCTCCGACCCCGCCTTCCGGCGGGTGGTCGCGGCCGCCGCGCTGCTTGGCGCCGCGACCGTCGGCGACTCCTTCCTCTACCTCCTGCTCCAGCGCGGCCTCGACCTGTCGGCCGCGCTCTTCCCCCTGCTGCCGCTCGGCGCGGCGGCCTGCTACCTGCTGCTGGCCGTCCCCGCCGGGCGGATCGCGGACCGCGCCGGACGGCGGATCCCGTTCCTGCTCGGCCACGGCGCGCTGCTCGCCGCCTACCTGACGCTCCTGGCCCCGTCGGGCCTGCCGACCGCCGTGCTGGTCCTGGTCCTCCTCGGCGTCTTCTACGCCGCCACCGACGGCGTGCTGATGGCGCTGGCCGCGCCAGTGCTCCCGGCCGCCGGCCGGGCGAGCGGCCTCGCCGTCCTGCAGACCGGACAGGCCCTGGCCCGTCTGGTCGGCGCGGCCGGGTTCGGCGCGGCCTGGACGTGGTGGGGGCCGCGCACGGCCCTCGTCGCGGCCGCCCTCGCCCTGGCCGCCGCACTCCCCGCCGCCTGGCGGATCCTCCCGGGAAGGAAGGCGCGCCGATGAAGTCGCGAACGGTCCTGCTGGTCCTCGCCGTCCTCGTCCTCCTGGGCGGCTCCCTCGGCTACGTGGTGCACGCCCGCCAACGCGACGGCGGACCGCAACTCGTCGCCGCGGACCTCTCGTTCACGCTCGACCAGCCCGGTCTCTACTACCGCGACAACGCCACCGGCCGCGTCGCTCGCAGCCCGGGCGGCGAGCCCGGCGGCCCGTCCTGCGCCCGCTTCTACGCCGCGGGGGACCGCGCCCTGTGCCTGCGCGCCCTGCCGGGCACCCCCGCCCGGACCCAGGCCGTGGTCTACGACCGGCGGTTCACCGAGCTCCGGTCGGTGATCGTCCCCGGGATCCCCAACCGGGCCCGGGTCTCGCCCTCCGGCCAGGTGCTCTCCTGGACCACCTTCGCCGTCGGCGACTCCTACGCGGCGGACCGCTTCTCCACCCGCACGTCGATCCTCGACCTGCGCACCGGCTACCTGATCAAGTCCGTCGAGGAGATCCCGCTGACGATCGGCGGCACCCGCTACCACGCCGCCGACGTCAACTACTGGGGCGTCAACTTCGCCGCCGACGACAACCGCTTCTACGCCACCGTCTCCACCGCCGGCCGCACCCACCTCGTCGAGGGCGACCTCAAGGCCTGGTCGGCCCGCACCCTGCGGGAGAACGTGGAATGCCCCTCGCTCTCCCCGGACGGCACCCGGATCGCCTTCAAGAAGAAGGTCTCCGCCGACCCCGCCGCGCCCTGGCGCCTCCACGTCCTCGACCTGGCCGACCTCCACGAACACCCGCTGGCCGAGACCCGCAGCGTCGACGACCAGGCCGCCTGGCTCGACGACGCCACCCTTGCCTACGCCCTTTCGGCCCGGGCGGGCAAGGCCCCCGACGTCTGGGCCACCCCCGCCGACGGCACCGGCACGCCCCGGCTCCTGCTCCCCGGTGCCTCCTCCCCGGTCACCGTCGCGCCCCCGCCGGCCTAACCGGTCACGGGTGCAGCAAGCCCCCCCGGAAGGTCGGCAACACCGACGCCCGGCGTCGGCGCACCATCCGGTCGGTCGTCTTGAGGCCGGCGAGCGGTGTGGTTACGGCACCTCAGACGGCTGCTGGCCTTCGGGCGCAGCGTGGTCTTCCCGCGGGTGCAGCACCTGGGAGGGCGATGTGTAGGACCTGGCCGGGCCAGGCGTGGTTGCAGTCGCGGCCTCGGCGATCTCGCGAACGCGAGCCAAGGTGATTCCGGTTCCCTTTTCGACGGCGAGGGGGTGGTCGGTGGGTTCGAGCTCGATGAGGGGGCGCTGACCGGCGGGCCTGGTGTGGAGGTGGGTCTCTAGCACTGCCTGCCGCGCCACGGTACCTCGCAAGACTGAGGATCCCCGGCGGGCAGGGGCTTGTTAGCGTCGGATCCAGTCAGGCAGGAGCGGCACGGCTCTTCGTGCTCCGGCTTCATTCGTCCAAGGGGGAAGTATGAAACGACGTCTCGTCGGTGGTCTGCGGCGTGCGGGGGCGGTGGCGGCGGTCGCCGCTGTCGCGCTGGTTGGCTCGGCCGGAGCCGCTTCGGCGGCCAGCGGCGGAGCGTACGCGTCCGGGACCGGGGTCTTCGGGTCCGCGAACTGGGAGTGGACGACGAGCGGGTGGAAGAACGGCAACGCCGCGGTGCGGGACACCGCGTGCGACGGGGAGCCGGTGTTCATCCACTTCCAGGTCCGCACCAGCTCTTCGACCTACACCACGCCGAAGCGGTGGAACCAGCAGGGCTGCGGGGAGACGTCGTCCTGGGGCGGTCTCACCTATGACGCGGGCTACTACGTCACCAGCGTGCGGGTGGTGACCTGCGTCGACACCAGCACCCCCCGCTGCTACTACAGCGGCTGGCAGGACAACCCGCTCACCTAGGATGCGCCGGCGGCCCCCGACCCCGTGGCGGAGCCGGGGGCCGCCGTGCCGAGGCGCTGCCTTCCGGCCGGGGCCGGCCGCGAGGTCCTGCCGCCGGCCGCCCTGGTCCTGGAGGCCGGCCGCGAGCGCGACCGCCCGGCGCCAAGCGGCTCGCCCCATCGGAGCAGAAGTACGATGCCAGGCTCAGCGAGATCGCCGGAGCGTAGGAGCGCGCTGCCGGGAGCGCTGCGGGCGGTGCGAAGGCGAGGACAAGCGGGCTTCCTGCTCGCCGTAGGGCCGCACCTGCCCCGCCCGAACGGCGAGCGCGGCACCGGTCCGGCCGGTCCACCGGCCGTCGGGGCCGAGCGCGTTGCGGAAGACGGCGGCGCCATCGCGCCGCACCACGCCGAGGTGGTCCACCAGGCACTGCTCCTCGACGGCCTGGACGCACTCCAGCACGGCGGCCGGGCACCGGTCGTGCCCGGAGGCGGTGGTGAACCGGCCCGGCCGGGTGCAGCCCCGGCTGACCTCGGCGTAGCGCAAGGCGGTGCCCTGGCGGCTGTCGGCCGCGCGCACGTCCAGGACCAGCAGCTCGACGCGGTACCCGGCCCGGCGCCACGCGACGGCGTCGGCGAGGAACGCCTCCGCGCTGCCGGGGGCGATCTCGATCACCGCGTTCGCGCGCCGCTCGCGCACCAGCGCCTCGGCCCGGGCCTGCCACGCCTTGTAGTCCGCGCGGATCCGGGCGCAGGCGGTGCGCGGATGCTCGCGCAGCAGCCGGAAGTAGTCCGGGTGGGCCGCCTTGAACATCCCGCCGGAGATCCATACCGGCCGCCGCTCGCGCAGCGCCCGGCGCACCATCATCGTCGCCTGGGTCTTGCCCGCGCCGGGGGCACCCATGACGTACACGACGACGGGCCGCTGCTGCGACACGATCTCCCCGAGGTCGGGGACGACCAGGTTCTGGAACGTCCACTCGTGCTCGTCGGCGGACAGCCGGTGGTAGTCGACGCCGGGCGGCCCGGCGATCGGCTGGCCGGTGCGCCGCACCGGCTCGGCCAGCGTCTGAATCAGCGCGAGCCTCGGTCTGGCCCTGGTGGCCAGGGCCGGACCGCTACCACCGGTGATAGCGCTTTGGCTTACCCGGCCGTGTCCGGGCTGCGAAGATGGTGATCATGACTAACCCCCGCAGGCTCTCCCTGCGCTTCTCCGAGCCCGCCGACGACGCCTCCGTGCCCGCCCAGTCCGGCGGGCGCCGACTGCCGCCGGTCGAGCAGGGCGCCGACTTCCGCCAGCCGCCCGGCGAGACCGACGCCGTGACCGCTACGGCCTGGCGTTCGCTCGCGGCCGGCGGTCTGACCTTCTCCGACCCGGACCGGCAGATCTGACCGGCCCGACCATTCCCGCCGTAGGCCCGTGATCCGCGCCGGTTTCAAATTTGGGCCCTCATATGAGGGCCCCAAAGTAGAAGCCCCCGCCGCTGGCCTGCGGGTTTCTACCAGCCGTCCATCGCCCGGACGTCGCCGGAGATCGCGTAGTGGCGGCAGGCGAGGATCTCCCGACCCCGACCCCCATCCCGATGTCGTTGGCAGCCCGGGCGAGGACGTCCTCGGCCTGGCGGTCGGAGAAGTGGGCCGGGCAGACCTCCAGTGCGAGGAGGCTGATCCGGTGCTGGGCCGCGTGGTGCTGGACGACCAGGTCGCGGCCGGCGCTCACGTGGCCGCGCCAGGCCTCCTCGGTGAAGCCGTGCGGGGCCGGGCCGGTCTCCAGCTCGGCGGCCGGGACGTCGGGGCGGACGCGGACTTCGGCGACAGCAGCGCGACGATCCCGCTGACCAGCTCGGCCGGGAGCCCGGCACCACCGGCATCCTGGTGCGCGTCGGCGAGGCGGTCGGCGATCAGGTCGGTGAGCTCGGCGTCGCGGCCCTTGAGGTCCTGCCCGGTGTCCTCGATCGCCTCGGCGACGGGGTCGGGCTGCATGACGTCCAGGTGTCCGCCCGGCTACAGTCCCGCCCCGTGACCGATGCCTCCCGTCGTACCTCTGCAGATGACGACGCGCTGCTGGAGAGGTTGCGTGCTAGCGATTGACAACCCGGTCCTGCTCTGGGAGCCGACGGCTGGGAACCCGACTGGCGTGAGAATCCTCATGACGGCTTGTGCTACGCGGCACCGTCGCTGCGCCAGTGGCTGTGGACCTGGGTGGAGGGAGGCGACGTGTGGGACGAAGCGCTCGAACCCGAAGGTGTGGGCGTCGACCGCTACGGCGGGCCCCCGCTCGAGCGGGGGCCCGCCGCAGCACGACGGGGTGTCGGTTGCGGCTCCTGGAGGTGTGGCCCTCGGTGCATGTGGTTACGAGGGCCAGCCGCCGTACGGCACGGTGATGAGTTCCATGGCGTGGCCCGCCGGGTCCATGAAGTACACGCCGCGACCGCCGTCGTTGCGGTTGATCGTGCCGGGTTGCTGCCGCCGGGGGTCGGCGTAGTGTTCCACGCCGCGCTGTTCGATCTGTGCGTACGCCGCGTCGAACTCCTCTTCGGAGACCAGGAAGGCGTAGTGCTGGGGGGTGATGCTGTCCGCGGGGACGGTGGCGAAGTCCAGTGTGACGCCGTTGCCCAGGCCGACGGCGATGAACGGGCCCCACTCGGCGGTGATCTCGAGGTTGAGCAGGTCCGCGAAGAACTCAGCGGACTCCCGGTTGTTCCGGGCGTGGACGATGGTGTGGTTCAACTCGACTGACAAGGAATGCCTCCGAGGGCATGTCCCGACACCTCCATGCCTCACCCAGCCGGTGACCGACACGCGATGTTGCCGTGGACCCTAGCCTTGATCCACTCGGTGGGTCAACAGCAGTCGGTCGACCAGTCCGTCGACGTAGCCCGGCGCGAGCGGGACCATGCCGAACAGGACGCGGACGTACATCGGGGCCAGGACGTGGTCGAGCACGTCGAGCGCGTCGAGCGCGTCGGGGGTGTCCTCGCCGCGCTCGCGGGCGCGGTCGAGCACGGACTGCAGTTGCCGGGTGCGTTCGGCGCGGAGCTCCTGGCCCGCCCGTACTCCCTGCTCGCCGCTGCCGGACAGGGCGACGGCCAAGTGCAGCACCGCCGGGCCGTCGGGTCCGGTGATCTCGTGGGCCACCTGGGCCGCGTACGTGCGCAGGTCGCCGGCCAGGCTGCCGGTGTCGGGCATCGGTGAGCGCGCGTTGAGGCGGGTGAGCGCCACGTCGGTGAGCAGCTTCTCCAAGCTGCCCCACCGGCGGTAGATGCTGCTGTCCGCCACGCCCGCGCGAGCCGCGACCTCGCCGACGGTGAAGTTGCCGTAGCCGCGTTCGCCGATCAGCTCGGTGACGGCCTGGTGCACCTGGGCGCCGACGCGGGCGCTGCGCCCGCCGGGGCGCCGGGCTTGCTGTCGCTCGTTCACACCATCACCTTAACGCAGTCAGCGCTTGCTTTTGTGGTGCCGACTCCCTACAGTCCTCTAACGCAGTCGCTGACTGCTTTAGGCGGCCGGGGTGTCCCGGCCCCCGCTTCGCATCCGGCCGGATGCGGGCAGCGATCGAAAGGGGAGGCCTTTGACGGCAGCACATGCAGGGACGAGCAGGCGACCGGACCGGGCCGTGCTGCTCGCGGTGACCTGCCTGGGCCAGTTCATGGTCCTGCTCGACAACACGGTCGTCGGAGCGGCGCTGCCCGACATGCAGCAGCGGCTGCACACCCAGTTGACCGGTCTGCAGTGGATCGTCGACGCGTACGTCCTGCTGGTCGCCATGCTGCTGCTGTCCGGAGGGATCTTCGCCGACCGGTTCGGCCGCAAGCGGGTGTACCTGACCGGCGTGGCGGTGTTCACCGCGGCTTCCGTGCTGTGCAGTTTCGCGCCCTCGCTCGGCTGGCTGGTCGCCGGCCGGGTGCTGCAGGGCGTCGGGGCGGCGGCGCTGAGCCCCGCTTCGCTGGCCCTGCTCGCCGCCGCCCATCCCGTGCCGCAGGAACGGATCAGGGCGATCGGGCTGTGGGCCGGTCTCAGCGGGATCGGCCTGGCTGCGGGCCCGGTGGTCGGCGGCGTGCTGACGGACGCTTTCGGCTGGCCCGCGATCTTCCTGGTCAACCTGCCCGTCGGCGCGGTCCTGCTGCTGGTCGGCCTGCGCCACCTCGACGAGTCCCGCAATCCGGGCGCCCCCGCAGTCGACGTCCCGGGGACGGTGCTCTCCGTGCTGGGCGTGGGGACGCTGACCTACGGGCTGATCGAGGGCGGCGCCCGCGGCTGGCTGTCGCCGGTGGTCCTGGGGAGCTTCGCCGCCGCAGCGGTCCTCCTCGCCGCCTTCGTCGCCGTGGAGGCGCGCGCTTCCGCTCCGATGCTGCCGCTGCGGCTGTTCCGGCAGCGGCTGTTCACCGTCTCCAACACCGCCATGGGCGTGGTGGGGTTCGCGCTCATGGGCTCGTCGTTCTTCTTCTCCCAGTTCTTCGTGTCCGTCCAGGACAGCTCGGTCCTGCGCGCCGGCCTGCAGACCCTCCCCGCCACCCTCGCCATGGTGCTCGTCAGCCCGTACGCGGGCCGACTCGCCGCCCGGTACGGCTTCCGCGCCGTGGTCACCACCGGTCTGGCCCTGGCGGGCCCGGGGCTGCTGGCGCTCGGCACGGTGCACGCCGACACCGGCTACGGGAACGTGTGGTGGCGGCTGGCAGTCGTCGGCACCGGCTTCGGCCTGGCCCTGTCCCCGCTGACCGGCGCCGCCATCCAATCGGTCGGCCCGCAGGAGGGCGGCCTCGCGTCGGGCATCAGCAGTACCACCCGGCAGATCGGCGCGGTCCTCGGCGTGGCGCTGCTGGGAGCGATCGTCCGCACCCGGCAGTCCGGCGGCGCCCCCTTCGAGACCGGCCTCGACGACGCCTTCCTCGCCGCCGGCGCCGTCACCTCCGCCACCGCCGTGCTCACCGGTCTGTGGCTGGCGAAGGCCAAGCCCGCGGCGCCCGGGCCCGCGGAAGGCCCCACGGCCCCGCAGCGCTCCACCGCCCTCGGCCCCGGCACGGTCACCGCCTCGGGCAAGGCGTCCGCCGGCAGCCCGAGCTAGACCGGAACCCCTCCCCGTCCGTCTCCGCGCGCCCGGTTGCCCCCTTCCGAAGGAGAAGCACCTTGTCACCCGATCCGACCACCCTCCACCCGCTGCCCGCCCACGAACGCGTGGTGTTCCTCAAGCCCCTCGTCACCTCTCCGACCATCGACGTCGGCGAGTACACGTACTACGACGACCCGGACGGCGCCACGGAGTTCGAGCGCCGCAACGTCCTCTACGCCTACGGCCCCGAGCGGCTGGTCATCGGCAAGTACTGCGCGATCGCCTCCGGCACGCGGTTCCTCATGGCCGGCGCCGAGCACCCGACGACGGGGGTGTCCACCTACCCGTTCACCATGTTCGGCGGCCGGTGGGCCGAGGAGACCCTGGACATCGTCACCGCCATGCCCAGCCGCGGTGACACGGTCGTCGGCAACGACGTCTGGTTCGGCTACCAGGCCACCGTCATGCCCGGCGTGCGCATCGGGGACGGCGCGATCATCGCGGCCGGAGCCGTGGTCACCGCCGACGTCCCGCCCTACACGATCGTCGGCGGCAACCCGGCCAGGACGATCCGCCGACGCTTCGACGACGCCGACGTCGAACGGCTGCAGCGCGCCGCCTGGTGGGACTGGCCCACGGACCTCGTCACCGAACACGCCCGCACCATCATGGCCGGAACCCCGGCCGACATCGCCCGCATCGCCGCCGAGCACGCCCTGGAGAAGCCCCTGTGACCCATGCGACCCATGCGACCATCGAAGAGCAGCCGGTGTCCGACGCCGCGGCCGGACCTTACTCCCTCACCACAGGACCGGACGGCGCCCTGTAGTTCACTCCGGTCCACAGCGGCCGGATCGGCCGGATCGTCCCCGGCGAGGAACCGACGAGCCACCGGCTCGACCCCGCCTGCGGACCGACCGTCATCACCCCCGGCCCGGACCGCGCCCTGTGGTTCACCGAGTACCGGGCGAACCGGATCGGACGGATCACCACCGCCGGCGCCGTCGACGAGTTCGACGTGCCCACCCCCGGCTGCGGCCCCTTCGGCATCGCGGCAGGACCCGACGGCGCACTCTGGTTCACCGAGACCGCCGCCGACCGCATCGGCACCATCACCCCCGACCGCACCGTCATGACGTACGACCTGCCCACCCCCCGCTCCGAACCCCACGGCATCACCGTCGGCCCCGACGGCGCCCTGTGGGCCGCGCTCGAGATCGGCGCACTCGCCCGCGTCACCCCGGTCGGCGAAACCGCCTGAACCGGCCCTCCCTCCCCTTCACCGTCAACAGCGGTCGCCCGTGCGGCGATCGGAGAGGAACTCCCGTGAAATACGCACTCGTGGTCTTCGAGACGGACGAGTCCCGCCGTCGCATCCGGGCCGACCGGGCCGCATACCGCAAGGAGTACGAAGGCTGGATCGGCGGCCTCGCCGCAGCCGGGAAACTGGTCGGCGGCGACGCCCTGGAAACCGAGCACACCGCCCCCGCGACGGTGCGCACCACGGCCGACGGGGCGACGACAGTCACCGACGGGCCCGCGCACATCGGCGAGGAGACCCTCGGCGGCTGGTTCATCGTCGAGGTCGCCGACCGCGCCGAAGCCCTCGAACTGGCCAGAAGCCTGCCCACCCCGGAGACCGTCGAGGTCCGCCCGATCCTCGAATCCGCCTGAACAACACGGCTCCGCGGCAACGGGAGCGGCTGGAACGGGAGGCCGAAGAGCAAGCTGGAGGCTGCCCGGGCCGCGAACGCCTTGTTGCGCCCGTGCAGGACGTGCCGGGGCCCGATCAGCGGGGAGGAGGCCTCGCTGCTGGTGCTGGCCGAGAAGGGGCCGGTCAGTACCCGTCCGGAGTGCCCGCAGTGCGTCAGCGACGAGGAGGTGGAGCAGCTGGGTCCGCTGGTGTTGCTCGCCGTCCCGTCCCGGTTCGGCCTGGTTCTTCTGCGAGCCCGCCGCCCGGCCTGGCCGCCGCTTCCCGCTCCCGCCTGCCGCCATCCGGCCGCTTCGCTAGTCCCGTTCACGGTGGGGCCCCAGGGGTCGCCGTCCGGCTGCTGCACGGTCCCCTCGACGTCGGCATGCGCCCGTCCGCCGCCCGCTGTCCCGGCCCGGTCCGCCAGCCGCCAGGCCGCGGTCCCGGTCCGGCCGCTGCATCCCGGCCACCCGTCCGGGGCCCCAGCGGCCGCCACCCGGTAGTCGCCGGCCGGTGCCCGTCCGCCGTCCCGGCGCCGGCGTCGCCGGCGTCGCCGCCGTCCGTCGCCTTGGCCGGTGGTGCTCACCCGCTGCGCTCCACCCGGCTGCCGTCCGGCCGCCCTCTTCGTGCCAGCTGCGCGCTGCTGTTGCTGTCGCCGTCCTCGCCCCGCTGTCCTCCCGCCCGCGCCGTCCGGCCGTTGCCCGGCCGCCGCCCGGCTGCTTCGCTGGTCCTGCTCACGATGGGCCGCTTCCGGCCACCGCCCGGTTGCTGTCGTACGGTCCCGTCGACATCGGCGTGCGCCCGGCCGGGCCGCGGCCGGTGGGTTCGCCTCATCGAAGGCTGAGCGGTGCGGCTGCCGGGAGCGACGCGGCTGTAGGAAAGCCGGCGGGAACGCGCGGGGATCCGGCCCCCATCAGCACCGTTGGGGAGGCGGGGCCCGGTCATTGCACGGACCGGGGCACCTTCGAGAACTTCGCTTCCAGTCCTTGGGGCGTCAGACGTGCAGCGCGCCATCCAAGACCGTGACAGCGTTCCCGCTGAGGTGGACGCGCTCGCCGCGCAGAGCGGTGCGCACCAGGCCGCCGCGTGGGGACACCTGGAGGCCTGTGAGCTCCTCGCGGCCGAGTCGTGCCGACCAGTACGGGGCGAGCGTGGTGTGGGCGCTGCCGGTTACCGGGTCCTCGGGGATGCCCCTGGCCGGTGCGAAGAAACGGGAGACGAAGTCGTGGCCCAGGCCGGTCTCGGTGGCGGGGGCCGTGACGATGACGCCGCGCAGGCCCTCGCGGTTTGTCAGGTCGGCGACGGCGTCGAGGTTCGGCGTGAGAGCCCGGACGGTAGCCTCATCCGGGAAGACCGCGAGCAGGTCGCCGAGGCCGTCGGAGCGGAAGGCGGCCTCGGGGCCGGCTCCCAGGGCTTTGTCGAGTTCGTCCGGCATGGGCACCGCGATACCGGGGGCCGCCGGGAAGTCGAGCGTGATGGCACCCTGCGCATCGGCGTGGGTGACGAGAACGCCGTGGTTCCGGCTCAGGAACCGAACGGCTCCGACAAGGCCCCTCGCAGTGCGTAGCGCGTGCGCGGTGGCGAGCGTGGCGTGGCCGCACAGGTCGCCCTCGACTCGCGGGGTGAACCACCGGATGGCCCAGTCGGCTTCGGTCGAAGCGGACAGCGGAAGGGCGAACGCAGTCTCGGAGTGGTTCATCTCGGTCGCGATCCGCTGCATCCACGCGGCGTCGGGCCACTGTCCGGCCGGCAGCAGGCACACGGCGGCCGGGTTACCGGAGAAGGGACGATCGGTGAAGGCGTCGACGACGTAAAGGTGCATGTCGGGGACCGTAGCTGCACCAGGAGCAGTGCCGCCAAGGCCAATCGGAAGCTGGTGGACTGACGTGCCCTCGGCGCGGAACCGGGGCGAGTCAGTCTTCGCTGAGACCGTCGAAGTTCGATGAGACGGGACGGCTACCGCCCCGAAGCGGCGTCCTCGATGGCGGCGCGCAGGCGGGTGTGGACGGCGTCGGCGGCCTCGCGGGTGGCCGGGGCCCGGTCCTTCATCGAGGAGCGCAGGCGCGTCGGGAACGTCCGCTGCTACGGCCTGACCGCGAAGGCCATCGGTCGCAGGTCCAAGATCGTCCCCCTCCGCTCCGTCGGATAGCCGACAACGCCTCCGTGCCCGTCCCGTCTCCCATCCAGGCCGGGGCGGTGTGACGGAGCACGCTAGTTTGCGAGTGGCCGAGGGGTAGGCCCTGTTCAGGGGGTTCGTGGAGCAGGCCGGTTTGCGAGTTCGGAGCGCGGCAGTCTGCGAGCACGGGCGCGGGAGTGCGGCCAGCGGTGACCGTAGGTAGTACTCGCCCGCAGGTCTGACGGTCAGACAGCCCGGAGTCGAGGGACGTCAGGTTGCTCTGGCTGGGCTTCTGCAACGACCGTGAGGGGGGAAGGGGCCTCGATGTCGGCAGTCTCCTCCGCCTCGCGGCTTAAAGGTCCTGACAAAGGCGTTGGACGTGCCTGTGAGTGATCAGGCAGGTGGCGGGGCCGAGGAAGCCCTCGTGGATGTCGTCGCGTCGTTCCCAGTGGATGCGTAGGCGGCGGAAGCTGCCGGTGTGCGGTACGAACAGGATCCCGCACAGCGCCTGCCGGTCCGGCACGCGCGGCCGCCCCGGCTTCAGCTTCGGACCCGGTTCGGGCAGCAACGGCTCGACCGGCCCCCACAGTTCGTCCGACACGATCCACGGACGAGACTCCCTCTTCCCCACGGATGGACCAACGAGCCGATCACCGGCCAGTCACACGTCACGAGGCTTCTGTTAGGACCTTTGAGGCCGGGGCGGCTTGGAGCCCGGGGTCCGGCTTTCGGCGGCGGCACCACCGTGGCCGTCGCCCGGTTGTACGGTGGCGGGGCGACGAGGAGGCGGGGACGGTGCAGCGTGTGGGGCCGCTGGTGCGGGTGAGCGACGGACCGGGTGGGCTGGCGGTGTGGGGAGTGGCCGAGCCGGAGCGGTGGGCGGTGGACGTCCATGTGATCGTGGAGGCGGGCGAGGACGTCAGAGCGGTGGATCTCGATCTGCTCGGGGAGGTGCTGGCGCACCTGGAGCAGGTGGTGGAGGAAGCCCGGCGATTCGTCTGCACGGCGTGGGATGTCACGGAAGACCAGGCCGCGCTGGACGCACCGGAGGTGAACGTCTACGCCGACGGCTGGATGCTGCGGTTCGCGGAGGGGGCGCTGCCGGCCTGCGAGCCGTTCGGGGTCGGGGTGTGGTTCGACGGGCTGCGGCCGGTGAGGGTGGAGGACCTCGGCGAGGCGGAGGAGGTCACGGACTGGTGACGGAGCGCCGTCGTCTGCGAGCAGTGCCGGCAGCTTGCGAGCCGGTCCCCACACCCCTGTTGACCTCGACCTCTTCCGGGCTGCGCACTCTCGCTACCCCTCTCACTCGCACACTGCGGCGCTCTGTCACGGGTGCGGGGGTGGGAGCGTGATCGGCTACCAAGAAGGGCGGGAGGAGATGACGGGAAGACAGCAGAAGGCCGTGGTCGTGCTCGGCGCCGGTCGGCAGCCACGTACTCGGCAACGTGGTCAAGAGCCGGGCGGCACACGGTCGCCGCGCCGACGCCGTCACGCATCATGGTGGGCGTAGCCGTTCCGCCACGCCCACGCGGCGACCTCCACACGGTTGCGAGCCGACAGCTTGGCCTGGATGTTGGTCAGGTGCGTCTTCACAGTGCCCACGGTGATGTGAAGCGCCTCGGCGAGCTCGGCATTGGTCAGCCCCTGGGCCACCAGGCGGACCACCTCGAACTCGCGCGGCGAGAGAGCAGCTTCCGCGCCTTGTGGGGGGGACGTCCGCATCATCCGCTCCAGCAGACGGACGGTGATGGCGGGGCTGATGAGCGAGTCGCCGACCGCCGCCGCACGTACCGCCTCGACCAGGAGGCGGGGGCCGGCGTCCTTGAGGACGAAGCCGCAGGCGCCGGACTGAAGGGCCCGAGTGACGTACTCGTCGTCATCGAACGTCGTCACCATGACGACCCTCGGCGTGTGGAGCGCGCCGGGCCGGGTCAGGGCCCGCAGGGCGTCGAGCCCGTCGAGGCGGGGCATGCGGATGTCCATGAGGACGACGTCGGGACGGTGGCGTGCGGCCAGGGCGACGGCCTGCACGCCGTCCTCGGCCTCGGCCACGACGGTGATGTCATCCTCCACGGACAGGATCATGGCCATGCCCGTGCGGACGATGGCCTGGTCGTCCACGATCATGGTCCGGATCACGCGGCGTCCGCCCGATGAAACGGGAGGGACAGTGGCAGGCGGGCGTGGACCTGCCAGGTGCCGTCGCTCCCGGCACCTGTTCGCAGGCTGCCCCCCGCGCTGGTCACCCTCTCCTTCAGGCCCGTGAGGCCGTAACCGGGCGGGGCCGTGGGCCCGGCCACTCCGTCGTTGTCGACCGAGACGGCGACGTGCCGCTGTTCGGCCTGCACCCGCACGGCCACCGTGCGGCAGGCGGGAGCGTGCTTGCGGATGTTGGTCAGGGCTTCCATCACCACGCGGTGGACGACGGCTGCCACGTCCGCCGGAAGCTGCTCAGTGGGTCCGTCCTCGACAAGTCGCACGGACACACCGACGGGACCGAAGCCCGCTACCAGTGCGCGTACGGCGGTCATGCCGCCGGGCGGGGTGACCGGGGCACCCGGATCGTCCGCCCTGAGCGCGCCGACCATGCTGCGCAGGGACACGAGCGCTTCCGCGCCGGTGTCCTCGATGCGCCGCAGGGCGGCCGGCACGAGGTCGGGCCGCTTGTCGGCGATGGCGCCGGCGCCCTGGGCCTGGACCACAATGCCCGTCACGTGGTGGGCGACGTAGTCATGGAGGTCCCTGGCCAGTCGCACGCGTTGTTCGAGGCGGATGCGGTACTCCCGTTGCCGCCGGTCGGCCACGACGAGTCGGGCGGTCACGGCGGCGCCCGCGACGGCCACGGCGACCAGCGTCAGGACGAAAGCGGCGATGACGCTGCCCTCGCGGACCTCCACCGCGAGGGGGCGCGACACGACGGCGGCGATCAACGCCACCGTTCCCACAGCCGCGGGGGCGGCTGCACCGCGCCGGGCCGTGAACGCCAGCACGATCAGCAGTGCGACAGGCTCGAAGGCGCCGTACGCCGTGGACGCGCCGTGGTCCGCGCGCAGGTGCACCGCCGTGGTGAAGGCCAGCGATGCCACCGCGGCGCAGAGGCCCGCACAGGCCGTGCTCCAGGGACCGGCGCCACGCAGCGTGATGAAGGGCAGTACGAGCAGGACGACTGCCGTTGTCATCGCCGACAGCCCCAGCAGCAGACCGGTGACCGGTTGGTGGAAGGTTCCCCACCGCAGGTCGAGTCCTGCGGCGGCCGCCGCGAGGAGGAGCAGGGCTGACCACCGCAGTGTGACCGCACCGCGCAGGAGGGCCGGGGGCCGAGGTCGAGGGGAGGACATGCAGTGAAGGGTAAGACAGCCGGCTCGCCTCGCCTTCTGCCGAAAGTCGTAAGTATCGCCCGAGAAACCTGTCTTTCGCGGGATCCGCACAGTGACCGGCGTCCGGGAAGGTTGCCACCGATACCCCGTCGGACCCCGGAGCGACTGACGCATGAATGTGAACCTGACCATCGAAGCGACGTACGTCCTGGGCCCCGCCCTCGCCGCCTTCCTCGCGGTGGCCGCCGTGCGCCACCACCGTGCGCGGCCCGGCTGGACGGGCCGGCACGTGGTACTGCGCGCCGCCGCGTGTCTCTACGCGGCGGCCGTGCTGTCGATCACGGTCTTCCCCCTGGAGGTGACCTGGGGCACGTACGCCAACCAGATGCCGTGGTGGAACCAGATCAACTTCGTTCCTCTGGTCACCGCCGACATGACCGCGGTGCCCAACATCCTGATGTTCGTGCCGCTCGGCGTCATGCTGCCTCTCCTCACGCGCGTCAGCAGCACGCTCCGGGCCGTCGGGGTGAGCGCGCTGACGAGCCTGTGCATCGAGTCGACGCAGCTGCTGTCGTACGTGCTCTTCAACAACGGCCGCGCCGTCGACATCAACGATCTGCTCGCCAACACCCTGGGCGGGCTGTTCGGCTACCTCCTCGTGCGCCTCTCCCTCGGCAGGCCCTCGGCACGTGAGCTGCTGCGGCGCTTCGCACTGCCCGGATCCGCCGCGGGGCGGCCGGTCGTGGCGGCGGCCGCTTGACAGTAGCGTCCGGGTGCCGGTCGAAGAAGTCCTCGGCCTGCTCGTGCAGGAAGTCGGCCTCCTCGTCCAAGGTGACCAGCATCGCGACGAGCGCGCGAACGTTCAAGCACCGCATCCGCTGGGCCTGCACCCGCATCAACCGCCCGGGCGGTCGCTTCGGGGACCTGCCAGCGGGCCTGTCGGGCCGTCGGCAGGGTGCGCAGAGCGGCGTTGCGCCGGGCGGTCCGTACGGCGGGAAGACTGTCGGTGCGTTCGCGACCCCGGGCGGAGCGACGGACGGGTTCTTCCGTGGGGAGCGCCGCGGCCCGCATCGCTTCGATCAGGTCCGGGTCGGCGGCCATCGCTTCGGTGCGGATCGCGGAGAGCGAGCGCCGGACGTCGGTGGGCAGGGTGAAGGGGCCGCACATCTCGTCGACCGCGGCGGGCAGACCGGCGAGGGCTTCGCGCAGGGCGGGGTCCGGGCTCGGCAGGGCGGTGGTGTGGGAGATCGGGGGCGCGAGAGCAGGACCGGGTGCGGGCAGCCGGGCATGTCCGGAACGGCGACCACCAGCACTGCGGCCAGGCCGAACGGGCGGGGCCGGAAGAGCCGGTGGGGCCTGAGCGTCGACCCTGCCGAATGCACCGCGATCCAGCGCATCACCGCCATCTGCGACAACCCCTCGATCACTGTCACCCACGCCCGCTGACCCCATCACCGGAGACAGGCCCGCTGCGCGCCCGGGGCCCGGACAGCGGGCCAGCCCGGTCGGTGAGCGGTGTCACTTGCCCCGAGGGACCGCGCGGCCGAAGACCTCGTTGACCTGCGCCGCGGCATCCTGACGGATCGTGGCGAGGGAGACTGCGGCCATCACGGCGAAGGTCCAGCGCAGGCTGGTGGCCGTTCCCGGACTGTCCGCCACGAACGGGACCATCGGCAGCAGGACCGCGGCCGCGGCGAACACCGCGGCCGGCGCGGCGCGGCGGCGTCGGTCCAGGCCGCCGCGACCCGCAGCACCTACGGATCGTCGGCAGCCGGGTCGGTGTCCGACCGCTGGCCGGGCATTCGACGGGCGCAGACGGGATCTCTTCCGCCCGCCTCCTCCAGTAACCCGGGGGTAGCCGGTGCCGGTCGGCTGCGGGGTGCGGCGTCCGTATCGGGCCATCAGTCCAGGGCGGCCAGCTTGCCCAGCAGCACGGCTCTCTCAGGGGCGTTGTTGCACAGGCGGATGGCCAGTTCCAGCTCGGCGCGGGCCTCGGCGGTGCGGCCGAGCCGGACCAGCAGCTCGCCGCGCACGCTGGGGAGCAGGTGCGAGCCCGACAGAGGGCCGGAGACGAGCAGGTCGTCGACCAGGGCCAGTGCATCGCCCGGTCCACTGGCCATGGCGACGGCCACGGCCCGGTTGAGCTCGACCACAGGTGACGGGGCGACCCGGCCGAGCGCCTCGTACAGGAGCACGATGCACTCCCAGTCGGTCTCGGCCACCGAGGGCGCCGTTGCATGGCAGGCGGCGATCGCGGCCTGCAGACCGTACGGCCCCAGACCCCGGCCGAGCGCGGAGGCCCGGCCGAGGGCGGCCAGGCCGCGGCGGATCGCGGAGCGGTCCCATCGGCGGCGGTCCTGGTCCTCCAGCAGCACTGCCTTCCCGTCCGGGCCGGTTCGCGCCGGGAAGCGCGCGGCGGTGAGCTCGAACAGCGCGAGCAGCCCGTGCACCTCTGGCTCGCCCGGCAGCAGGGCGGTCAGCGTCCGGGCCAATCGGACGGCCTCGTAGGCGAGATCCGGGCGTAGGAGGTCGTATCCGGCGGTCGCGGTGGAGCCCTCGGTGAAGATGACGTACAGGACGCTCAGGACGGCACCCAGCCGCGCCGACCGGTCCTTGGGGGGCGGCAGTTCGAAGGGGACGCGGGCGGCGGTAATCGTCTTCTTGGCGCGGGTGATCCTGGCCTGGACGGTCGGTACGGGCACGAGGAAGGCCCGGGCGATCTCCTCGCTGGACAGGCCGGCCACCACGCGCAGTGTGAGCGCGACCTTGGCCTCGGGTGAGAGGACCGGATGGCAGGCGATGAACATGAGCGCGAGGACGTCGTCGTCGACCCGGTCCGGATCCCACGGCAGGTCGTCCGGCACCGCGGACGGGGCCTGCGCGCCCGGGCTGAACTCGCCCTCGGCCAGCGGGCCCGCCAGCAGGGCGTACCGATCGTCGAGCGCCGACCTGCGGCGGAAGGCGTCGATGGCCCGCCGCCGCCCGGTCGCCAACAGCCAGCCCACCGGGTCGGCCGGCGTGCCGTCCCGCGTCCAGGCGACGAGCGCCTCCGCGACCGCTTCCTGGGCGACGTCCTCGGCGAGCGCGAAGTCCCCGGTGTAGCGGGCCAGGGCAGCGACGATCCGCGCGGACTCGATCCGCCAGACGGCCTCGACGGCCCGCCGCGCCGCCTCCGTGACCGGCGGGCCGTCGACTGCTTCCGGCATCAGAGCTGGCCGGTCCGCTCGCGCCACGCCCGCTCCTTAACGATCCACTCGTTGTCCTGCGGGAACTCGTCGATGCCCGGCACGCGGCGCACCTCGCACTTCGAACCGGGGACCGCCGGCAGACGCTTGGCCCACTCGACCGCCTCCTCCTTCGAGGCAACGTCGATCAGGTAGAAGCCGCCGAACAGCTCCTTCGTCTCGCCGTACGGCCCATCGGTGACCACCGGCGTCTCGCCGGCGAAGTCCACCACCACACCCTGCGACGGGTCGTCCAGGCCCTCGGCGGCCACGAGCACGCCGGCCCGGATCAGCTCCTCGTTGAAGCGGCCCACGGTCTCGAGCATCTCCTCGAACGGCGTGGACGTCATCTTCGCCATCGACTCGTCCGTACCCCGCATGATCAGCATGTACTTCGCCATCGTCGGCCTCCTTGATCAGGGATCGTCCCTCGACCCTCTCAGCCCAAGGTCGAACGGCGCAGCCACAGATCGACACGACCGAAGAATATTTCTCAGACCCTCGCACCGTCCGGTGTGGGCAACAGCCGGGACGCGGTTGGACGGGCGGCGGGGTTCTGGCCGTACCTCACCACGATCCAGGCGGTACTACCGCAACTCACACCGGAGGGATCGATCACCCTGCTCAGCGCCATCACCGCGCGGACCGGCATGTCAGAAACCGCCGGTATCGCCGCCCTCAACGGCGCCGTCGAGGCCCTGATCAGGCCGCTGGCTGCGGAACTCGCTCCGATACGGGTGAACGCCGTCTCTCCCGGGCTCGTCGACACGCCCTGGTGGAACGGCCTGCCGGAGGACGCCAAGCGCGAGTACTTCGCACAGGCGGCCGCCGCCCTGCCAGTCCGCCACATCGCCTCGGCACAGGAGATCGCCGAGGTCGTGGCCCTGGCCGCCACCAATGCCAACCTCACCGGCACCATCATCGAGACCGACGGGGGCGCGCGTCTGGTCTCGCTCGGCTGACCCGCTCACCGCGCCGTGCAGCGCTGGCTCAAGGGCCAGGGCACCCGAAGCCGGCCGCCGAGAAGGCCATCGGGACCAAGGTCGGCGACGGCTGGCAGCCGCGGGTGAAGCAGCGGGTAGGCCGCGACGCCGAGAAGAACGGCTCTACATCCAGGCGACCTTCGGCTACCGCGGGGCCGGCGGCTCCACCGACGACCCGCGCCAGCGCACGATCACCCAGAAGACGCCCGGCTCGGTGGCCCAGCGGCTCTAGGCCGCCCGAGACGCCGGGGCCAGCCAGGACGAGCAGGGGCGGATCCTCGCCGAGGGCCTGCGCGAGCACTACTTCAAGGACAACGGGCACCGCGCCCGCGGCCTCGACGTCGAACTGAACGACATCGCCTGGATGGACGTCGAGCTGTAGCACCCGCTCCAGCGGCCGCCGTGTCGCCGGAATTGTGACTGAGTGCTCCAGTTGGCCACTCCGAACTTCATGGCCGGCCTCGGGGTACGGGTCGCTTCGGCGTGGTGAGGTCGTGTTCCGCGAAAACGGCCGGACCAGGCGGCCAAGTCGCATTGGCCGCCTGGTCCGGTCGTGGTTCCGGGGCTGCGGAATCGGCTTCGGGTACCTACCGCCCTGGCAGGCCCTCGGCCCGAGGCGCCCTGCTGGCGTCGCGGGTTCTACGCGGGGGGCCGCGGAGTCAGCGATTCGGGGTAGAACTGCTCGACGCGGTCGCGCTTGGTGTACATGTCCCAGTAGAGCTCCGCGAGGTCGTCCGGGTCGGCGACCGGGAAGTGCGGGCCGTCGGCCGACTTGAAAGCGGCCTGGGCCGCCGCGGCCACCTCACTGCGGGCGATCAGGGACGCGATGGTCAGAGCGCCGACGTAGATACCCGTGTCCGTCAGCTCGGCGTTGAGGGAGTGCAGCACACCTTCATCCCGCCGGGCGAGGAGCTTGGGCCGCAGACGGGATCGTAATGGAACATGTCGAAAGGCGGAGACGCTCCTCCGCCCTTCGGGCGGAGGAGCGTCGAGTAAGGGCAAGCAGCGTTCAGCCGGCCTTCGCCGGTTCCTCGGCCCGCGCCCGCGTCGAGGCGAGGCGGTAGGAGTCGGTGCCCGTCGCGATGATGGTGCCGTTGAAGGTGAGACGGTCGACGATCGCCGCGCAGAGGCGGGGATCGGTGGTCCAAGAAGCGAGAAGGTCGTCTCCCCGGGGAGAGTCGACACACGGAAAACCCGGAAACCATGACCCCAGCCTTCCGGAGAAAGGCGGCCGACGACGCGTGTTCCCCCGTTCCCCATGCTCACCGGCCCTGGGCCGTCGGCCAGCGGGCGGAGAACACCGCCGCCTAGCCCAGCCCCGAGCTTGACTCGTCCGCTCGTTTCGGAACCGCGCTACCGAACACCCAGATTAGCGAATCAGCCATATCTCATGGAAAATATCCATGCCAAATTGATATAATGCCGTGCATGGCACTCAGTACGTTGGAAACGCTGCGGCTCACCATCGCCGCGATCCGGCAGCGCACCGGCGAGAGTCAGCGCGAACTCGCCGCCGCCCTCGACCTGACCCAGGACAAGGTCAGCCGCCGTCAGTCCGGCGCCCAGCCCTGGTCCCTGGACGAGGTCGACGCCCTGGCCCGCCACTGGGGCATGCGACCACTCGACCTGCTCGCCGGCCCCACCCACGCCGCCCAGCACCTGACCTGGCCCCCCGGCACCGCCGCACCAGCACCACAGTCGGACGCGGCACCGGTCCCGACAGCCTTCGCCGCCCCCACCCCGGTCCCGGTACCCACCGCCACCCCGGCGCCCAGGCAGGACCCGCCACGGCGCGAGACACCCCGCCGACACATGGAGCCCTACACGCCCCTGACACCCATCCCGGACGGCTGGGCGCCCCCCACGGGGTACGCCACCACGACTCAGACCTCTGCAGCCGACCAGGCCTCGCCCACCTCGGCGGCACCGGCCGTTCCGACCACCTCGGTCGCTCCGGTCGCTGCACCCACCCCCGCCTCCGCCCCCGTTCCGGTGCCTACCGTCGCCGCGGCCGTCCCTGTCGGTGCGGACTACGACCGGGGCCCGGACCGCGAACCCGTTCTCCACCCCGCTGCGCCGTGCGAGCAGTGCGGACGCCCGGTGGCGTACCGGATCGGCGGCCACCCGCTCCACCTCGGCGGCTGGTGCGCCCCCACGCCCGGGGCTGCCCCCGCCTCCGGCCCCGTCCCGGCCACCCCCGCGACTTCGGCGGCCCCGCCCGCCCAGGCCACCGTCCAGCAGCCGCCCCCCATCGCCGCCCTCGACACCCCGACCGCCGGCGTCGAGACCGCCCCTGCGCCCGCCGCCCCGATGCCGCTCGCTGCACCCCGCCCGGGTGCGGCGTCGTCCGCGCGTGCCCGCGAATACGCCGGTACCGGCCGCGAGCTCGGCTACTACCTCGACATGATCACCTCGGCCGTCGAGCGAGCCCTGGAAGAGCACGACGGCGACGTCGAAGCCGCCAGCGCCGCGCTCGAAAAGCGCGCGATCCCGGCCGCGATGGAATTGTTCGACGCGACCCGGGTCGGTGCCGCGTACGAGCACACCGCCTATCCGGAGCGCCTGGAATTCCTGTCGAAGAAATCCCGGAACGGCGCCGACGAAATCTGGGAGGGCCGCCACAAGTGGGAGAACGCCCCACTCATGGCCGCTCTCAAGGCCGGCGCCGACCCGGTGGACGTGGACGTGCTGGACACCAACGCCGCCTACTGCTCCGCCCTGAAGACGCACCTGCCGATCGGCGCGCTCCAGCACCGCCCCGAGGGCGGCTGGGACCCGAAGCGCTCCGGCGTCTACCTGCTGCCCCAGCGCCCCACCTGGGATCACCCGCACCTGCCCGACCCGATCGGCAACCGCCGCGAGACCGGGCCGGTGCTCCTGGACGAGGCCACCGTGCGGCTGCTGATCCGCTGCCACAAGCTGGGCCTGGCCGGCGCCCCGCACATCACCGAGGCCTGGACGTCCGGCGCCTCCGAGAACCTGCTGGAGAAGTTCCGCCGGGTCCTCACCCAGGCCCGGGAAAACGCCATCGCCGACGGCGACACGGTCACCGAGAAATACGTCAAGGCCATGTACGCGAAATTCGCCTCGACCATCGGAGAATCCACCTACAACCGCGACATCCGCCGCCCCGACTGGATGCACATCATCCGCTCCCAGGCCTTCGCGAACCTCTGGTACAAATCCCACCGTGCCCACAAGGCCGGACTCACCATTGTCGCGCTGCGCGGTACCGACGAATTGCACGTCACCGGCGGCGAATGGCGAAAGGCCAACGGCGGCGTCTTCGAGGAGGGCCGCCTCACGACGCAGCTGAAACTCAAGGGCCAGTACACCCTGCCCCGCACCCGGAACCGGAGCGCCTAGAAAATGTCGACCGACGGCTGGAAGAACTTCGGAAAATACGGCGCGGCGGACGACCCCGGGAACGTCCACGGGAAAATCGCCCTCGGCCGCGCCCTGGAGGACGCCATCGAGCGCATGATCGTGGAAGGCGGCATCAAGTCCCCGCCCACCACCCGCCGCGGCCTGATGGCCCGCATGCGCTACCTGATGGAACACCGGGGCGGCCGCCAAGCGCTCGCCGAAGCCCTCGCCGACGCCGGCAGCAGCGCCAACCCGGCCACCCTGCGCGCCTGGACCAAAGGCACCCGCCACCCCCGCCCCGTCAACCTCGAAGCCATCGACACCGCCTACTGGACGCTGCGCGCCCGCAACGTCCTGGCCAACCCCCAGATCCTCAAGGACCACCTGAACAACGGCGGCCGCGGCACCAAAGTGGAGATCCACCCGATCAACCAGCAGGTGGTCGAGGAACCCCGCCGCCGCGACAACCTCCGCGTGCGCCCCCTCCAGGTCCGCTACGTCTGGGACGACGCCGTCGACGCCCTCACCACCGGCGACGCCGACGCCCTCGAAGACATCTGGGACGACATCATCGGCGACCTCGACTCCGACTGGGGCGCGTACACCTACGTCTCCCACATCGGCCTCGGCGCCTGAACCACCCGCCACCACCGGTGCCGCGCCCACCCCACCGGCGCGGCACCAGCCCCATACCCCCAGCTCAGCCCCCACTCGGTGGCGTCACGGCATCACGACGCCGTGACGCCACCCCGCTCGCGCTAACCGACGTGACCGCGCTCTCCGTCCCCGGCCCTGCTTTCCGCGACCTGGTCGAATCGAACCCCGAGGCGTCGCGCGCCGTCCTCCGGATCTTCGCGATGCAGCGGTACGCCGCAGACCAGGCCTACGCCGAGCAGCTCTCGTAGCCCGGAGAGGCCGGCTGCGGCCGGGCGGGTGCAAGGCCTGCTCGGCCGCGCCTCCGTCCGGCCCTGCAGCGCGGCGAAGGACGGGACGCCGGAGCGCATCCTCCGTCAGCGCGTCGGCGGCCTCAGGGAACCGCTCGGTGAAGTCCACGCCGGAGCGGCCGAGCAGCCGTACCGGGGCCGCCTCGGGCACGTACGCAACGGCGAGCGGCGAGCGGCGACCGGCAGCCGGTCGCCCAAGTCGTCCCCGGCGGCGGTGCCGGGGACGACGGCATGATCGGCGAAGGCCTCCAAGGCGTCGGCGAGATCGGGCGTCCGATGATCACTGCTTCTGGTGGGCGAGGTGGAAGTACAGGCCGCCGACCGCTGCAGCAATCCACGGAACCCACCGCCCGTCGGCCGGGAGCTCTACAGTGCGACGAAGCGGCGCGGCCCGTCGACGGTCACCACCCGGCCGAAGCGCAGGCCCGGGAAGTGCGCGGCGACCAGGACGTCGTCGGTGTCCGCCGCCTCGTCGGCGATCCGGTTGCGGACAGCGGAGGCGGCGGCCGGGTCGACGTCCCACACCACCTGCCAGTCCCGCTCGGAGAGCTGGACCACCGAGTGGACGACGTCGCCGAGCAGCAGCGCCCGGCGCCCGCCCCCGGAGACCACGTAGACCGTGGATCCGGGGGTGTGGCCGGGGGCGTGCCGGGCGTCGAGGCCGGGGGCGACGGTGAAGTCCTCGTCGAACAGCTCCAGTCGCTCCTCGACCGGGGCGAGGGCGGCGGCGGCCCGGCCGTCCGCAGCCGGGCCGCCGCCGCTGACGAAGTGCTCCCAGTCCGCGCGGTGGAGCCGGTAGGCGGCGTTCGGGAAGAACGGCCGGCCCCGGTACGAGGCCCAGCCGATGTGGTCGAAGTGGAGGTGGGTGAAGACGACGTCGGTGACGTCCTCCGGGGCGATCCCGTACCCGGCGAGCGAGTCGGGCAGGCCGCCGCCGACGTACCGGCCGTCGTCGTGGGCGCCGACGCCGGCGTCGACCAGGACCACCCGGTCGCCGGTGCGGACGCAGAAGCCGCCGAGCGGCAGCTCCAGAGTGCCGTCCGGGCGGAGGTGTTCGCCATGGCAGTCCCAGGGGTCGGCCACCCCGGGGCGCCCGAGGATGTCACGGGCCGTCTCCACGCCGGTGCCGTCATGAACGGGCAGGATCTCAATCTCGCCTATGCGCATGATCGTCCCCAACCCGCCCGCGCCATGCCGTGTTCCCGTACGAACGAGAACACGGCGGCCCCGCCCGGCTCTCCACCCTGCGCCGGATGCGCAGAGGCCTGCACGACGCCGCCGTCCTCCGCTTGCCGCGCTGCTTCCGCTGCCAGCATCAGCCCACGACTGGCGGCTGCGGGGCCGCGGTCCGGGGCCGCTGCGCCCCGCCGGGCGCCCGCCGTCGTCCCGTTCCGGCTGCCGCCTGGTCGCCGTCCCCGCCCGGGGCCGCTGCGCTCCACCGGGTAGTCGCCAAGCCGTTGTTCCGGCCGCTGCACGGTCCGCCGTTCGTTTCGGCCGCCGTCCGGCTGCTGCTGCACGGTCCCGCCGTGGCCGTGGCCGTATCCGCCCGGCCGTCCTCCCGTCCGCACTGTGCCGCTTCCAGTCGCCGTTGCCGTGCAGCGGGCGTCCTGGCCGTTCCCTGGTTGTCCCGCGTCGTCCGCTGTCGTGCGGTCCGCCGCCCCGGTGGCTGCTGCTGGTCCTGTCACCAGGACCGCGTGGAACGGCTGGAGCGGGAGGCCGAAGAGCGGCTGGAGGCCGCCCGCACGGTGAATGCCGCGGTGCGCCCGTGCTGGACGTGCCGGGGCTCGATCGGCGGGAAGGAGGGTTCGCTGCTGGAGCTGCGGGAGAAGGCCCGGCCGGACCGGCTGGAGTGCCCGACGTGCGAACAGGACCGTGCCGTCAAGGACTTGGGCCCGCTGGTGCTCCCCGCCCCGACCAAACGCGAGCTGGTGGCCACGCTGGTCTCCATCCCGGATGACCCGTGGTGGGAGGACCGCGTGTTGCACGCCAAGCTCTACCCAGCGAAGGGCGGGGTGTGACCTGTTGGTTGTGGTGGGTGTGGAATGGCCTCTCGTGGCGTGTTGTCTGGACCTTTGGTTGTGCCTGTTGGCGCTGTCGGGGGGTGTGGTGACTTTGTGTGGTGGCGGGGTGGGGTGGCTCGGGGCCAGTGGGGCGTTGTGGGCTGTTTTCGTGGGTGAATTCCGCCGTTAATTCCATCTGGTTGTTTTGGCGGATTGGCTGCCGGGTGTGGTGTGAATTCGGAGTCGGAATTGAGGTAGCTGGGGGTTGGTGTTCGGTTTGGTGGGGCGTCCGGGTCTGCTGCGCCCCTGCTCGGGCGCCGCCGTCCCCGCCGGGGGCCGTGCCCGCCATGCTGCGCCGTCGTTCCGGGCCTGCTGTGCCTGGCCTGGTTCTGTGCCGCCGTCCGGGGCCGTGAGGTGGCCAAGAACGTGGGCTGGTAGGTGGGCGGAGGAGATACGGGCGAAACCGCCGCTTCCTCTCCCCGGAGCCTCCTACAGTGGCCTTATGAACATTCGCTGGGGTGGCTCGGTCTGGGAACTGATGCTGGTGAAGCGCGCGGTCGGGACAGCCCTGTCGAACTCGGCGAGCGGCGGGTACAGCACGCTCCTGCGCGACGGCGCCCGTAAGTTGGTCGGCCATGCTGACCTGCTCAACGGGAGACGAGCCGTCGCCGGGCTTGTCACGGTCTCCGCAGTAGCGGGCGGTGCGCTCACCGTCGCGACCATGAAGGTGACGCCGCACCTCAAGACGAAGTTCCGCTCTGCGGACCAGGACACGGCAAAGCAGGCGGCAGAAGCCACCTCCGACACCCCTGTTGAGGAGCTGGAAGCTCTCCAGGGGCCGCGGCTACGCGTTGTCTGACCATCGGGCGTATCTCCTTCAACGCCCCTGATAGGGGTGCCGGTAGCGGTCAACCTTCGTTGATGCACCCTCAAGATCCGCCGGCCGACGCCGTGCCCTGCCGCTGTGCCGTCCGTTCCGGGACCGCCTCGCTGTGGGCCGGGCCCGCTGTCGGCCGGGTCTGCTGGCCCCGTGCTCGGCGGCTGCCGTCCCGTGTCCGCCGTCCGGGCCCCGCCCTGTCCGGGGTGGCCGTCTGGGTCCTCTGCGCCGCCGCACAGGCCCCGTGCCGCCGTCCGGGCCGTGCCCGCCGCTGCGTCCTTCGCTGGGTGGCTGGGTGGCCGTCAGGCCGCCTCAGAGGCTGTTCTGGTGGTGGCCGGCCGGGGAGGCCTTCCCGGTGTGGTCCGGGGCGGTGTGAGTGCTGCCGCGTTGCCTGTCGCGTTGGGGTGCTGTCGTGTGGTGTGACGTGGGCGGATGCCCCTGTTCCCCTGTGTGTGGTCTGGGCGTGACAGGTGGGTGCGACGGGGTGCGGGGGCGGGGCCGCGGCTGCTGCTGCGTGGCGGCGGTCGGGAAGGTCGGCCTTCCCGACGGCCTGGTCCTCGTGGTGCTCGGAGGCCGGTGGCGAGCGGCCGGGTGGCCGGGTGGGAGGTGCAACGCGGTGTTGCGCTGGGGTGCAACACGGGGCAGTGTTGCGGGTCTGACCAGGCGCTATGCGGCTGAGACCGTCAGCGCTAGTTGGCGAAGGTCAGCGACGGTTGGCGATCTCGCGCGTTGGCTACAGATTGTGATCAGCTGCGGCGCCAAAGGGGCCGCTAGCCGGCCCGGGCTGGACCCGGCGTGGTGCGCTACCGGAAGGCCCGGGCGAGGGTGCAGGCGACGGTCGCCACCGGGGGCAGGAAGCGGGCTGCGGCCTCCCCCAGCAAGTGGGCGTGCAGGGCCCGTTGGTGGGCGGCGCCGACGAGCAGCAGGGCCGCGGCGGACGGGTCCAGCGCGGCAGGGAGCCGGCCGGTTGCCTGGCGGGCCCGGACGGCGTCGGCGACCGCCCCGAGGGCGAGGTGCGGGCCGACCTCGCCGCCGCGTTTGGCGAGCAACCCGCGCAGCTGGGCGTCGGACTGGACGGCGCCCAGGATCGGCATGATCCGGCGGTAGAACCGTTCGAGGCGGGCGAGCAGGGCGGCGAGGTCGGCCTCCAGCTCGGCGCCGGGGTCGGCCTCCGCGGCCTCCGGGGCGGTCGCGGGCCCGGCGGCACCCTCCGGCGCGCCGAGGACGGCCGTCGCGTCGGCGAACGCGGGCAGGTGCAGTCCGATGACGGCCTGGAGTAGGCCCAGCCGGTCGCCGAAGTGGTAGAAGATGCTCGACTCCGCGACGCCTGCCCGGCGGGCGATCTCCTTGGTGGACAGCGCCAGCCCGGCCTCCCCGAGCGCCTCCTCGGTCGCCTTGAGCAGCGCCTCCCGCACCCCGGTCGAGGGCCGACCGCTTCGCGCCTGAGCCATCTCCGGCCTCCGTCTCTCCCTGTCGCCCCGACTTCTTGAGTAATCGCTCAGGAGCAGGTTAACTTACTGATGGATCGCTCAGTAAGTCGCTCGGCGATCCGCTCGGATCCGTCTCGGGAGGGGACCCATGACCACCGTCGAATACCGCAAGAACGCCGTCCGCCGCCTCTACAAGGCCCTCGAAGCCGGCGACGTGGACGTCGCCGACGAGCTGTTCACCGCGGACTTTGCCACCAGCGAGGGCAAGCATCAGAACGTGCGGGGCCCTCAGGGCTTCAAAGACGCCATCCGAGAGGTGCACGCCACCCACACCGACCCGTCGTTCGAGATCCTCGACCTGCTCGGCGAGGGCGACGACGTCGTCGTCCGCTGGCGCATGACGGCCACCCACACCGGCCCGCTGATGGGCGTCCCGGCCACAGGCAAGCGCGTCAGCACGGAGGCCTTCGCCCTGTTCCGCTTCGTCGGCGACCGCATCAGCGAGCGGCACGCCGTCATCGACCGGCTCGGCCTGGTGCAGCAGCTCAAGGGCGAGTGACCGGACACCGCCCACACCGCCGACGGGCGGCGCACATCCGGCTGATCTGCCAGCAGTCAGGTTGCGCCGCCCTGGCCCCGCTGCTCAGCCTGCCCGCCTGCTGCGCCGCCGTCCCGGGCCTGCTGCGCCCTGCTCGGCCGCCGCCTTCTCGCCCCGGGCCTGCTCCGCGGTCGTCCTGTTCGTCGGCCTCTGCCGGGGCCGCAGGCCCTGCCCAGGTGCTGTCGCCTCCCTTGTCCGGCTCGGACCGCTGTCGCCGTCCGTTCCCAGCCCGGAGCCCCCGGATCCCCCTTCCTCGGCCCGCGCCGCGACAGCACGCCAGCACCACTTGCTCTCCCCACGGCCCGGCGCAGCCGGAGCCCACCCCGGCCCTGCTCGGTGCCGTCGGTTGTCGGTGGCCGTGGTTAGGGTGACGATCATGAATCTGGCGGCAGTGATGATCACGGTGGATTGTGCGGAACCGCAGGAGCTGGCCCGGTGGTGGGCCACTGCGTTGGGAGGGCAGATCGCCCAGGACCACGGCGACTTCGTCATTGTCAAGGCCGAGCCGGTGGCACTGGGTTTCCAGCGGGTGGCCGAGGAGCGGCGGGGCAAGAACCGGGTGCACGTCGACTTCGCTGCCGCGCCCGGAACGAGCCTGACGGTGGAGGTGGCGCGGCTGGTCGCTCTGGGTGCGAGTGTCGTCGGCGAGCACAGCGTCCCGGGCCTCACCTGGACCGTGCTGCAGGACCCGGCCGGCAACGAGTTCTGCGTCCACTGAGAGCAGTGCCACCGTGCTGGTCGCAGCCGTTCGGCGATGACTGCGACCAGCACGGCCGACCACGGTGGACGGCCGCGCTTGCGCACCTCGTTCCCGGCCACCGAGGACCCGGGCGCCGGGCACGGCCGGTCGCCGGTCAGCGGACCGGTTCGCCCCACCCCCTGGGGCCGCCAGGCTCCCCGAGAGCCGCAGGCGACCCTGTCCACGGTGACGCCGCAGGCGACACCGAGGACCACCCTGCCAAGGGGCCGCCAGGCCCCACCCCCGGCCGAAGGCCCCGCACCGCCCGGCGCCGCGCCCCGCTGCTGCGCCCGGACCGGCTGTCCTGGCCCAGGGGTGCCCGGCCTGTCCGGCCATCTCGGGGCGGCCCTGGCCGTCGTCCTGGTCCGGTGTTCGGTTTGGTGTCGCCACCCAGGAATTGGCGGGTGACGCTGGGTGGGATTTTCTGCGTGGTCTGGTGATGAACGACCTTTGGGTCGCGGTGTCTGGGCGTCACTTGTTTTCAGCGGTCGGTTTCGGCTTCGTGCTGGTCAGAGCTCGGCGTCGCTGAAGGGCGGTGTCGCCTTCACGCCGAAGAGGGGTGTCGTAGACCGGTGAAGCCGTGGGGACATCCGCTACCGGCCGCCCGCCCGCTGCGCCGGGTCGGAGGCTGGTGCTGCTCGGTCCTGCTCGGTTGTGTCGTACCAACAGTTTTGAAGTCGCTGACTTCTCTCTGATGCCATTGAACTGGGGTTCTGCAAAAACTGGGACAAAGAGCCTTATGGGCTCTGAGCTGTGGCTTTCCTCGTGATGGTGTCGACGAATGGGCGTTGACCTGGGATTCTGCAGAAACTGGGATGAGCGTCAGTTGATTCGGGGCGATCTATAGGGCGATATGGGTCGGCCGAGCGCGCCGAATCTGGTCTTGATCAAGAAGGGTTGGCGCAGGCGGGCCTGGACGTTTTGCTGGGTCGGTGGCTTCGGTCGGGTGCTGGACGGGTACGCCGCCCCCGCTTGGATTCGCCCGCTGGGTGTCCTCGCTCGCGCTGTCTGAGGCTGGCCCCCATCCTTGCCGCGGCGCGCTGGCCGGGCGGAAGCCTTCCACGGGTCCGTGCAGCTTTCGCCGCAGGATCGAGCCACACAGCGACCATGCCGCCGGTCACCCGGACCACCAGCGGCCGGAGATCGGCCGCTTCTAACAACCCCCGCCCCTCTTGCCGCGACGCCGCCTTGGTCCACGATCCTGCCGCGCCGCAGCGCCGTCCCGACGGTGGTTCATATCAATCCGGATATGTACGCGCATACTGCGAGTCGGCGACGCTTCTGCACTGCGGAGCTAGCCCGCGGGTGTGGCCGGGACGACCAACTCGCCGTCCCGCCGGTACAGCGGGATCTGGAACGGCTGCCCGTCCTTGTCCAAGGGCTTCAACCCTCCGTGCACGCTAGCCCGTGCTACTGCAGGTGGCCCGGCAGGTGGGGTCGGCGCGCCCTGTCTACAGCAATGCCCGCCTACGGAAGATGTCGTCCAGACGGTGCTCGCTGGCGCCGGGTTCGCCGTGACCCGGCTCGACGCCGGATTCGGAGCCGGACTGCCAGCCGCTCGGACCCACCCACCCCAAACGACCTCGAACCACCCCCATGGCCAGCCACCTCACCCTGATACTGGCCCAGTGCCCACCCATACGGAGACCAACGTCCGCATCCCGTACTGCGCACTGGACGCCCTCACCGAGACAGCGGAACGACGGGGTACCTCACGGGACGAGACGGCCCGTCAACTCCTTGCTAACCACGTCCAGACACAGGAAGCTCTCGACCAGGACGAGCGACTCACCCACATCTCTACCGTGCTGCGCTATCCGCGGCCGCCGCGCTGGCGAGGCGAACCAAGGGAGGACTATCGCCTACGTCTTCGAGTCCCGGCGGACCTCCTCAAGCGAGCCCGCGAGGTGTCGCTGGTCCTGCCCGGCCAGCACCGGCGCGCCCACCGCGACTACCAGAGCCGGCAGCTGACCGACGCGGTGATGACCGCCATCTGGCGGGCCGAGCCCTTCATCGACGGCTTCCTCGAAGGCCTCCGCCCAGTGCTGCGCCACCGATCCGCGCTCGGGCTGTGGCGGATGACCACTGCCTTGACCAGCACCGAGCCGGAGAAGGACCTCCTGATCCACGCCATGACCGTCCAGGCGGGGATGATGCGGAAGACCGACACGGCTCTTAGCGCCTGGTATCAGCACTTGCTCCGAGTCGCGGAGGTCCTGGACCAGGACGTGGCCTGGCACTCCCACGCTCGCTTCGAGACAGCCACTTACCTTGCCCGCCGACTGCTTGCCGGACCACGCGCCGACGCCGGCGAGCAAGCCCTCTTCAACCAGGACGAGTCGTGGCACACGTGGTGCCACGAAGCGATCAAGAAGGGCGGCAGACCCCTGCGGAGGTGGGGAGCATCGTCGCGATACGACTGGTCAGGGCGCGGCGGAACGGCAGTGTGGAGGGCCAGCCGCAAGGTCGAGGTGCAGGACTTCGAGCAGTGGCTGATCGACCGCGAGCAGGGCGACCCGGCCGAGCGCGCGGCAACCTTCCCGGGCTGGCTGATCCGCACGCCTGCCACCTGGCATGCCCAAGCACCCCACACCCGCTCCGGCCACCTGCCCCAGCCATACGCGGCCTGGGCAGCCGAGGGCAAGGTACTGGTCTTCCCATACAAGAGCCGGCAGGCCGTCTGGCCGCTGCAGCGCACAGCCCACCAGCCCGGTTGGGAGCCCGTTCCTGGCGTACAGCCATTGATCGCCGCAGCCGCCGATCTGCGACCCGACCAGGTCGCCGGCTTCATCGAGGCATCGCTCGTCGACTGGAACCACGAGTTCGAAGAAGAGCCCGCCCTCGACATCGCTCTGCGGCTGCCCGTCGACAAGGCGTTCGCCTTCGGCCTCATCACCGCCGAGGAACAGCAAGACACCGAAGCCCAGGCCCGAGCCGCAGCCCGCGAGGCCATGGACACCGTCATCGCCGACTTCAAGGCGGGCGGCCTCGACCAAGACCGGCTCCAGCGTCTCCAAAACGCCCGCGACGACATCGCGTTCAGGCATCTCGCCCGGCAGTTCAGCAGGCACATCAAGGGCCGGAACCCGAATGGCAGCTACATCGGATCGCAGTTCGCAATGACCGTTAGCACCTGGCGGTGGCCTGGGACGTCCGTGGCCGCCGAGCTCCTCACCCCACCCCGCCCCACCTCACGCAGTGGCTCGCCACAAACGCACACAGCCGGAGCAAGCTGCTCCTCGCAGACTCGATGCAGGCGGCATGGAACCAGGCATTCGGCAACACCTTCGTCCCGCGCGACCTCCATGGGAGGCTGTCTGATGCCGACCCCTTCGATCCCGAACATGCCCTGCTGGACCTCGAGGACACTGCCCAGCAGCTCACTCGGTTCACTCGCCACGATCCAGCACACGACCCCTTTGCAGGCCTGGCCGCGCACGTGACCGATCAGGAGCAGGCGGCGCCCCTGACTGAGCAATGACCCGCCGACCAGCTGACGACGGGGCGTCAGGGAGACCACCCGGCCCGCGCTTCCACCCCCCAACACGCCCAGGGGACACAGCAGGACGGTACGTCTGGTGTGACACCCACAATTACTGATGGGTACCCACCACACGACATCACTCCCGCAAAGTGGGTGCAGATCCGAGCGACAGGCCGGATCCGCAACACCACGTACACCAGTCCGGTGCGCCCATCTCAGGGGGAAAACCCACATGCAGCCCGCCCACCGACCCATGGTCACCGCAGTTTCCGCCGGTACCAGCGGCACCGCCTTGGCACTCACCAGTGCTCCCTGGTGGCTCACCGCCGCCGCCTTCGGCTGCTTCACCCTCGGCCTGGCCGTGGTCGCCATCCAGTCGGCTTTCCCCCAGGACTCCGCGCACCGGCTCGCCTGGTGGCGCGACCGCCGACACCACCAACGACTGCGCCACCAGGCCACCCGCCCCAACGACGCGAACACCCCCAAGCAGACCAGCCTCAACTGAAACCCCGCCCCTCCTTGGTGCTGCGGGTAACCCCCACCCGCCTGCAACACTCCAGCCCGACCAACCCGCTGACCCCCCAGCGCTTCTCCCAGCCTGGGCGCCCTTTTCAACGTCACGATGGTCTGTCGGCCACCGAGACCAAGGGGCCGGGTGGCCTGTAGCCCGATGGGCGGGGGCGAGGCTCTCGGTGGTCCTGTGGCCTGTGATCCGGTGTCTTTCTGGGTGCCGACGGGATGATCAGGTTTCTTGGCTGCTGGCCCCTTCTGCTGATCCACTGTCAGGGAGCTGACTTGCTTCGGCGAGGTCGCGGTCGCGGGCTTGGCGCAGTCCTTCGAGGAGGCGCTCCTGATCTGGGGCGGTGCTGGTGCCGGCCGGGTGATCGAGGACGCTGTAGACCTCGGCACGGTCGATCAGGGTGTCGAGGCTTGCCAGGGTGTCGGCGTCGAGTGGAGCCCAGGGAGAGTGGGGCAGGCGAACGATCTTGGTGAGTAGCGGCAGAAGCTGCCAGGTGTCGTTGTCGAGGCGTTCGCGGATCCAGGCCCGAGCGGTTACGTGGTCGATGTGGCGCCAATTCCAGATGAGGTCGACGTCGGGTTCGGTGAGGTGGTCAGCGGGGCGTGATCCGGGCGCTGTCAGGTGCTGGCGCAACCGCGCTACCAGGCTGGTACGCGCTTCCCGGACCCAGGCGTCGCCTTCTTGGGCGAAGGCAGGCTTGGTGCTGCTGGGCTCTGTGGCGTCGTACAGGACTCGGCTGGCGAGCATGGTCCCCTGTGGGGTACCGGCCATGCGATGCAGGACGTCTGCTCGCGTGTTGGACGGGAGGTTACGGAATAGGTCTTGAGCGAGGAAGCGCGCGTTCACGTCGGCCCCGAGCAAGCCTTCGGCTTGTGCGGTCAGCGAACCGAAGCGGGCCGCCAGCTCGAGCAGTAGCGCGGCGGAAGGCACCGGTGTTCCGGCATCCAGGCGCTGCCTGATGCGCCGGCCGATGCGCTGAGTGTCGTTGTCCAGTCGTAGGAGGAGCTCGGCCGCCTCCGGACCGGGGGTACTGGCAGCTAGCTGGTCGAGGCCCGTGCCGAGAATGGTTTCGGAGAGGTCGTCGTCCGGAATGCCGAAGGCGACGTACCTGTCGAAGTAGTCGTTGCTGCCAATGCCACGACGTCGCGCGGTGCCTGACGCGTCGCCTCCGTCGCCGAGTGCCTGCCCGAGCGGAGGGAAGAGCATGGCCAACAGGCCGAGCACTCCTTCGATGTGGTCAGAGACGACGCCGGCGTTCTCAAGCCGCTCGCGCCATCGCTGGGCGCGCTCTCCAGGCTGGCCCGGACGTCTGACGGCGGGATCGAAACTGCTGCCGGTGAGTTCGGCGCGGTGGCGATTCAGCAGCCGGTAGACCCCGGGCTCACTGGTGCGCAGGAAGGTGACGAGGAGGAAGTCGACGAGGTCGACCTCGCCGGCGAGCGTGCGAAGCGACGTGGCAGCCTGGCCGAAGTAGCGCTTGATCGCACGTGGTGTGCGCAGCCTGTCCTGCAGGTACTGGAAGTAGGCGGTTGCGAGTCGCTGCGTTTCAGGCTCCGTCAGTGACAGCTGATGCGCCTCGAGCAAGGCGTCCAGGGACTGGTCGACAAGTGCCGAAGCGTCGCGTTCACGGAAGGCAGGCAGGTCCAGCCTGACCTGGATGATTTTCTCCAGGAACTCGCTGGCCCGGTGCTGCGAGTTGCCCACCAGGTCGCTGCGCCGAAGGACGTCGAGGAGGGTCTGCTCGTCGAAGCTGATGAGGTAGTAGACGTTCGGCAGGTTTCCGACCAGACGCACCAGCTTGAAGACCAGGAGCAACTCCTGTGGTGTCAGCCTGTCCAGGTCGTCCATGACGACGAGAACAGGGCGTTCTGCCTTGCGCAGTGCTTCGCTGGCAGTCGCCTTGGCAGCTGATGGACTGGTATCTCCGCTGATCCGGTCGGAGAGAGCTTTGATGGCCTCGCTGGGGTCCAGGCCAAAGAGCCCACCCACCTTGCCGAGGGGGCTGATGGCCTGGCCGAAGTTCCCGATCTTCTTCCGCGTCTCCGACCACTGGTCGTCCTTGGGCAGCGCGCCGCGGATCTCGCTGAACAGGGCCATGGTGAGGGTGTCTAGGTCTGGGTAGAGCCACGGGTTGAGCTCGGCCACAGACCATGAAACCCCGTCAGCCGGAGCTTGCCGGAGGTTCCGGAGCACCATCTGCAGGACGGATGACTTTCCGGACCCCCACAGCCCGATCAGCGCGAGCACGCCGGACTCGCTCTGACTCCGGACTTCGTTCAGGAGACCGACGGCGTGGTGCGCGTACTTCTGGTGTCCCAGCAGGTCAGGTGCGTCAGGGCTGCCGTCGACCGGGTCGTCGTTGAAGAAGGTGTTGGCCATGCGCACATCCTGCTCCTTGAGAGGCCCTCGCGAGGGGGCTGATTGCCCTCAAAGACCTGCAGTTATCGGCCTGGTGGGTGTGGCTGGTGACGTCGAGGCACACTGATGGTCGGCGTGGAAGGTTCTTCCAGTTGGTGTTGGGCGGCCAGCCAGCGGTGTTGTGACGGTGTCAGGGGCTGCAGTAGACGGTGAAGTCGCCGGCGGTGACGTGCCGGACGTACTGCTCTGCTCCGGCTAGGACGAGCAGCTGGTCGTGGGTGGCCAGGCTGGCCTGGAGGCCGGGTTGGGCGATGACGGTGTGGAAGCGCGGGCGCAGGGTGCGTGCGATGTCGCGGATCGCGAGGAGGTCCCTCGGGTCGCCGACCTCGTACGGGGAGACGCCGTTGGTGCGGTCCACGTACTTCTGGACGCGGTCGCGTAGGTGGTCTAGCAGGGGGATGACGTCGCCGCGCCGCCACTTGGCGCTGCGCACGGCCTGGCCGCAGACCTCGTACAGGTCGTCGATACGCCGACCGGCGGCGGCCTTGGTGTACTTGCAGTGCACCAGTGTGATGTCGAGGTAGCGGCTGTCGGTGACCCGCAGGCCGACGAGGTCGGCTGCCTCGCCGGAGCCGTCGTCGTCGATCAGGACGTCGAAGACCGTCGATGCGCGCAGATACGCGGACATGTGGAACTGGATGGAGTCCGGGCGCCGCTCGGGCCGCTGGGACTCCTTGGTGAGGTCCACGCCCTGCCAGTCGAGCGGCACGAACTTGCTCGTGTCGAAGGGGCTGCGGGTGTAGCCGGGGTTGATCAGGCGGCCCTCGTCGTCGATGAGGCGGTCGCCTTCCAGGAACAGCTCGGGCCGGTTGGCGTTGAGCCACGCCTGCAGTGGCACCTCCCTCGCGCCGCGGGAGCTGCTTTGTACCTGCGCGTCGGTGTCCAGCGGCCGGTAGACGAGCCGCTTGTTCTCGTAGTCGCACTGGTAGGGGATCCGCCAGGAGCCGGTCACGAGGGAGAAGCGGAACGGCCCGGTAGGGGAGTGGTCGTCGACCTCGAAGTCGACGTCCACCAGCGGGTAGGAGCGGCCCTCGTGGTGGATGTTGAGTCGCCTGCCGGCGCCGGTGTAGACCTGCCAGGGCCACTGGACGGCGAGCAGGACGTACTCCGGCCGCTCGTCGATGTCCTCGGGGATGATGAACCCGTCGACGATCCGCTCGAGGTTGATGGTGCTGTCCAGGAGCTTGCTGCCCTGGTGGTCGCACCAGTCCGTCCACGCCTTGAGATTCGGGGCGGTTGTCGGGGTCCAGAACCGCCCCGCGTATGCGGCGCTGATGGAGACGCTGTCGCCGTTCTCGAATCCGGACGCGGCGATGTGGGTCTGGCTCTTGTGTTCCTGGGAGGTGTCGAAGCCCTGGGAGACGTCGCTGCCGACGTGCAGGGAGAACCTGGTGAAGTGGTTGCTGACGTCCTTGAGCCCGACGTTGCTGGGGATGAGCCGGTCGATCTTGGCCAGCACCCGGTAGGTCTGGGTTCCGTTGATCATCTCGCAGTCCGGGCCCAGAACCGCCTCGGCGAGCTCCTTGTAGGTGCCGGACTTCTCCGAGCCGTGGATGTACAGCAGTCGCCGTGTGACGTCGAAGTACAGGACGTAGAGCTCGTAGACGACCTGCTCGAGGGTCTGCGGTGCTCCCCAGCGGACGGTACTGCGGTGTTCGACGACGAACCAGACGACCGGGTTGTCCTGGCCGCCGGTGGCGAGGGTGTTGTCGAGGACCTGGGCGTTTCCGCGGAACAGGGCGAGCGCCGCCTCGGGTATCCACTGCGGACTGGGCGCGCGGTAGGCGACGGCGCTCATCTTCGGTTCCAGGACGCTGACCGTGACGTCTTCCGGAGCGTCGGTGAACGTGGCGTCGAAGGCGCCGATCTCCTCGGCGTTCGAGGTGGCGCTGTCGGTCAGGTCCTGCAGCAGCAGGTTCCAGTCGGCGTCCTCCCGCAGCAGCTGGCGCAGCGGCGGGGTGGCGTCGGGCTCGTGTGCCACGAACAAGGTGGCCTCGCCCAGGCCTTCCCGGGCCCGGGCGAACCGGCCGATGAACTGCAGCATCGGGCTCAGGCTGCGGCGGGCAGCGTGCATGGCGGCGATCTTCAGCGCCGGCTCGTCGAAGCCTTCTCCGAGCATGTCGACACAGACGATGATGCGGCAGCTGCGGTTCTTCAATGCCTGCATGGCCGCAGTGCGGCGTCGGGTTCCCACGTTCTGGTGCACGACCGTCGGCGTGAACTCCGGGGCCAGCACCCGGTAGATCTCGCCGATCTCCTCCGCCTTCGCGATGCTCTCGGCCCGGACCATCATCAGGTGGTCGAACCCGGCAGCCCGATCACTGCGCAGTTGGCCCACCGCGGCTTCCGCCAGCTCCCGGTCGGTGTCGCGCTGCCCCAGGACGGCGCGGTAGTTGATCCGCCCGAAGATGCCGTCCCGCTGCGCCTCCCTGAGAGGGAAACGGAAGATGATGCGACCGGGAAGGCGGAGGCCGTCCTCCCGGAACGGGGTGGCGGTGAACAGGAGGACGGGGCGGCCGGCGAACGTGTCGATCACGCGGGTCCAGGTGGCGGCGGGGGCATGGTGGGCCTCGTCCACGATCAGGTGCGAGAACGAGCCCAACAATGCTGCCCGCACGGCCGGCGAGCACCTGTTGAGCACGTAGGGGGTGGCGACGACGACGTTGCACGCCTGCGCGAACCGGGCCGCCTCGCCTGGGTCCTTGAACGAGTGCTCCAGCCGACCCACACACGGTCGCAGCGCGTCGGCAGCCACGATCTGCTCGCGTTGCAGGATGCCCAGAGTCTCGAACTTCCCGCCGAGCTGATCCCGCAGTGCGTTGCTGGGCACCAGTACAAGGAGACGCTCCACATCGGCGGCCGCCAACACGGCCAGCATGGTCTCCGTCTTGCCCGCCCCGGTCGGCATCACCACGACGCCCGGGTCGGGCAGTCCCGAAGCCCAGTGCGCCATGACGGCGTGCAGGGCGCCGAGCTGCGGGCGGCGCAGACTGCCCGGCTCACCGTGTGGCCGGTATCCGATGGATCCGCGAAGCGACTGCCTGACCGCATCAGGCCCGGTTTGGGACCGCTCCCCGATCCACGTCACCTCGCCCGACGGCGCGCCCGCCGGGATCACGGCCGTCAGCACGCCCACCCCGTCCGGCGTGTCCTCCGTTGCCTCTACAGAGGGCCAGCTGCCGAACACTGCGTGCAGCCGTATTCCACCGTCCGCCTCCTCGACATTCAGCTCCCCTGCGGGGACCAGGAGCTGGCGGACGGTGTTCTTCTCCCACTTCGTGGGCTCCGCCCATACCTCACTGCTCGTGTACATGCGTCGCGCCTCCCAGCGTGGCCGTCCGATGTGTGACCGCAGGGAGGGCCCGGGCATCCGTTACAGGGGCGGACCCTGCCCTGCAGCGATGGTGTGCAGGCGGCCCGGCGCCGCCCGTAAAAATCCGCCCCCGCCGGCCTCGACCGCCCGCCCGCAGGCCTGCGTGCCCGTCGGGTGGGCAGGGATAGGTCAGTAGGCCGGGTCGTCGTAGCCGGTCAGGATCGAGTCGAGCAGGTCTTGGTCGATCTTCTCGGTTCCTTCCAGGATGCTGGTCTGGGCGGCCTGGCAGATGAGTTGGTCCAGGACGTGCATGGAGCCGTCGGTCCGCTTGTGGAGGTAGGCGGCGAGGTCCCGCAGAGTTCCGGGCTTGTGCTTGTAGAGGCGAAGGTTGTCCTCGACCTTGCCCAGCACCCGGTGCCACTGCTCGGGCTCGGCCTCCGTGTAGGGGACGGGCCGAACCCACAGCGTCGGAATGGCACTGTGGGCCCTCGGCCTGTCCGTGCCCGCGGCCGGGGCCAGGCTCCTGTGGTCGCCGTACCCGGCCCGGACGATCTCCCGCGCACCGATGCCGCAGAACAGGAACGTGACGCGGGGCAGCCGGTCCTGAAGACGGAGAAGGTAGTCGAACGCGGTCTGCCGCTCGCTGCTCCTGATGTATTCGATCCCGTCGACCACGACCAGGCGGGTGCCGGCGCGTTGCATGATCCGCACGATGGGCTCGGTCATGTCGACCGGCCGGTGGTTCATCGTCTCGGGGGAGCGTGAGCGTTCCACTCCGAGGAAGTCCGCGAACGGCAGCGACCAGTGCAGATCGTCCGTGCGCTCGTGCGGCACGTTGATGTACACCACCGGATGCCGGTCCGGGTCCGGCTCGTACAACTTCTCGACCAGGGCGTGGAATCCGAGGGCGATCAGTGCTGCCAGCGTCGACTTTCCGCTCAGGCGAGGGCCGTCGACGACGAAGTTCGGCCCGCGTCCGTTGCCGGTGGTCAGGTTCTTCAGCAACATCCCGCGGGCCTGCTTCAGGGCAATGTCCACGTCGTCGGTCTGCACCGGCAGCAGTCGGCCGTGGTAGACCAGCCGCGGGTCCGACAGCGTCACCTTTGTGCCGAGCGGGGCGCAGTCCTGCAGGTCGGGTGGGCTGTAGGTGCGCCGGGCCTGGGCCCGGAAGCCCTCCTTCGTGGTGAGCGGGCCCGGGTCGAACGGGCCGCCCGGCAGCAGGGAGGCTCTGGCTGGCGCGGGTGCGGTGCGCTGCCGTGTGGTGTCGTTCACGAATCGTCCCCGTCGTTGGAGCCGGCAGCCGTCCCCAGGGCGGGGCCGGAGGTGTTGGTCAGTGCGGGCAGGCCGCTGAGGAAGAGATCGGCGATGCCACCCGTGGAGCCGCGCCGCTGGGCCACCAAACGCCGCCGCGTCCCAGACCTTGCCTCCATTTCCGTTCCCGTGTCCGTGGGCGGGTCTGTGTCCGGCGACGGTCGCCCGTCCGCGCCGGGGTCAGCGGCCGGCTTGCCCACGCCCACGCCTACGGCCGCGGTCGCGGTCGCGGGCAGGTTGGTGTCGCCGGGCAACAGTTGCTGCCCGGTGCCCCGATCGGGGAAGAGGAACTGTGCGGGGTTCTCCAGCGAGCGGGCCGGCACGATCGCGGCTGGGTCGGGGACTGTGATGCCGGCGTACCTGTCCGGGTCCGGCGGGCGCACCGCCGGCTGAGGCCCGGTGAAGGGCCGGCCCGGCCGCCGCCACCGCCGGGCCGCCCCCGTACGCCGCCCGGGCCGCGCGGCGGGCGCCTCGTCCAGGGGCCCGCGCCGCGCACGTTCCCGCAACTCCGAGACGGCCAGGGCGATGTCGCGCTCCCGCTGCTCGTGCTCCTCCGGGCCGCCGGCCTCGAGGAAGGCCTGCTCCGCGGTCTGCCACAGGTACTGCGACCACTCGCCGTCGATCAGGTCCTGGTGGATGAACTCGGCCCGCACCCACGGGTCCTTGCCGAGCTGCTCCTGGCGCTGGTCGAACAGCCACACATAGCGCGGCGCGTACGGGTCGAAGCGGATCGGCCACTTCTTGCCCTGTCCCCGCACCCCGGATGGCTTCTTGTTGTACTCCTGGAGCGCGACGCTGTTGTAGGTGCGGTTGCCGACCCGCACGCCCTTGTCGTCGACCTGCCGCCACTCGCAGAGCAGCAGCTTGCGGTCCTGCGACGGCGACAGGGGCAGCGGCGCGTACCCCTCGCAGGACACCAGCGCCGCGTACATCTGGTTGGGGGTCAGCACCAGACCGGGCAGGTTCGGGCTGCGCAGCCCCTCGTGGCGGTGCTGCTGCCAGTGCAGCGCGATCCACTCGTTGAGCAGGTCCTGCAGCTCGTTGAGCCGCCACATCGGCCCCTCGGTCACACACTTGCCGCGCCGCGCCAGGTCCCGCGCCGTGTAGGCGGCCACGTACTGGCTGAACAGCTTCTTGAGGGCGGAGAACGTCGCCTCCACGATCGCCTTGTCAGGGCCGGTGTTGTCACGCGCCGACCGGATCGAGATCCCCAGCGAGGTGCACACGTCCTCGAAGTGCTCGCTCTGGTAGATCTTTCCCTGGTCGATGACGACCATCTTCGGGCGGATCACCGGCCGCGCCGCGGCCCCGGCCATCCGCGGGTCGCAGGCGACCTGATCCGCGTAGGGCAGATCCGACAGCTCCGCCGTGCTGAGGGGTGACCATCCGGGTCGGCCCGGCATGGGGGCGAGCGCCTGGGCGAGCATGAGGGTGGCGTCGAACGAGGTGGTCGCCCGTCCGCCCAGCCGCTTGCCCTTGTACCCGCGGCCCGGGGCGCGGGGCACGATCAGCGCTCCGATGATGCTGCGGCTGGCCACGTCCACGGCCGCGGTCAGTTCGACCTGGACCGGGTAGCCGTCGTCGCCGATCGCAAGCACGTCCAGGCCGGTCGAGTCGATCTGCACCATCTCGCCGAGCATCAGGGCCCGTGTGGGTGTCCACGGCGGCTCGGGGGAGCTTTCCGCCTCCCTGCGGCGGCGCACGGGCCCGCGCAGGGAGCCCGTGCGGGTGCCGAGGTTCTTCAGGAGCCGGTAGAACCCGGTGCGGGAGATCCTCAGGTTCTCTTCGGGGTAGGCCGCGCGCAAGCCGGCCTGCAGCCGCTCGTGCAGGCGGTTGCCCCAGCCGGAGGACTCCTCGACGCCGTCCTTGAGCTCCTTCAGCAGCAGGGCGACCACCCGCTCGTCGGTGTTCCCGTAGAGCTTTCCGGCGACGACGTTCACCAGGGCCGCCACCCCCTGGGCCGCATACTCCTTCAGGCGCCGGTCCAAGGTCGCCACCGACACCTTGCGCCAGCCCAGGGCCCTGAGTTCACGCTCCTTGGCGGCCAGCCGCCGGCTGCGGGAGACGAGGGCAGGGTCGTACTCGGGCCTGGGCCGCGCATCGGGCGCGGCACCCGGCGGCAGGCCGTCCTCCGCCTCGCGCAGGTGCCGCTCCCACGCGCGGACCTCCGCGAGTTCGGCGTCGGTGAGCAGGGACAGGACGCTGACGTCGGGGATCCGGGCGCCGGGCTGCTCCGTGCCAGCGTGGTCCAGGACCGCGAAGTCCGGGGCGCCGACGACGGCCGACAGCAGCGCGACCGCGTCCTCCCCGCCCTCGTTGAGGGCGCTCAGGTGGACCCGGCTGCCCTGCAGCGCGGACACCAGGTACGCGGCGCCGTGCCAGTGGACCGTCGCGCCCGGCTCCAGGCCGGCGCGCCGCCCGTCATGGTCCCTGTCCTCAGCGCTGCCGGTTCGGCAGGTGCACTCGGATGCCGTGGCCGTCATGCGACCACCCGGCCTGCGGCTGCCCCGGCCCAGGCGAGGGACACCGGGATCAGGGCCCGGTCCCGGTCGAAGGACAGGTCCCCGGTCCACAGCAGGTGCCAGGCATGGGCGAGGGCCGTAACCGGAAGCCCCGCGGCGGCGACTCCCGCGGTGATCGGCCGCGGCACGGAGAACGCGGAGAGCAGAGTGTCGCGGACCGTCGCGTCGTACAGTTCGGGGAACCGGTGCGCGGACACCACCCGCAGCCACTCCCGGCGGACTCCCGTCGGGACGTCCAGCGGGACGACCTTCCACCCGGCGGCGGCTGCGACACGCGCGAGCACCTCCGCCTCCCGCGCCTGCCCGTCGCCGTCGCGGGCGGGGTGCACGACCACCAACCGCTCCCCGCGTACGGTCCGCGCGAAGAACGCGGGCTCCACCGCCCCGTGCGAGGAACCGTCCTGCCAGCAGATCTGCGTCGCGGTCGCGGAGAACCACTGCACCGAGGAGTCGAAGTCCAGCAGCGCCGCAGCCCACATCAGCCGCTCGCTGCCGCAGACCACCAGGTCCCTGGTGGTGGCCGCCCAGTAACGGGTCAGGATCGATGGCCTGCCGTTGTAGGCGTGGGGTTCGCGCAGCGCCTCGCAGCGCTCCAACGGCACTCCGCGCATCTCTGTCGGCGCGGCCTCGCGCTCCCGGCCGTCCGGACCCCGATAACGCACCTGTACCTGCACACGATGCCTTTCCCGCCGCCGGGCCGAAGCCCCGGCCGTGCCTGCGCCGCGGCATCCAGCCGCCGCGGCACGCCCCACAGCTATCACACCTCGCCACCCGCCGGAACAAAGACATCCACTACCCGTGCGAAAGCCCTCCACCTCGGGTCACAGGTAGGGCCGGTCGAAGGCTCCGGCACCCAGGTCGCCCGGCAGGCAGCTCAGTTGCGCCACGGACGCCAGCGCGCCGACCGCCGCGTGCGGGGCGGCCAACGGCGGCCGGCCCCCCGGCTCGCACGCCGCCGTGGATGTTCGCGGCGGATGCCGGGCCATCCAGGTGGTCAGAACCGAATGGAACGCCCCGCCCAGTTCGGCCACCGCCTGCGTGTGCCAACGCTGGTACTCCTCCCACGTCAAGGTCCCCTCCAGCCGGTGCCGCTCGCTGCGGGCCAGGACCCGCGCGACCTGCACCGCCTTCGGATACGCCAGGAGCGGCGCCGCACGCCGTTCCCCGAGCCGGTCCGCGGCCTCGGCGAACCAGCGGGGTGCCCACCCGTGCGATGAGCGCACCCGGTGGTCGGCCATCATGGCGAACGCGTCCGCCACCAGCGCCCGGCCCGCCGCTCCCATCCGCAGGCCCAGACGCGTCAGCCGGCGGTGGGCGTCGAGGATCTGCGGCCACGGCCGCAGATCGATCCACGGCCAGGCCGTGTCGCGGGAGTTGTCCGTCCACCGGGCGTGCTCACCGCACACGTGCCAGGTGTCGGGCACCATCAGCCACGCCGGCTCGGCGATCCCGCGTCGGGCCGCACACAGCGCGCACGCCCGCACCAGGTAGCCGTCCGTCACGGCCCACGGCCACTTCCACACCGGGTCCGCCCCGGAGTTCGCAAGCAGGTACTCCTCGCCCAGGCTCGCCAGGGCCCGCTGCAGCACGGGCAGCGGCCGGCCGGCGAGCCGCGCCAGGCGCTCGGCCGCAGGCCGGCTCAGGTAGAGCTCGGTCAGGTGGGGACCGACCACCCGGCTCCTGCCCTCACCCACGATCTCCAGCAGGTAGTCCACGCCCAGGCCGTTGCGCTCGGCGAGCCGGGTCACATACGAGCCGGTCGACTCGCTCGGCAGGAACCGCACATGCAGCGGCAACTCCCGCAGGTCCGAACAGCGACCACGCTCCTGCACGTTCACATCGCTCCCCGGGGCGGACGGCCGGCTCGCCACGGTAACGCATTCCGGTCGTATGATCCCGAGAAGATCGAGGCGTCCGAGAGGGCGGGCGGTGCGGTCGAGCGGATCACCGCACAGGAGCCCGCAGCGGGGCAGCCGGCCCGCCGCTCTCCCGCCCCGCACGTCGCAACACCCGCGAAGGAACCACCCCCTCAGTGTCCAGGGAACCGCGCACACTGCGTGAACACCAGCAGCAGGCGATCGACGCCGCGACGCTGACGCTGGGAATCCTGCCGAGGGCGACGGTGATCGCCGCGTGCGGCACCGGCAAGACCCTGATCGCGATCCGCGTCGCCGAGCACTTCGCGCACCAGGGCAACATCCTGGTCCTCCTGCCCACCCTCGACCTGGTCGTCCAGACCATCCGCCGCTGGCGCGAGGACAGCAGCATCCACCGTATGACCGCGGTGTGCTCCATCGGCCGCACCACCTACCCGGACCTCGCCCGGCACGTCGTCTTCACCACCAACCTCAAAGTCCTCGCCTCCCGACTCGCCGCGCACCCCGGACCCGCCGTGGTCTTCGCCACCTACGCCTCCCTGGAAGTCCTCGAACGCGTCCACCAGCGGCACTACCTGCCCGAGTGGTCAATCGTCGTCGCCGACGAAGCGCACCACACCAGCGGCGACCGCACCAAGGACTGGGGAGCGGTCCACGCCGACGATCGACTGCCCGCAGCCCGGCGCCTCTACATGACCGCCACCCCGCGCCTGTGGACCGCGACGAACACCAACAGGCGCAAGCACAAGCACAGAAGTCCTGCCGACGTCGCCTCCATGAACGACGCCAGCATCTACGGACCAGTCGTCTACCGCCTCACCCTGGCCCAGGCCATCGACCGCAAACTGCTGGCCGACTACCGCATCGTCGTGCCGATCATCCGCGACGAAGACCTCCGAGAAATCCTCCACAGCGCCGAAGCCGCCCCCGAAAACGACGGACTGCGGCTGGCCGCCCTGCAAGTGGGCCTCCTCCAGGCCGTCGCCGACTACGGACTGCGCCGCGTGATCACCTTCCACAGCCGCATCGCAGCATCCGATCAGTTCGCCATCAGCCTTCCCGCCACCGCCGCCGCCATCAACGAACAGAGCGCGCCGCCGCGCATCTGGTCCAAAGCCGTCCACAGCAACCAGACCCCCCGCCGACGCGCCCAGCTCCTGCGCCAGTTCGACAACATGCCCCTGCTCGGCAGCACGGCCCGAGGCCCGCTGGACCACCAGTTCGCCGTCCTGGCAAACGTCAAGACCCTCGGGGAAGGCGTCGACGTCCCCGACGCCGACGGCGTCCTGTTCGCCGACCCCAAGCGCAGCGCCGTCGACATCGTCCAGTCCCTCGGGCGCGCCCTGCGCCAGCCCCCGGGCTCCGGCAAGATCGCCACCCTGGTCATCCCGGTCTACCTCGCCCCCGGCCAGTCCACCCAAGAAGCCATGCGGTCATCGCACTTCTCCGTCCTGTGGGACGTCCTCACCGGACTGCGCGACCACGACGACCGCGTCTTCCACCGCCTCACCGGCATCCGCCGCCGCCTCCAGGACCCCGTCCTCCCCGGCCCCGAACGTGCCGACGAGATCGCCCCCCTTCTCGACCTGCGCACCCACCACATCGAGAGCGGCGAATGGGCGGACGGCTGGAACGCGGCCGTGCGCTTCGTCGACCGGCACGACCACTTCGACGTGCCCAGCGATTACCGCGACCCTTCGTCGGGCTTCCCCCTCGGCTGCTGGGTCGGCCGCCACCGCACCCACTACAAGGCCGGGACACTGCCCATCGAACGGGCGGTTGCGCTCAACGCCCTCGGCATCTCCTGGCCCCACCCGCCGGACAGCTTCGAGCACCACCTGGAACTGGCCACCGCGGCGGCCTCCCGGACCGGAAGCCTCGCCTTCGACCCGACGATCCCCGGCAGTGACCCCACACTCGGCGCCTGGCTCGCCCGCATGCGCAGACAAGCGAGCGCCGGCCGCCTGGAAACCGAACGCATCGACGCCCTCAACGCCGTCGACCCGTGGTGGAACCCCGCGTGGAGCCTGCGCTGGCAGCACACCTACATTCACCTGCGCCACCGACTCGCGACCACCACCTGGACGATCCCGTACCACCCCCAGGCCGACAGCGACACCGGCTGGGAGGGCTGGCTCGACCGCCAGATCAACCGCCGCGACGACCTCCATCCGGGGCAGCGGCACCTCCTGGACCACCTCGCCCGCACCCGCCCCGACGCCCACCCCCACACGATCCTGCTCTCCCGCCCCGCCACCGCACTCGCCTTGGCCTTCAACCGCGGACTGCGCGCCGCCCGGCAGTACCACCAGCGCGAAGGCCACCTGAACGTGCCGCCCGCCCACTGCGAAACCGTCGGCTCCAACCGGGTCCACCTCGGACGCTGGACCCGCCAGTGCCAACGCGACGCCGCCCAACTGACCAGCCGACAGCTCACCGCCCTGCGAGCCCTCGGCATCCACCCGGACCCGCAGTTCCTCGAAGCCCCCACCGGCCCCGCCCTCCCGCAACAGGCCCACCCCGCAGAACCCCCCGCCCCCCTGCCGGCCATGCCCCCCACCCCGCAGATGCCCCCGCAGCGCCCCCGCACGGAGCCCGCCGACACCACGACCGGCAACAGCAAGGACACGACACCGCCCACTTCCGGCACAGACCCCCACCAGGCCGCCACCCGGCCACACCCCGCCATCCGGCCGCCCGCGCCCAGGCCGACAGCATCCCAGGACACGTGGGCCCGCATGCTCGCCGAAGCCGCCGCCTTCTCGGCACAACACGGCCACCTCAACCCCGCCGCAGGCGAACTCGCCCGCTGGCTCTCCCGACAGCGCCACCTGCACTCCACCGGCCGCCTCGCCACCACCCGCCGAAACGACCTCGACGCCCTCGGAATGATCTGGAACAAGCACGAAGGCGCCTGGGAACGCGGCTACGCCCACGCCCGCGCCTACGCCGCCCGCACCGGCCACCTGGCGATTCCCGCCACCGAGCAGGTCGACGGCTACAACCTCGGCACGTGGACGCGGCGCCAGCGAAAGGCCGACCTCACCGCGGACCAGGAAGCGCGCCTCACCGCACTCGACCCGCTCTGGCGCCTGGAACCCGACTGGCAGCGCTCCTACCGCCGCCTCGTCGCCTACCTGGCAGCAGGCGGCCGCCTCACCGGGCCCGTGAACCGCGCCGGCACAGCCGGCGACGAGCACTTCCGCCCCGGCGCGTGGCTACGCAAGCAGACCCGACACGCCGACACCGGCAACCTCAACGCACACCAGATGACGCTCCTGAACTCCCTCGGAGCCTGGCGGACCCTCCCCACACCCGGCAAACCAGCCCCAAACCCCGAGGCGCAGAACAGCACAGGCCGTCAACAACCCCCACACCACCGGCCGCTGGCCGAACCACCAGCCGTGCCCGGCCAACGACCGGAACCCCCCACGAACCGGCCAGCCCGCAGACCGCCGTCCGACCCCACCCCCACCCACCACCTCCCCGCAGAATTCCGCTGGCACATCGAGGCAGCACGAGCCTTCCGGCACAGAGAGGGCCACCTCGACGTCCCACCTGGATTCGTCGAGCGCATCGAACACGCAGAGGTCCGCCTCGGAACCTGGATCGCCCGCCAACGCGCCAAAGTCTTCCAAGGACAACTCCCAGCCCTGCTGATCACAGAACTGGAAGCCCTGGGCATGGTGTGGATACGCAAGTGATGCACGAAGAATGCGTTTCACGAATGCGCAAACTTTCCCAGTGTCCAGATGTATTGGACATCGGGACCGTATAGTGGTGGCGTGACGTCGACCGCGGATCTGCTGCGCAGCACACTGGGGGACAGTGCCTACCGGGCCCTGGAGACTCTGGCCGGCGCGGGCGGGCCCCTGTCCGGCCGCGCCGTGGCCAAGGCGCTCGGCGTGTCCCCGACCACGGCGACGACCGCGCTCGGCAAGCTCCGGGAGGCCGGATACGCGGCCTCCAGCCAGATCGGCCGCGCCAACCAGTGGCACCTCAACAGTGAAAGCGCCGTGCTGCGCACTTGGCTGGAGGAGAGCCGGGCGGGCGCCGACGGCACCTGGGCCCCGGGCTCCGGCGGGGTGAGCCCCTACGCGACCGGCGGCGGGGGCGTCACCTTCGAGCGCAAGGTCGCTGTCCAGTACCTCGCCCACTTGCTCCTCGGTGACGGCGCGGCCGAGCTCGGCGACAGCCGACTGGTGGTGGGGGTGGACTTCCAGCAGTCGCCTTCCCATGCGGTAGACGATCTCGTCGTCCACGCGGCCCGTGCCGACGAGGCCGAGCCTTCGCTGGTGCTCGCCGTCGCGGTGCGGCGCGCACCCGACCTCGTGCAGAGCAGCGAGCCGAGCAGGAAGCTCATCGCCACATTCGTGGAGGAGACCGCCAACGCGCCGAGCGGCGGCCCCGAACACCGGGCGGCACTGGTCGTCGCGGGCCGCCAGGACCACGCAGAGCAGCTCGCCGTCCTCGCAGCCGAAGCCTCCGTGCAGAAGGACGCCCCCAGCTTCTTCGGCCTCATCCGCACCCATCGGAAGTTCCCGGCCGAGGTCCGGACACGCCTCACACACATCGAAAAGCTCGTCGAGTCCGCACTCGCGAAACCCGGGGCACCCGGCCCCGGCCCGCAGCTCGTCGAGCAGCGCACCTGGGAGATGCTGTCGCGGCTGATTGTGCTCATGCCCCGACTCGAGACACCGGACGAGCTGGACTGGGCCGCCGTCACGAACTCCCTGGTCCCCGTCGCCCGCGGCACGGACCTCTACGGGGCCACCCGCCTGCTGGAGCGGCTCGTCGCCCTCGCCGACGAATACCCGCCGAAGGCCGCCACCGTCGACCTGAGCCTCCTGCGGCGCGATGCGCACGAGGTCCTCGACTCGACCGCACGCCGCCACCGGCAGGGCTGGCGGATGCTCGACCACCTCCACGAACGCGCGCTCGCTTCGGTGCGCGAGGAGATCACCACCGAGAGCGCCGACCGCACCGTGCGCCTCGACCGCAGCGACACCGCGGGCCAACTCCTCCAGCTCGTGGAGTCCGCGGCGGCGGTCGTCGTGCGCGGCGAATCCGGCGTGGGCAAGAGCACCCTGGCCGTCCGCGCCCTCACCGACGCCGCCGCGGACTCCGACTCGGTGCAGACGGTGTGCATCAACCTGCGGCACCTGCCCGAAACCACGCTGGAGTTGGAGACCGCACTCGGCACCCCGACGGCCACCCTCCTGCGCGAGCTCAGCGCGCCGCTGCGCCTCCTGGTGATCGATGGCGCGGACGCCATCGCCGAAGGAAAACTGGACCTCTTCCGTCACCTGGTCGACGCGGCGCACCAGGCCGGCCTCACGACCGTCGCCATCACCGCGAACGACGCCCAGCAGGTCGTGTGCGACACCGTCGCCGACTGCATCGCCGCCGACGTCGCCGGCCTCGAGGTACAGCCCCTGACCGACGCCCAGGTGACCGAAGTCGCCGCGGTCTTCACCGAACTGTCGGCCCTCGCAGCAGACCCCCGCTCACGTGAACTGCTGCGCCGACCCATCGTGGTGGACCTTCTCGTCCGCGGCGGTGTCAACGGCACACTCCTCAGCGACGCCGACGCCATGCAGCAGGTGTGGGCGCGCCTGGTACGTCGTCAGGGCCATCCCGAGCGCGGCACCCCGGATGCCCGGGACATCGCGCTCCTGCGCCTCGCCGCCCTGGAACTCGGCCAAGGAGATGCCCTGGAGGTCGTGGGCGCGATCGACCCCACGGCGCTCGCCGGCCTCCGACAGGACGGCCTGCTCCGCACGGACCCGGACGACCCGTTCGCCATCGGCCCGCAGTTCGCGCACGACGAGATCCGGCGGTACGCGATCGCCCGGCTCTTCCTCTCCGCAGGCGATCCCACCGCGAAACTCATCGAGGCCGGCGTGCCGCGATGGGCGCTCGGCGCCGCACGACTCGCCTGCCAAGCCCGGCTCGCCGCCCCCGACACCCCGAAGGCACCCCTGCGCGGCAGGCTCGCCCGCCTGCAGCAGGCCTTCGACGACCTGGTCGCCCACGGCCACGGCGACCGCTGGGCAGACGTGCCCGGTGAAGCACTCCTGACGCTCGGAGCACCCGATTCGGTCCTGCGCGACGCATGGCCGCACCTGACCGCTCACCCCGACACCGGCCTGCAGCGACTCATCCGGCTCGTGGACCAGCGCCTGCACAACGAAACGGGCCTGGTGCGGATCACCGCCGTCGAACCGCTCGTCGCCCTGCTGCTCGACGACGACGAGCCGTGGCAGCGGGGCGAGCACGTGCAGGGCCTCCTGCGCGACTGGCTCCGCGCCGTCGTCGTCAGCGGCCAGCCCGCCGGCTACCCACCGCGCGTCAGGCTGCACGACCGCCTGGTCGCCGCCTGCGCCGCAGCCGACCGCCAGTTCAAGGACACGCAGCAGGCACGCCCCCCGGGCGAGGCCGAAGCAGAGCAGCGCTTCCTGGAGGAGCAGCGGCTGCGCCTGGTGGGCGGCGGACACCGCCGTGCCCGCCGCGCACACAACGAGCTGCCACGGGAGATCACCGACGAGCTCATGGTCGAGCTGCTGGCCCTGCTCGGCCCGGACCTCGGCGAGGACGGCGAGGCCGTCCTTCGCCGCGTCGCCCACCACGCACCGGCGTGGGCCGGCCCAGCCGTGGAGGAGCTGTTCACCGGCCGGGCGCTGGCGAGCTACCGGCGAGGACTCCTCGCCGAGCTGACCGAGGCCTACTACCTCGACGACGGGGAGGACGGCTGGGCTGGTTTCCACGACGAAGGCATCCGCAGCCACCAGGCGCGCAGTTTCGGCGTGAGCCCTCTTGCGGCCTGGTACCGCGGCCCTTTCATGCCGCTGTTCCAGTCCGACTTCCGCAACGGCGTCTCCGTCCTCAACCGCATGCTCAACCACGCCGCGCTCGCCCGTGAACGGACCCTGGCCGATCTCCGCCGCCGGGGCGTCCACCAGGACGACGATCACGACAGCTACGGCGTGGAACTCGATGTCGCCGGAGCCACGCGCACCTACTTTGGAGACGGCCAGGTCTGGCTCTGGTACCGCGGGAGCGGCGTCGGCCCCTACCCCTGCATGAGCGCGCTGCAGGCACTGGAGCGGGTGTGTGACCAACTGGTCGACGCCAACGTCCCCCTGGCCACCCTGGTGGCGATCCTGCTCGAGGACTGCGAGAACCTCGCGATGCTCGGCCTCGTCGTGGGCCTGCTCGTCCGCCACCTGGAGCACACGGACCGCCTGCTGGACCGCTTCCTCACCGAGCCGCTCATCTGGAAACTGGAGTTCGCCCGCGTCGTCGGCGAACAGAGCGGACTCGCGGCCGCCACTGACGGAGTGTCCGCCCCCGAGCGACGCAGCTGGTCGCTGCGGGAGACAGCCATGATGATCGTCTTCCACGCCGACAGCAGGCGCGCGGACGAGCTGCGCCTGCTCGGGCAGGGACTCATCGACACGGCCCGACGTCTGATGGAGGAAGAGTTTGGCGACATCCACGAGACGCAGGTCGTCCAGGAGCAGCTCGCCACCGTCCGCAGCTGGGCGAGCCACCTCGACCGCTGCACCTACAAGGTGCAGCATGTGGACGGGGGAGTGGAGATCGAGAGCACACCCCCCGACGATGTCGTCGAAGCGCTGCAGGCCAGGCACGCCGAATCCGCCCGCACCCACCAGGTCATGCGGCTGAACGTCCGCTACTACGTCAACCCCAAGAAGGGGAAGAACGAACCTGTTGACGCAGCCGACCTGGCCGCCGATCTGGAAGTAGCCCGGGAACTTCTCGGCGACTCCCCGGAGCACAACCCCGCCGGCCAATGGGATGCACCTGCCGCAGTTTCTGCGGCAGCGCTCACGGCACACACCGTGAACGGCGTCGACCTGCCCGTCGACGCACTCCGCTTCGCCGCCGAGACCCTCCTGCGCATCGGCGAGGGCACGCCGGCACCGCGCCCCCACGAGTACGAGGGAACGTACTTCGAACAGGGCGCGGACCGTGCGGCCGCAAGGGCGCTTCCGCTTCTCCTCCTGCCCGCCGCCGCGCCACTGCGCGCCCACATCGACGACGAAGACGGCCCCACGACCTACGAGCGGGCCATCGCCGCAGCACGGACGCTGGCCCGCTCCACGGCCTACGAGGTCCGACTCCACCTGGCCCGCGGCCTGGACCACGTCTGGCAGTCCCCCTGCGCACCCGAGAACGGCGCCTGCCGCCACCACGAGGCAGCGCTCCAACTGGTGACCGACACGATGCACGACTGCCTCCTCGGAGACTGGGACCCGGCCGCCGGCCGACGCAAGGCCGTGCCACTCGACGATCCGGTCGCCCGCTCGCTCGCGGCAGCCGCCGACACCGCGATCTACACGGGCGGGCTCGACGCGGCGATCAGGGCCCTCGGCCCGGCGGCGTCGGCACCGATCTGTGTCGCGGCCCCGGCCCAGGAACTCCTTGCCGTGCTCCTCACCACGCACCGCCGCTCGCTCCTCGCCGCCGAACGCGACCCGGACAGCCGCGGCACCAACGCCCTGGTCGCAGCGCGAGCGCTGCTCACCCTGGCGAACACCGGCAACGACGGGCCGCTCTTCCAGCACATCGACGCCTACGCCGACAACGCAGCACAACTCTCGAACTTCCTCGACGCGCTGTCCTCGGCCGCCGAGGAGTCCGCAGACCGGGCGGCCACCGCACACCGGCTCTGGCCGACACTGATCACCCATGTCATCGCCCTGCACACCCAAGGACACACGCCCTTCGCCGACCGCCGCAGCTACCGATCCTCCCTGGCCTCACTGCTTCCCAGACCGACCCCCGAAGTCGCCTACCTCTACCGGGAGGTACACAGCCACCCCATCGTCTGGTGGGATCCACTGGCCTGGCAGAGCGCGGTCGCCCCATGGGTGTCCCTGGCCCGAGGCCGGTCCGCATGCGTGGACCGGCTCATCGGATTCATCAGCCCCCTACCGGCCGACCAGCAGGCACGTGTGGGCCTTCCGTGGGTCGCCGACCTCGTCCTGGCCGCCCCCGGCCAAGAGACCACACGCGCGTTCCTCCTCACGTCATGGCTGATCGAGCTGCGCCAACCTGTCGTCGACACAGGCATGACGGCGGATTGGCAGCGCGTGGTCGACGCACTGGTAGTTGCCGGAGTGTCCCGCCTCGCGCCCTACTCGGAATGACCTTGCCGGTGCCGATACGACGGCCAGGCGACGGACTGGGCCGAGTACGGCGCCACCGGCGCAGACCAATGGTGCGCCATCGCCCGGAACACCCGAGCGGCCCGGGCGGGCAGGGCAGGCACGCCCCGGCTGCTGCCACGAGGACCGCAGCGCGGCAGGCAGCCCCGCAACGAGCCACAAAGAACAGCCCCCGCTGGCGTTGATTGCCGGGATCTCGCCGCCGGGCGACTGCGAAACCCCCACATACACAGGGACGGCCGCGCCTCGACAACGACGTGGTGAGAGACCGTCACAATGCCCGGGCGTGTGCGGACAACTCCCCTCTGTCCACTCCGGTCAGAAAGCACCGAGGCACTGGACCGGATTTCTGACGGAGGCGCACAGGTGCTCCCGCAGTATCGGCAGGGCCTGTGCGACACAGGTGCTGTCCCCGCCGGCGGTCGGGTCGTTGCCCTGGCCGACGAGCAGAACAGCCAAAGTCTGCGCGACGGCCTCCGGGAGAGCGGTTCCGGGAGCGCGGGTTGCGGTGAGCATCCCTTGCGTGGCGTAGGTGTCGCTCGTGTCCGCTACTGCGCGGCATGTCAGTGCCCGGGTGGCGGCGACGCGGACGGTGGTGTCGGGGTCGGTGAGAAGGCCGATGAGGGCGAGGCTGTCCTGCGGCTCGTCGACGAGCTGCAGGAAGACGGCGGCGTCAGCGCGTTCGAATGAGTCCCCGGTGAGGAGGTGCGCCGCCCAGGCCTTCCGCTGTTCGACGGACAGGATGCCGAGACCGGCCGCGAGCCAGGCCATCGCACCACCAGTGGGTGTCACTCCCCACGGCGCGTCGCCGACCCCGCCCGGCGGCGTACACCACTGGGCTGCGGCGGCCGCGAGCACCTCTCGGACGTGGGTCGGAACACGGTCGATGTTCTGGGCGAGGTCGAAGCAAGCCTGACGCCGGTAGACACCGTGGGCCTCATTCAGTCCGATCAGGTCCGTAACCGGTGTCCAGTTCGCGGCGGCGGGGTGGGCGAGGTGGACGGCGATCAGCTGATCGGCCGTATGCGATCCGTTGCTCATGAACGTGCCGTCCCGTACCTGCGCGATGAGTTCCCGCAGGCGAGATGACAGGTGAGCCACCATGCGGGGCGCGACGCCGGCGTCGAACGAGGAGGCGCCGCAGAGCAGGGCGACGGCTACGGGATCGCCGTGGTCGCAGGCGTGCTGCAGCAGCACCGTGCGGGCATCGGGGTTAGTGCCGATCCGCCCGAGCATGATCAGCGCCGTGCCCCGGTCCGCATCCAGGTGCTGCTCGGCCATCGTCCGCCACGAGGCCCCGGCGTCCGCCTCGGACAGGACCTCCTCGTCCAGTCCGACCACCACTTCCCGAAGAGGCTGCCGGATGGCGACGGAGCCCAGCCCAATCGTGAGGACCCAATCCCGGACCCTCCGGTGAGCAGCAGCGGTGGCGGCGGGCAGCAGCCCTGCCACCGACTGCAGCACCGTGAACTCGACGGTCAGGGTCTGCCGTACCTTGTCGGGCACAGCTGTCGTCCCGGTCAGCAGGGACAAGCAGTGTTCGACGGCGGCGTCCGCCACCTCGGGGGGAAGGAGATCGCCGGCCTGCTGCCACAGCTCCATGCTGGTACGGAACACCCGCTCGGGCCATACCGTACGGGGAACCTCGGCGGCGGCCTTCGCCAGCTCGGCCAGCGGCCCGGTCGCCCTCAACCGGGCCGCCGCACGTCCCAGCGACGCGGCGTCACCGCTGACCCACAGCAGGTTCACGGCCGCGCCGGCCACGTCGTCGTCGATGCGGCCGGACCGGGTGTTGTCCATGAGGACCTGGCGTCCGAGCAGCGCGGTGCAGACACGCCAACTGCCCACGTGGGCGCACAGCGAGGCGTTCCAACGGGCAGCCTCCAGCGAATCGTCCACCTCCTGGGCCGACCGGACGACATCGCCCTGCTCCCAGGATTCGAACGAGTGGTCGCTCGCCCAGCTCAGGGAACGGGCCAGGGTCTGGCTGCGCCACCACGAGACAGCGGTGTCGGAGGTGGTGATGAGTTCTTTGAGGTCCCGATCGGGTCGTTCGGACCTGCGGAAGACGATTTCGGCGGCCGCCGCCGCGAGTGCTGACGCGGTGGGATCTGCGGGTGCGGTCAGTAGCACCAGCTGTGCTGTGGCCGCGTCCCGCAGAGCTGCCTCGTTGTCGTCCAGCTCGTCGTGGACGCGGGAGCGCTGCACCAGGAGCCAGGCATGGTCCGTCGGCGAGCAGTCGTCCTTCTGCAGCTCCGCGTTCAGCACCGTCAGGGCGCGGGCTGCCTGGTCGTTCTCCAGCAGGACACAGACGGCCACCACGATGGCGGCCGCGCGTCCTGCAGGGGTGGGGGCGCTAGGCGCGGGCTCGGCGGGTTTCGGGGTGCCGGCTTTGCGCCTCGGGGGCTTGGGAGTGTTCGCCACCGCCAGGGCGGCTTCGGCGGTGCCTTCTTGAACGGCGTCCGCGAACGCGCCCACCAGCCGCCAGCGCCAGTCGGGGCTGGCTTTCGCCTCCACCAGTGACGGCACCGTGGGGTTCTGCTTTGAGAACAGGTCCGCATCCGTGAAACGGAACTGTGCCAGTAGCGCGGTGTATTCATCCGCACCGATGGGATGGCTGCGGCCCGTGTTGCGGTGTGGCGCGATCAGCCGGAGCGCGATCAGGGCGTGCCGCAGCCGGTCCCCGGCCGGCACGGCCGTCCCGTCGACGAGCCAGGCACTTCCCTCCCAGGACGTCCGCTCCCGTTTGCTGGCCGCAACCTCCAGCAGAGCGGGGAGACAGCCCGCATCGAGGACCTGATCCCGGGGAACGAGAAGCTTGAAGCCTTTCCCGGTGCTCTGCACGTCCTGCGGCAACGCCTGCGCCCAGTAGGAGGTTCCGGAACCCAGATCGTGCAACACGATGATCACCGGAAGGCTGTGACGTGTCCAGCTGTCGAAGTGCTCCGAGTCCTCGTCCCGGTACCACCAGCCGGTCACAGTGCCGGTGCCGTCTTTCTCCGGCGATCCGAAGTAGGAACCCTTCTGGTCGACGTGAGAGCTCTTGACCTGAACACCCATCAGGAGGCCTGTGTCGAAACGGCGTGTGTCTCGCATCATGACCAGAAGATCCAGGCCCAGGTCGAACTCTGTCGGCACATCGAGAGGGGCCTGGTTGAGTCCGGCCAGCTGGGACCGCACCCGCAACTCGCCAGCGTTTCCCGCCCCGCTGGTGGTTCCCGCGCGCATCCGTCCGCTCCCTTGCCGCCGACCTTGAGTCATTACACGCTACGGCAGTTCGGCAGCTAGAACCGCACGCCGGGCGTACGTGCGAAGCAGCCGGAAGGGCCTCGGAGGGGCCGTCACCGGCAATGGCGGAGAACCGGGCCGGGACCGCTCTGGCGGTGTGGGTACCACCAGCCTTCGAACCGGGCCACCGGCGGCGTATAAGACCGGGGAGTCACCCCGTCCATGAGCAGCGCGGCCCGAACTCTGCGCCGCAATTTCACACATGAGCGACTTCACTCACTGGCATGCCTGCTGACCAGCACGACGTGATGCCGCGCGGGCAGCCCAGCGGCCACGGCGAGAGTGCGCCGCACTCCAGCACAGCAGGTCCGGTTGCGGTCAGACGGCCGACAGAGGAACTCAACCAGGGCCAGGCGTCCGACGAGAGCAGCGGCCCGTGGCCCGCGGCCCCTGCGCGTGCAGGGAGGCCTCCAGCCTTCCCTTCCGAACTTGTGCCCGAGGCGCCCGGGCGTGTGAGGGAAGGGAACGTCGGGCCGCGCCCAAGCCGATGCGCGACGCCTCGAGGGACGGGAACACAGGTCGCCGCGACAGCTCACACGTGCACAACTCGTCAGCACCGGTGCGCCGAAGCGACGGCAGGCCTATGACGCTGAGCGGTCTGCCGAACGAGGCGGCAGGAACACCCTGCGGGAGACTCCCGGGACGACCCAAGGGCCCGTGTTGCGCATGGTTGGCCTGTCAGGCGACAGGGCTACGGTGTCGCCAGCCGCAGATGCAGTCCCGCAGAAGCCAACGGGACGGGAGAAGGATGTGAGCGTTCGTGCACGTGGACCGGTTCTGTACCGAGGAAGGCCGGTCCCCGAGCCTGGACCCGCACGGCTTCTTCATCGAGGGACGTCGCCTGATGCCCACCGGCAGGCTTCTGGACGGCGTGGTCGCGCTCTCCGACGTCCTCACGCAGTCTGCGGTCCTCCTGGGCGAGGCCGGAGCGGGCAAGACCCACGCGCTGACCGCGCTCCTCCAAGAAGCCTCACCGCAAGACCCGCCCCGTTGGGACGCCCGAGCCTGGGTGGACATGGGCCAGGTCGACCGGTGGGAAGACTTCACCCGCAAAGCGGCCCCAGTCCTTGACCGACTCACCCCACCGGGCCGGCCAGCCACACCGTCCAGGCACCGGTTCCTGCTCGTCATCGACGGCGTCGACGAGTGCAGAGCCAAACCCAAGCACATCGCCGGCTGGATCGAGGACCTCGCCCGCAACTACGACTGCCGTGCCCTGCAGGTGCTCATGGCCTGCCGCAGCACGGCATTCACAGCCACCCTGCGGCACGCCATGACCAAGGCGTTCGGCATCACCACAGCACACGTCCTGGCACCCCTGCGCCGCCAGGACGTCCACACCGCGGCCGCAGCCCGCAACACCGATCCCAAGGCCTTCACCCGCGCCGTCACCGACGCAGGCGCAGAAGCCCTCGCCCGGATGCCGCTGACCCTGAACCTGCTCCTCGACCTCTACCAGGCAGACCGCGGCCTGCCCCTCGGCCGAGCGGAGCTGTACCGTCGCGCACTGCCGCTGACCGTCATGGGACAGGGCGACGGCCGAGACCCCGACGATCTGGACGGCAGCGCCGAGCAGCGCCTCGCAGTGGCCAGCCGAGTCGCCTGCCACCTGCTGCTCACCGGCGCTCCCGCAGTGAGCCTCACACCCCAGCCACTCCTGCAGGGCCGCCACCTCGCTGTCGACAACCTCGCCACTCCGGAGATCACCCAGTCCCTCGTGCGAAGTGTGCTGGAAAGTCCGCTGTTCACCGGCGCCGGCCCGGGACTGGTCAGGCCCGTCCACGCATCCATCGCCGCCTACCTGGCCGCCTGCCACCTCCTCGACCGCGACCTGCCTCAGCCCCAGTTGCAGAGCCTCCTCGTCCAGCGCGGCGAAGGCAACGCGCCCGGCATCCACGGCGACCTCCACGAACTCGCCGCATGGCTCATCGCGCTCCGCCCGGCTCTCGGCCCATGGCTGATCGACGCCGACCCCGAAGCGATCGCCGCCTACAGCTCCTACATCGCCGACCCGGCCTGCCAACGCCTGGTCGTCGACCGCATCCTGGAACGGGCCCGCGAAAGCCGGCTGAACCTCGACCCGTGGTGGTCCGGGCCGACCTCTCGCTTCAATCATCCCGGCCTCGCCGCACAGCTGCGCCCCGTTCTCACCGCCCCGGCAGCCCCAGACGGGACGAGTACCGAACCCAGCTCCGAGGAACTGAAATTCGCCCTGGCAACCGTGGTCGACAGCAACCTCACGGAACTGCTCACCGAAGTGTCAGCTCTGGCCGCCGATCCACAGCGCCCCCCCGAGCTGCGAAGCCAGGCGGCAGCGGTGGCTGCCAGCATGGACCGCCCGGCGGCCGCGGCGCTCCTCAATCCGATCCTGAGCGAACTGCGTGTGCACCCGGAGCGGGACCCGGCCCACCTCCTGCGAGGCCGGGTGCTGAACGCCGTCTGGCCGGAGCAGCTCTCCGCAGGCGAGCTCCTGACCGAGCTCGTGCCACCGTCCGCGAACAGCAGCGTCAACTACGAGATGTTCTGCGTGTCACTGCCGAGCCTGCTCGCCGAGGCGGACGTGGAGCCGTTCCTCCACTGGGCCACCGAAGCCCTGACCGGCGCCCCGCCCGCACCTGCCGCAGCCGACAGCAACAGCAGCCCCACTGCTCACCAGTGGTCCACCTGGGCACACGCCGACGACATGACGCAAGACCTCCTCGACCGGGCCGTGACCGGACCCGGCGCAGCCGCCAGGATCCCCGCCACAGCGCGATGGCTCCACCCCCTGCTGCGCACCCACCCCACGCTGGCCGTGCCACTGCCACTGTGCACCCCCGACACCGCGCCCGGCGCAGGCGAGGCGAGGCATCTGCGCCGCCTGCTGGCCCTGGAGCTCCTCGGCCTGGCCCAGGACGAGGAGGACGCCCACCTCGCAGCCGACGGCTGGACACCCAGACCCGCCTCTTCCACCCTCACCCGGCGCATCCTTCAAACGCGCCGTACCGCGGCCGGGCCGGTAGCGGAGCCGCGCGAAGGACTCCTCGACCCCGCCGACCTGCCCTGGTTGCTCGAAATGGAACGCGACCTCGACGACCACGCAGCCTCCCTCCTGCGCCCCCTCATTTCCCGCTGCTGGCCCCCGAACGACCCGGTGGCTCAGGAAGCAGCGTGGGCCACACGCGGGACACGGATCTGGGCCACGCTCTTCGCCCCGCACTTCGACCCCGTCCCCCTGCACGGACCCCACACAGACATGCTCCGCGAACGGGCACTACGCGCAGCGAAGAGAAGGCCCGCGCCCCGACAGTGGGACGGCTACGACACGTGGGTCGGCGAAGCCACCGACCTCCTCCACAGGGCCGAAGCCGGCGACGCCGAAAGCTTCTGGCAGCTCTGCCTGGTACTGCGACGGGACCCCGACACCGGCCGCGACACCGGAGACCTCCACCCCGACCTCACCGCCCTTCCCGCAATAGCCGTCCTCCCCGCAGACGCGGAGCACCGACTGTTGGCCGCGGCCCACCACTACCTCGACGCGCCCGACACCGCCGGGACCCGATGGATCGGTACCGACAAGATCCCCTGGAGAGCCTGGGCCGGCGTCCTCGCCCTCACCGCCCTCCACACCCACCCCACAGCCCACCCCCACACCATCACCCCCGCCCACTGGCGTCGCTGGGCACCAGCGCTCCTGTCCCTTGCGCCGACGGCCAACCCAACGGACACCCGGACGACGCACCTGCTGCGCCACGCCACCCTGCATGCCGCCGACCAACTCCACGACACCTTCTTCGCACTCCTCGACACGGCGATCACCCGCCAGGAGTTCTGCGACACCCTGCCCCTTGCCCAGCACATCAGAACCACCCACTTCGAGACCCGCCTCACCGCAGCCGTCCCCGACTGCCTCGACCGGGCCCTGCAGGACGCAACCCAGCACACCGACCCAGGCCACCACGCCATCCACCACACCCTCACCACCCTGCTGCGCCTGACCTGCGACCTGCCCGGGCCCGGGGCCGAGACCGTGCTGGCGGACCTGGACGGGAAGCTGAGGGCCATCGGAGAGGGCCGCAGGTCCCCGCTCGCGGTGGAACTCCTCGCTTTCCTCCTGCAGACGAGTCCTGCCCGGGCCTGGCCGACCGTCGCAGACTGGCTGAGGGCCGGCCCGGAGTCCTTCGAACCCCTCGAGCGACGCATCCTGGACCGCGGCCGCACACAGTGGCTCGACGAGCTGACGGAGCAGCAGGCCGCCGACCTCGCCGACCTCCTGATCGACCGGTACCCGTACGCGACGACGCGCCCTTCGCGACAGTCCCGATGGGTCGGGCACGAGGAGGACGGCCCAGAACACCGCGACACCGTCGTCCAACACCTCGCTGCCAGGGGAACGCCGGACTCAGTGGTCGAGCTCCGCAGCCTCGCCCACTCGCACCCCCACGCCAAACCGCTCGCCCGAGCCCTGCGCACGGCCCAGCGCAACCACCGCGAGCGGACCTGGTCCCGGCCCACCTCCCGCGAACTCCACGCCCTCCTGCAGGACTCCCGGCGACGCCTGGTACGCGACGGCGCCGATCTCACCGACCTGGTGCTCGACGCCCTCGCCACGCTGCAGCACGACCTGACCCACGGGACCTTCCCCGCAGCGCTCATGTGGAACGACACCACTCCTGAGATCGTCAACGGCAAACCCACCCGCCGGCGCCTGCGCTACCCCAAGGAGGAGAACCTCATCTCCGACTACCTCGCCCACCACCTCACCACCCGGCTCGTGGACAGCAAGATCGTGATCGGACGCGAGGTACAGATCAACAGGACCATCGGCGGCGCCGGCGACCGCCTCGACCTCCTCCTCCAGACGGTGACCACCGACCCCGCCCCCGACACCCCGGCGATCCCCACCCTCGTCATCGAGGTCAAGGGAAACTGGCACGACCAACTACACAGCGCGATGCAGACACAGCTTGCCGACGACTACATCCCCACCCTGAACGCCACCCACGGCCTCTACCTCGTCGCCTACTTCCCCGCATCCCAATGGACATCAACGGACCGCAGAATGCCCACCGCGCTCCGCAGCCAGACACCCGACACCCTGCGCAGAGCCCTGCAGGAAAAGGCCGCAACACTGAGCACGGAACGGGGCACTGACATACGAGCCGCGCTGCTCGACTTCAGCCTTCGTGAAACAGCGGACCGCAACCGCAAGGCCGCAGCAGGCCCAGGACAGTAGCGAGAAGCCCGGTGCCACCGACGGTGAGTGCTGCTGCCCACCATCGGTGACCCGGATGCGTATCCCCGCAGACCGGTCCGATGCCTTCATGCGCGGGTTGGGGGTGGACGCGAGCCGCTGCTCGATGGCACGCGTTGTCAGCCACGTACGGCGTCTTGGCTCCGGGTGCGTCGGGCCGATGTGGTTGCTGCCGTGGAACCCGCCTGCAACTTGCCTGAGAGAGCAGCCGCCGACCGTGTCCCACCTCGAGGCGTCGCTGCCGCTGTCTGATCCGGCGCATCGTCAGTCTTCCCTCCGTTGCTCTCACTCGATGGAGTGATTGGATCGGGCGCTCGCCTGGGTCCCTTTCGTGGAGACATGGCAGGTCAGAGCTCCGGTGCGGCCTTCGTGGATGCGACACGCCCGGAGTGCGTGCGTTGCTCGTGCGCCCCAGCTGTCACGCATGATCTCTCTCGTCACTTAGTGCGCTCTGTCAAGAACACTCAGTAAAGTGTGATGGAGGAGATGTGGCGGTGCTCGATACTGCCCTGAGTCGGCGCAGGACGAAGATCCTGACTGCGGCTATTCGCGCGGCTCACGCGTGGACGGTCCGGCACGAGGAATCCCGTGCCTGGCGTGAAATCATGAGTATGGCGGGAGTGGTCAACTCCCTGTGCCCGCAGCAGCGGGCGCTGACCCCTGCGGAGTTCGTCGACTGTCTGAGTCGGCCGATGAGCCGCCTGGCTCCGGACGTCTTCGAGAACGATCCGCTGGGGAGCCTGACCGTCCTGGAGTGGGACGAGCTCAGCGACGATGTCTGGTCCGATGGCTGCACCGCCATCATGGAACTCCTGCACAAGGGCGACCAGGGACGCGGCTGGCTGCCGAGCTGGACCTGGACCCGGCAGGAGGCCGTGCAGAACGAGGCCTTCCTCGCGATCAAGACCGGAGCCGACGACCGCCTGTACGTGGCCCGCCGCCGATTCGTCGTCGAGCACCCGGTCGGGGGAGCGGGGGAGATCGCCGACCTGTGCATGGAAGCCGGCATCGACATGCCCGTCCGCTACACCCCGCTGCCCGCCGACCGCGTCCACGACGGCCGCTGGTGGTGGCCCTGCCCCGTGTGCAAGTGGCCGATGCGCGTCAACGGCTCCCAGGTCCGCTGCACCTACCAGTACCACCACGCCCACTACAGCATCCGCACCGGCGCGACCGCCGACGGCCGGCCCAGGCTGCAGCCCCGCGACCCGCGCGTACCGCGGACTCCCGCCGCACGCGAACGCCGCCTCCAAGGGCCCCAGCGGACCGTATGCGTCGAGCACGCGGTCTGGCGGTTCATCGTCGTCCCCGGCGTCGAGGAACTCCGCCTCTTCCTCAAATGGCACGGCAAGACACCACTGGAAGTCGTCCTGTGGCCCGGCCGCGACCTCTACGACGTCGAATTCACCCTCGCCTGCCTCGGCTGGTCGCTGGCGGTCGACCTCAAGGACGTGGCCAGCGCAAGCGCACTGGCCGACAAGATCAGGGACAAGCCCCTGGCCGCGAAAACCATCGTGATCCCCGACCACCGCGGCCACGGCCAGAAACTCGAACTGCAGGACCTCCTGCCCGACTACACCGTGTGGCTCGTCGAAGACGTCAACAGGGAAGTCGCCAAGCAACTGGCACGAGCGCGGAAGAAGGCCAAATGACCACCACCGCACCCCCACAGACGAAGCGCCAGGAACACCTCCTTCCCCGACTCCTCGCCTGCGCACTCGCCTGCGCCCAGGCCCACTTCCGCGCACCCGACGCCGCGACCCTCACCGCCGCCCACTACCTGCTCACGGGAAAGTACGACGCTTGGAGCGGCTACCCCGCCCTGAAGACGGACGACCAGCGGCGCCTTGCCAGGATGCTGCGCCACCGGGACAACGACGTCGCGAACGACAGCTCCTTCCGCTCCCACGCCGTCGAGCAGCTAGAACAGGACAAGGTGCCCGGGGTCCGGCTCCTTGACGACCGCGAACACGTCCGCTTCCACCACGGCATCGCGCCCCGCGCGTTCGCCGACCGACTCCTCGACGAGATGGACACCATCGCGGCCGAGGGGCTGCGCCCGCAACCCATCGCCCTGGTCGGCGAACACACCAATACCCTGAACGTCCCAATGGCCCAGGGCCTCAGAGCCCCGATCCTGGCCTCCTATACCTTCGGCGACGAGCACGTCCCGGAACACCGGCCGCCCGCCCTGCCCCTCGCCACAGCAGAGGACCTGCCCGAAGCCGTCCTGGACATCTCCGAGTTCCTCAGCCTCAGCAGCCGCCTGGACGACAAGTCCCGCACCGCGTTCCGGGAACAGACCCTCAGGCCGTTCTTCGAGCGCATGCGCGACCGCAACGGCCGGCGCCTGGAAGGGAAACTCGAACTGCGGGCCGGCCCCACCCAGGTGCTGAGCGCGCCTACAGGCTCCGGCAAGAGTGTCATGATGCGAGGCACCGCCACCTGGGCGCTGGAATCGGGACTCACACTCGCCATCGTCGTCGACACCAACTCGGCCGCCCTCAAGATCACACGACAGATCGAGGAGGACCTCGAGGCGTCCGGCGCCCTCACCAAACTCGGCCTCGAGCCCGGTGAGGCCGTCGTTCCGCTCATGTCGCCCAACAGCCTCGCCCGCGAACTGGAGCGTACGGTCCGCAACTCCAAGGACCGCGACTACGTCGACTGGGTGTTCGCCCGGATCGGATACTCCTGCCAACTGCCCGCACTGGCAGCCGTGGACGAGGAGGTGGACACCTGGTCGCCCGGCAGCGAACCATGCCGAAACCTCACCCCGGTGCGTCCGCCCCGGCAGGACGACTACCGCACCATGCCGCAGCCGAAGGTGTGCCCCTTCCGTCAGGATTGCGGCAAGTTCCGGCTCACCCGCACGGCGACCACCGCCCGCATCATCGTCACCACCCACGCGAACCTCCACCAAGGGCGGATGCACATCCCCCTGGAGCTCGCCGACGGAACGGTCAGCGAACGCGTCTCGGTCGAGGAACTCATCCTGCGCCGCTGCCAGATCGTGGTGATCGACGAACTGGACGCGTTCCAGTCGACCGTCCTCGCCCACGCGGGCCGGGGCCTGACCCTCGCCTGGGGGGACCGCTCGCACGACCGGCCGCTCCTCGACATGGACGGGCAACTGGTCGCCGCGTTCCACCGCCTGCCCGGAGCACTGGAGGAACGCGCCCGGCTGAACGTCTCCGGATGCCGCAGACTGGCCGAGACGTACTCCATGCACCTGGCCAGAGGCGACCTCGGCCGCAGCGACCACGTCCCGGACGAGCCCACCGCGCGACCCAGCCGCCGCCTGCGGCGCGACGCCGGCCGCCGGTGGATCGTGCCGCAGCGGTGGGACTCCTGGCTGGCCTCGACGCTCGCCCCCCTCCTCGACAACGACCCCGCACAGATCGGGTCCACCCCGCCGCCCGCCGGCACGAGCAGCCACACGGTCCTCCTCGAAGCGGTGTGGGGGAAGACCGACACCCACCTGCTGCCCGAACACCTCCGCGACCTCGCCACCGCCGCCCGCGCCATCGTCGGCCACCAGGACGAAGCTGGCGCCCTCGATAACGCCCGCCAGCGCCTCGACGACCTCCTGCGGACCTGGCTTCCCTCAGCGAAAACCCGCCTCGACGCCATCGACCGGCTGGTCCGCCGCATGTTCCTGATCCCGCTGAGAGACATGCTCTACCGATTCGTCTACGACGCCCCCCAGCTCAAACTCGCCGGAGTGAGCGCAGCGGAAGAGATCGCCTCCGCCCTCGGTGGATACGACGCCTGGCGTGCTGTCCCGCACGGCCCGCTCGGCCGACTGGTCTTCGCCTTCACCGAGGACGTCAACACCGACGCCCCGCAGAACACCCGCCTGTCCGCCGTCGCCTTCGGCGGCGACCCCCACCGCTACATCACCGACATTGGGCAGACCACCGCACTGGCACACGCCGGACACCGCCGCATCGTGCTCGGCCTTTCCGCCACCGCTTACCTGCCCGGCGCACACCGCCACCACGTCCACACCAAGCCGTCCTTCGTCGTCCCCGACGAGGGCAGCGAAGTCGTCATCGACCTCAGGGCGATCCCCGGAGAGAACACCGCCGAACTCCTGCGGATCTCCGGCCTCTCCGGGAAGAAACGACGCCAGGCCACCTATGAACTCGGCAAACGCCTCTGGAGCGAACTCAAACGCGAACTCGAGCAACTCCAGGCCACGAACCCCAAAGGCATCCAGGACACCATCCTGCTCGCCACCACCTCCTACGTCAGCTGCCACGACCTCGCCGACGGCCTGACCGACGCAGGGGCATCTCCGGGCCTCCTCGCCGTAGCCGTCCGCCCCGACCCAGATCCGAACATCGCCACGACAGTCCGCCAGCGCCACTGGACCGAGATCCCGGCAGACCAGTTGGAGGACTTCGGCGGCATGCCGCAGGCCCGCATCCTCATCGCGCCGATCCAACGGGCCGAACGCAGCCTGAACATCCTCGCCCCCGGCGAACACCGCTCCCGCATCGGATCGATCTGGCTCGCGGTGCGCCCCATGTCCATCGTCGACGAACCCGACGAACTGCTCGCCCACGTCGGCGCCCGCGCCCTCGACGACCGCAGGGCCCACCACCAGCCCTGGACCGTCCTCGCCGAGGCCAAAGCCACTGCCAGCGCCTACTTCGACGAACTCCTGGCAGGGGAACGCTACTTCAAGGCACTGCCGAAACGCGCCAAGCTCGCCATCACCGCAGAACTCGTAGCCTCCATCATCCAACTGGTCGGCCGCGCCCGACGGGGAGGAACCCCAGGACGCCTGCACCTCGTAGACGCCGCGTTCGTCGACGGCAAGGGGAACTCCGACCTGCCGACCCTCCTGCGCGAGCTGCGAGCTGCATGGAGGCGCAGCGGTGAACTCGGCACCGTCGTCGCCACCAACAAGGCATCGACCGACGGGTTCTTCACCTTCGCCGACCAACACGCCATCCACCGCGCAGACCTGGACACCGTATGCTGACGACCCTCGCCTACACCCTGGACCCCAAGCGTCTGGGAAAGGTCGTGCTCTACTCCCTCAGCGAGGACTTCGCCGTCGCCTGGAGCCACCTTCCCAGCTACCGCGACCACGACGGCGCCCGGCCCGTCCGCCCAGCCTACGCAGCCCTCGCCACGGCCCTGTCCGCAGTCACCAACCAGCCCGTGGTGATCATGCCGGACACGCTCGGACAGCCCGACGCCGAAACCGCCGTACCGACGATGCTCGCCACGACCAAGCCCATCGACCGCCGCCTGCTTCACCGCGCGGTCCGCGCTTGGGAGCGGCACATCCGCGGCGGAGACGACGCCAACACCCTCGCCCCGCTGCTCGGACAATGCGAAGAAGTCCGAAGGAACCTCGCCGACTTCATCACCGACGCTTCAACTGGTCGCCCCCTGGCCCCCCAATGGTTCTTCCGCGTCGCAGCTTGGAACCTCGCCGCGGCCCTCGCCAAGCACCGCTTCCACCTCCCCCCGCCCCCACCCCGGCTGAAGACCTCCGTCGGCGAGGAAACAGAACCGGAGGAGGAACCTGATGCCGCTGCGTCATCAGCAACCGGCGAAGACCCCCAGCCGGACACCCCTGCATCGCCCGGGCCGCACCTGGAGTGGCTCATGGACACCAACGGCAGCCTCCTGGCCTGGAACCACGTCCTGACCAACACCGCCGGGCGCCGCCAGACCACCGGCGCCGCCATGCACAAACTCGACTTCCGCGTCGTCACCCTGCCCGGCGAATCCCGCATCGCCGTCCACATCCTGCCCACCTCCAGCCGCCTGGCCACCCACTGGGCCAGCACCCGCACCGCCTTCGTCGCCCGAGGCAAGAGCACCGTGCTCCGCCTGCCCGTCGGCCACCGCCGTACTGAAGACGGATGGCAGCCCTACATCCGCGGCTACACCGCCCAGGTCGTCGACGCCTGCGAACTCGAAGGCATCACCCTGTGCAGCAACGCAGAACTCGCGGCCATCGGCGGCCCCGTCCGCGCACTCGTCCCCGCACCCACCGACCACCCCCTCGGCAAGGGAACAGGAACCCGTTTCAATCTCGCCCTCGCCCGGCACATCAACGCCGCCCTCGGCGCCAAGTACAGCCTCGAGCAGGTCACCTACACCCGAACCGGCCACCAGGTCACCCGCACAGCCAAAGGCCCCGTCCTGCGCGAGGACCTCGATAAGGCACTCGCCGGCACCGGGCACCAGCACGTGCGCATCCTCGCTCTCTACGACCACGAATACACCCGCGACCGGATGACCGCAGCCCTCACCCCCTACGCGGACACCCCAGACGACATCGAACACTGGCAAGACGAACAGGACTGCCCTCTGACCGGAAGGGTCAGCGTCCGGCTGCGCCGGCTGCCCGCGCTCACCGCCACCACCCGCCCCGATTGGGACCGCGAACTGGCCTTCCTCGATGACCTGCCCGCCGCAGGACTGAGCGGCGTCTGGGTCGAAACCCTCTGGAACCCCAAGAAGAAGACCACCCGCCGCGACCAGGGCGCCGATTACGACCCCAAGCGCGACCTGCGCCGGCACTTCCACCAACGCGGCATGGTCTCCCAGTTCATCGCGCAGAAGGAGCGTCTCAAGCCCAAGGACGACACCACTGAGGACAGCCTCCACACCGACAGCACCGGCCACACCGACACCGCCCCCGACACAGGCCTCGACCAGGCAGAGCCTGCCAAGGCCTCCCGCGCGCGGCCGCGCCTGGACTACCCCGCCATCAACGGGCTGAGCGACCTCCTGCTGCGACTCGGAGCCGTCGACCGGCGCATGGCCGACGCCGTCGGCCTGGACCACCCCGCCGTCCTCGTGGGACTGCACCTGCGCCAGCAACGCAGCAGCACCCGCACGCTCGGCTCCGCCGACAAGACCCAGATGGTCGAAGTCCTCACCGCCCTGCACACACACCCCGACCCCGACGTGCCGTGGCGCCTGGAGATGTACAGCCGCCGACACCACGCATGGCTGCCCGTTCCCGATGCGGAAGCGGCCTTCGGCTCAGGACCGATCGGCATCGACGGGCACGCCCGCCACCAGGACGGCGCCCAACTCGTGCGCGAGGAGATCCGTGCCGCCCTCAGGATCCTCCCCGGCACCACCCCTGTCGTGATCTTCGTCGACGCCGAGGCCTGCCGCACGATCTGGCCGGGACTCCAGCACGCCCGCCTCGGCGAGGGCGCCCTGCCGAGCGACACCCTCCAAGAGGAGGGCCGCGTCGCTGCCACCGTCTGCGTCAACACCTCCTACAGCGAAGTCCCCACCCCCGTCGACCGCGCGGACGGCCGACGTCGAGACCCCCACCGCCCCGCAACACCGGACGAGTGGCTGCACCAGCGCACGACCACCACCGGCGTCACCAGCTGGTACCTGGCCCAGGCCTCCCGGACCTACAGCGGATTTGGGCAGACCTCCGTCAACGGGTCCCAGCACACGCGGTTCACTATCCCCGAGCACCAGCGCACCGCGCTCCTGGCCAAAGACTGGAGCAGCTTCACAGCCATCCAGATCACCGTCCCCGAGCCTGGACCGTACCCGGCGGAGAAACTCGCCGCTCTTGCTGCCGCCCTGTGCCACCAGTCCCTGGTCTGGGACTCCCGAACCCGCCACCCCGCCCCCCTCCACGTTGCCGGATGCGTGGATCGGAATCACGCCGAGTACCGGGGAGCCACTTTCACTGACCAGGGACCAACCGATGAGGAGAACGCTGATCAGTCATGAACCTGCAACTTCGGGCAGTGATCCAGTGATGGCATTCCGGTTGCCCAGCCCGCTGATCTGGATGCTCCGTCGCGGGAGTCTCACTGTGCTTTGACAGTCCGGGAGAGTCGCGGGCAAGGTCGGGCGAGCCAACTGGCGGTCGGGGCGGGTGCGGGCTCAGGCTGCGTCCGGAAGCGAGCTGCGCCGGGTCGGGCCGAAAACGTGGTCGAAGGCGAGGGCACGGTCGGTGGGGACGAGGAGGTAGGGCGCGCCGGAGCCGGCGGTGGTCCGCGGTCCGTGGATGTCCGTGCCGAGGGCGTCGCTGGGGGTGAGGAGGTCGAGGTTGTCGAAGGCGTAGTACAGCGGCAGCCGGGTCCAGGCGACGAGCTGGAGATGGGCGGTGACGGCGGCGTTCTCAATGGCGTGCCGACTGCTGGTCCGGCTGGTCATTCGGCTCTTGCAGTCGATCATGACGACCTGCCTGTCACGGGCCGCGATGAGGTCGGGTGTCCAACGAAGGAAGCTGTCGGTGTTGCGGAGGGCCAGGCGGACGGGTTCGCCCATGACTCCCTGGCCCCAGGGGCTGACATCCCAGCCGCGATGGTTGAGTTCCTCGGTGACGCGTCGCTCGTGGGCGTCACCGATCGCCTTCCTGTCATGAAAGCTCGGCATGCTGGAAGTGTGGCGCGAGCCGACCCTGACGAAACGACAGGTGCTCCCGGCCCGCACGGGTTCGGCCAGGCCCCTTCGTTGTCCGTGGAGGTCCATGGTTGTCCATGGTTGTCCGCCGTGGTTCACGCCGTCCCACTGTGAGCCGCTGGCGGCGGCCCCAACACGACCGGATTCAGTCCATGCCCGGTCGCTTTTCGACGGGCTGATTGTGTAATCAGGGACTGACGGCCTGTCAGGGGAGGGCGCCATGATGGCGGGATGGCCAAGCGATCCAAGACCGACCACGCTGGGGCGACCGCAGAGCTCGCCGAGGCCGGCTGCGAGCCGGTAGACCAGTACCCAGGCGTGACATCGAAACCGTTCAATGTCCGATGCCTCATCGAGGGGTGTTCAGGGGGGGAGACGCCCTTCCCGACCTACCTCAGCCAGGTGCGTGCGTTGCGCGGCGACTCTGCCTGTCAGTACTGCCGGGACCGCCGCAGGGCGAACGAGCGCCGTGCCGACATGATCTCCAGGGGCCTGATCCTTCCGATGGAGATCATTCGCGATGTGAAGCAGCCAGTTCGTGGATGGTGCATGCGCTGCTGGAACGTGGTCGACAAACCGAGGCTAGACAACATCCGCTCCGGCCAGCGCGGATGCGAGTACTGCAGCGGGAAGATGAAGTTCCCGGACGAGAAGGCGCGGAAGCTGGCCCGATCATGGGGCTACGAGCCGGATCCTGCCATCCCCTACGAGAACGACGCCGCCAAGTGGCCCGGCACATGCCTTGCCAAGGGGCACTTCTGTGCGCCCAACCTGAACATGCGATTCCAAAGCGGACCGTGCGCTGCGTGTGCTGAGTACGGATTTAAGCCCGACAGGCCAGCCTTGCTCTACCTGGTGGTCAAGCTCGATCTCGGTGCGGCCAAGATCGGCATATGCGAGGACCACCCGAAGAACAACCGACTGTATGAGCACCGTCGCAACGGCTGGACACTCCGTAAGACCATGGGGTTTCCCGTCGGGCGGGATGCGAACGTGCTGGAGCAAGCCACGGTGAAGTCCTGGCGGGCCCGCGGTTGGATGCCGGTCCTGGACAACGGCCTCGCCTACAACGGATACAAGGAGACGGTCTCGCTCCGGGCCATCTCCGAGGCCGAAATATGGGCTGAGGTCTGCGAGGCGGCTGGTCGGACAGACGCTGAATCCCCGGCCACGCCACCACAGCTGGCACCAGTGGGTATCTGAGCAGCGACAAGTCCGGAAGCGACACCGCTCACGAAGCCCGGGCGGAGCCGTCATTGCGGACTCTCGCCGCAGCCGAGCTCAAAGCCACCTGGGGCCGGGGGCGGAACTGTGGGGGAGCAGCGGACCAACCCATTTGGAAGCAGCTGCCAGCTGTTGAGGAGGCCAGCGGCGCCGACCTCGTCCAGAGCATGCCGGAAGGCCTGCCCGCTCAGTCCGCAGCCACGGGCGGCGGATTCCGGCTCCAGAAGGTGCGACGTGCCGGAGGGCTCCGCCCAGGCCGCGACCGTCAGCGCGGCCAGTCGCACGGAAACCCTGAGCGTCGCTGCTCTGCGGTCGGAGAGAACATGCAGGGCCCACTGGCCGGCTCGTGTGCGGCCGCGGGTGCCAGCGAGTTCGGGGACGAACACGGCCGGGCCGCCGCAGGGCCTGCCGAGGTAGTGCAGCCACCGGGCCTCCTGCAGCTCGGCCAGCGCTCCGGCGGGCGCGTGCAGGCGCAGCGACCTGGTGATTCCGGGCGGTGGGGGTGCGAGGCCGGTGGGCCGTACGCGCAGCGCGCACAGCACGGCGAGCAGCCGTGCCTCGCTGCTCGTCCCGGACGGCAGGGAGGCGCCGGTGTAGGCGAGTGCGGCCCGGGCGGCGAGCCGTTGCTCGGCGGCGGTGCGGGCCTCCCCACCGCGCGGCCGCCTGCGTGCCGGCCCGGGTGCCGGTGCCGCCGTCGTCGGGTGCGTGGGCACGCGCGCGGCGTGCGGGATGGCGCCGGCACAGGTCTCGCACGCGTCGGCCAGGTGCCAGGACCGGCCGTCGGGGCTGCGGAACAGCGCGACATCCACGCACTCGCTCTCGTATGACTACTGGAACCAGTCGCCCCGTTTCGCCTACGGGCCCTCAGTCGGGCAGACCGAGCCGCAGGCTCGTCGACGTCGAAACCCGGCGACTCCGCCCGTCCGCTCCCGACCCGCTGACAGCCGCCGCAAGCTCCCACTCGCGTCCTTGCACGGACCTGTCTGCGTTCCGGCGACGATGTACCATTACATATCTGATCGGCAGACAGCACACCGGAACCACAGACGACCTGCTCGAATCCCGCAGCTCACCGCACACCCTATTTTATGTATCGCACATGCTAGGGTTTGCGTTACATTCTTGGCTGCTGTTCCTGCTGCGCCGTTTGGAGTCCCTGGTGCCTGCCGCGTCCGTTCCGCCGCCCGATCCCATCACCGCCGGTCCGGGAGTGCCAGCCATGTCGCTGGGCGTGCACAAGGCCCGGTCGCTGCTACCCCAGCTCATCCGGGACGCCGAGCAAGGCACCATCACCGAACTCACCCGGGGCGAGGGGGAACGGGCCCTGCTCGTCTCCGCCCACCTGGCCACTACGGCAGGCCTGGCCACGGCCGACTCGCCGGCCTTCGGTATCGCCGAGGCCCGCCCCGTCCTGGGCGACCTGGTCGCCCAGGCCGCCGCCGGTACCCCGCAGGTGCTGCTGCGCCACAAGCGGCCTGTAGCCGTTCTGGCCTGTGCCACCGCCCTCTTCCCGGCCACTGCGACACCGCCACCGTCCAGTGCGTCCGCGGTGCCCCCCACTGCAGCGGTCATCGCACCCGCCCCGCCGATCACCGCTCCCGCCGCCTCACCGGAGGCCGTGGCCGTGCAGACCCCGGCCGCCGGGTCTCGCCCCGCGAGCGCCCCCCTCGCAACGGCCACCGGGCCCGCTGCCGCCTCTCTCGCTCCAGTTGCTGGGCCCGCTGCAGCCACCGAACCCGCCTCGTCCGACGGTCCGTCAGCTGCGGCCGCTGCGCCTGCGTCCGCGCCTGCGTCCGCGCCCGCCGCCATGGTGCCGTCGGCCCCGCGCCGTCGGCTTGCCCCGCTGGGGGCGGCCCTGGACACCCTGCTCCCCGCCACGGCTACGGCCGGGGGCGCCGAGCAGGCTTCGTCGGTGGGTCTGCCGACCGGCATCCCCACCCTGGATACCGCGCTGGGCGGTCTGCAGCCGGGCCGGTTCTACCTGGTCGCCGGTACCCCCGGCGCCGGGGCGAGCCTGCTGGCGATCAGCGCAGCCCGTGCCACCGCGCTCGACCAGCACCGCACCGTCCTGTACGCGGCCTCCGGGCTGACCCGGGCCGACATCGCCGCCCGAGTGATCGCCGCGCACACCCCGGTCGACTACCGCCGCCTGCGCGCCCAGACCCTCGACGACACCGAGCGCCAGGCCGTTGCCCAGACCGCCGAACTCCTCGCCGCGGCCCCGCTGCTGATCGACGACGGTACCGGCCTGGACGCGGAGGCGATCACCACCACCGCCGCGGACGTCCCCGAGCTGGCCCTCGTCGTGGTCGACCGCCTCCAGACCGCCCCCGACCCCCGCCTGCCGCTGTCCGGTGCGCCCGCCCTCGCCGACGCCGGCCAGGCCCTGGCCCACCTCGCCCGCACCCGCCACCTCCCAGTGCTCGCCGCCCTCGACACCGACAACCCCGACCTCATCCACGCCCTGGCCGCCGACGTCACCCTCACCCTCACCCCCGACAGCGCCCCCACCACCTTCGGCACCGGCGGCGGCCGTGTCCGCCTTGCTGTTGCCGAACGCGACCTCGGCCACCTCGCCACCCTCACCCTGGCAGCCGACCCGGCCCACGCCCGCCTCACCGACCCCACCCCCGACCACGAGGCCGCGCCCGGCGCGTCCTCCGCGACCCCGGCCGCTGCGTCCGGCGCTCCCGCCGCGCCCTCTGCCGGCCCCGCCGCGTCCTCCCAGCAGGCCCACCCGGACCCCGCCGCGCCCGCTGTGCCCGCAACCGGACCCGCCCAGGCAACGGAGGTTCCCCAGACACCCGACACGACCACCGAAGGCCTCCCGGAGCCCGCTACGCCGCTTCCTGGCACCACCCTGGCCGCCGAGGCAGCCGAGGGCGCCCACGGCCCGTCCCACGCGCCCGCCGTGCAGAGCCCTGCCGCGGATGTTCCTGCCACCTTCGAGACCGGCAACCAGCCGCTGCGCCCCGCCCGTTCCGGCAGCGCCCGGGCGGCCGCCGCCCGCGGCACCGGCTACTCGGACCGGGACTACAGCTACTACCTCGACATGATCAGCTCGGCGGTCGACCAGGCCCTGGAGGAGCACGGCGGCGACACCGAGGCCGCGATCGCCGCGCTGGAGAACAAGGCCATCCCGAACGGGATGGAACTCTTCGACGCGACCCGCGTCGGCGCCACCTACGAACACACCGTCTATCCCGAGACCCTGGACTTCTTGCGCAAGAAGTCCCGCAACGGCGCCGACGACATCTGGGAGGGCCGCCACAAGTGGGAGAACGTCGTCCTGCTCGACGACCTGCGCAAGGGCCGATTGCTGCCGGTGGCGGTCGATGTCCTGGACACCAACGCCGCCTACTGCACCGCCCTGAAGACCCACCTTCCGATCGGCGCCCTGCAGCACCAGCCCGACGGTGGTTTCGACCCGAAGCGCTCCGGTATCTACCTGCTGCCCAAACGCCCCATCTGGCAGCACCCCCACCTGCCCGACCCGATCGGAAACCGCCGCGAGAGTGGCCCGGTGCTTCTCGACGACGCCACCGTTCGCCTGCTGATCCGCTGCCACAAGCTCGGCCTCGCCGACGCCCCCCACATCACCGAAGCCTGGACCTCCGGCGCCAGCGAAAGCCTGCTGGAGAAGTACCGCCGCGTCCTGACCCTCGCCCGCGAGAACGCCATCACCACCGCCGACACCGTCACCGAGGCCTACGTGAAGGCGATCTACGCCAAGTTCGTCTCCACCATCGGCGAATCCACCCACAACCGCGACCTGCGTCGCCCGGACTGGATGCACATCATCCGCTCCCAGGCATTCGCCAACCTCTGGTACAAGGCCCACCGCGCCCACACCCACGGCCTGACCATCGTCGCCCTGCGCGGCACCGATGAACTCCACACCACCAGCGACAGCACCGACTGGCGCACCGTGTTCACCGAGGGTCGCCTCACCACCCAGATGAAGCTCAAGGACCAGTACACCCTCCCGCGCACCCGAAAGGCCGCCTGAACGTGTCGACCGACGGATGGAAGAACTTCGGCAAGTACGGCGCCCATCTGGACCCCGGCAACGTCCACGGCAAGATCGCCCTCGGCCGCGCCCTCGAAGACGCCCTCGAGCGCATGATCATCGAAGGCGGCATCAAATCCCCGCCCACCACCCGCCGTGGCCTGCTCGCCCGGATGCGCTATCTCACCACCACCACCGGCGGCACCCAGGCCCTCAGCGACGCCGGCATCACCGCCACCCCCCCCGCACCATCCGAGCCTGGACCCACGGCACCCAGCGCCCCCGCCCCCACAATCTCGAAGCCATCGACACCGCCTACTGGAACCTGCGCGCCCACAACGTCCTCACCAATCCCGGCGGCTTCAAGCAGCACCTCAACAACGCCGGCCGCGGCACCCGAGTTGAGATCCACCCCGTCAACCAGGACTTCGTCGACCAGCCCCGCCGCCGCGACAACCTCCGCCTGCGCACCATCCAGGTCCGCTACGTCTGGGACGAGGCCGTCGACGCCATGGTCGACGGCGACGAGACGAAGCTGGAGGAGATCTGGGACGACGTCATTGCCGACCTCGACTCAGACTGGGGCGCCTACACCTACGTCTCCCACATCGGCCTCGGCGCCTGAACACCACCACCTCAAGCACTGATGACAATCCCCGAACGGTCACCTCCACTACGGAGCCCCAGGTATCCACCCCACTTACAGTTCCGCCCCGTGACCGATGCCCTCCGTCGCACCGCTGCAGACAACGACGCACTCCTGGAACGGCTGCACAACCTCGCGTGGGGCACCGGAACCACAGGCGATCCCCACGGCTGTCTCCCGGACCAGCCGTTTCCCCCGCTCACGAACGCCGAGGTCGAGCAAGTGGAGCGGCAGCTCGGTCACGAGCTGCCGCCACTGCTCCGACGCATCTACACCGAGATCGGCGACGGGGGATTCGGCCCGGAAGGCGGCCTCGCCTCGCTGACACCGCGCCACATCCCTTACCGGCACAGACCGGACTGGCCCTGCGCAACCTCCCTCCACACGCGAGGGCCAAAGTACGGGCGGCCGCCGTCATGGCTCTTCCTGACAGGCGGCGGCTGCAGCATGCAGTGGCACGTCTCGCTGATCGCGATCGACAACCCCGTCCTGCTCTGGGACGCCGACGGCTGGGAACCCGACTGGGGCGAAAACCCCCACGACGGCCTGTGCTACGCCGCACCGTCACTGCGCCAATGGCTGTGGACCTGGGCGGACGGAGGCAACGTGTGGGACGAAGCACTCAAGATCATTTAGGTGCTGCGACCCCGAGCGCCTTGACGATCTTCCCACCAAGCACCGCACGTCCCAGCCGGACAGACGGGCCCATCCGGCGCCAACGCCCCACCTCGTCCCACCCTGCCGCTGCGCCCCACACCCCGCTGCACCGCCCCTTTCCGGCAAGGCCAGAACGCCGCCCTCCGCGTACCCCCGCTGCGCCGACCTGCCCCGGCCGGTGCAACGGCGCTCCGGTGTAGCACCCCGGAGCCTGCCGGGACGGCGGCTGCGCCGCTTCTGGGACAGCTGTCCGAGCGGTCTGCCACACTCGTCCCGTGGCGGTGGATCCGACGAAGCTGCGAGAAGCGGTCAGCACTGTCGTGTGGGGGCTCCATTCCTGTACCCACCGGGAGTTGACCGAGCTGGGGCCCGAGCTCAGGCTACCGATACCCGCGGCAGACACAGGCTCGAAGAGCCAGCGCCTGGAAGCCTGCCTCAAGGCACTCCCGGACGACGGCGGCCTCCTCCAGACCGCGCAGCGCCTCCTCGACTCCCCGCAGGTGTCCGTCCGCGGGAAGGAGCGGTTCGCCCTCGAGGACGCCGTCTGGGACGCCGGAACGGTCATCGAGATCCCGGGCCGGGTGCGGCGCGAGCTGGCCGCCGCTATCAACCTCGACGAACTGCTCTACCGCCAGGACAGGTTCGAGCGCGCACTGGAACGGTTCTGGCACCTGGACGACGACCCGATGGCGCTGTGGACGGGATCGTCGACGACGAGCCTGCGGGCCCGGATCCACCAGCACGTGTTCCGCAACCGAGAGGACTGGTCGGCGGAGGAACTGTTCGAGCAGCTCGGGGTCTTCGAGGCCGGCTCCGCCAGGTTCACCCGCTTCCTCGAAGCCCTGGTCGACCCGGTAACCCTCCCAGACGCTGGCGCCCAAGGCCGCCTCGTCGAGACGGTCAACACGGCGCTGGCACCGATCGCAATCCGCCTCGAGCAGACCGGCGAGCGCGACGGCTACCCACACTTCCAGCTCCTGCGCACCGGCCCCGGCGCCGCCCGCCGGCCGAAGACCTTGATCTTCGCCACCACCGCCAAGCCCGACATCCGCTTCCTGAGCGTCGTCGACAACGATCTCGAAGTCCTGCAGGGGACAGACCAGGTCCTCGTCTACGACCGACTCATCGGCCCGGACGGCATTCGCTGGTGCGACCTGCAGCAGTGGTGGCAGGAGAAAACCGGCACCGACGACACCGAGCAGGCCAAGAAGGACCTCTACAACCGCCTGCTGGCCTCCATGCCCAGCGAGGACGTCTCTCCCCAGCGCGACCTCTACCGGCTCTATCACCGCATCTACGGCGCCCGCGCCTCGACCCTGCCCGTCCTGCTCCCCGAGGTCTGGCTGCACTGGGACCACAAGACCGTCCAACAGCGCGGCGTCGAAGCCCTGCTGAACCACCGTATGGACTTCCTCATGCTCCTACCGGGCGGCCACCGCGCCGTCCTGGAAGTCGACGGTCGCCACCACTACGCGACCGCCAAGGCGTACGAGGACACTGTCCGCGGCGACCGCGACCTCAAGCTCCGCGGCTACGAGGTCTACCGATTCAGTTCCACCGAACTCAGCAACCGACACCACGCTGGCCTCCTCCTCGAGCAGTTCTTCACCACCCTCTTCACCCACCACAACCTCACCATCCCGCCGGCGGAGCCCCACCACACGACCCCCAACACCTGACGCCCGAACCCGGCCGGGAACCTAGGCCAGGCGCACCCACTGGCTGGGCCCGCGTCAGCCCTCAACACCAAGCAACTGCCCACGAGTTCATCGCGGCCCTGCTGCGCCCCGTTGCCGACAACCGGCCGCGGCGAAGAACAGCCGTGTGCGATACAGAACCCGCCCGGTCGATCAATTCTGTATCGCCGACACCTTGTCTCAGTGGCATTACACATGAGGACCCGCAAGCCGTCGACATCCCGTTACATAACATCGGCCGACCAACTCTCATTCTCTAGTTGCCAAGTAGAGTGGTCTAAACCAAAGGGAAAGGTTTAGACCTGACTTCAGCCTAACGGAGGGTCACGAAAACCTCTGCAGTGGAGGAAACGCCATCGCCTGGCTGCCTCTCACAGACCGCTCGTTCCGCCGGAGGCGGAACGAGTCCGGCGGGCGCTGAGAACGCTAGAATGAGGCCGCACAGCAGCCACGGAACACCCGTCCGAAGCTGATCCCCATGAAACTAGCAGGTCAGAGCCAAGCTCTGAGCGAACCATCCGCTGAGGAACCTGGTTCGCATTACAGAGATCGGAATCGGGCCGGCGGTGACCGCCACCACCCACTGCATCGAGCCGTCCGACCCCACGCCGCTCCAGCCAGTTGGCGTC